>NZ_JBFEKM010000088.1:0-17032 GCF_041552635.1 Sulfitobacter sp.
CACGATCGGGGACAATTTGATGATGTCGTTGCGCACCAGCCCCAAGACTGTGCTGTGGGATCCAAAGCAGCGCGATAAATCGGCAATCGAAGGTGCCCGCGCTGGCAATAGCCTGGACAGTACCCAAGCCGTTTGGTTGGACCCCGGACTTGCGGGGCTGGATACGATCGAGGACATAAACGACTGGTGGTATGAACTGGTCAAGTCGGTCGATGGCGAAGATGTCATGTTCCAGCGGATGGTCACAGATCGCATCAACCCCAAAGAACGCCCCAAGCTGGCCGCCGAGATTGTCGCATTGCGGGGTGAAGTGTATGAAAAGCTGAAGGAAAAAGGGTTGGACAAGGTCGTGCACCGCTTTGATCCTGACAAGTTCAACCCTGCTTTGGCCTTGGGGGGTAACCTGATGTTTGCGGCCCCTTTGCGCAATATTTCACAGGCGGGTCTGGCCTCTGAACGCAGGTTCCTTTCGATGATCATTGATCAGGGGCTTGCCGAACAAGGCGTGGCGATTTCGCAAACCTTGGTGGAAACCTTGCACCAAACTTTTGGCAGGGATGGCACCGACCACCCGCTTTTCACCGCTTTGGGGATTGATGAAGAGCTGTATGAACAGTTGGTCGACATCGCTATGCGGCGCCGCAACAAAGGGGATGCAGCACTTAGCGAGGATGAATTTTCGTTGCTGCTGACTGTGCCTTTTGCTTTTACCGCCGAGCAGATCGGCCCTGGTTTCCCCGAAACTTTCAAGCAAGAGATATTGGCGATCCGCAAGCATCAAGGTGCTGCAATGCGCGAAATGGCGAAAGATCTTTTCGTCCCCATAAGCCCGGAAAACTATCTGCCCCGGCTGACAATTCTGGAAAATGTTCTGTACGGCCGGATTTCTGCAGTGGCGGGTTTGCAGGCCGATTTGGTGATGGATCTGGTGCTTGAGATTTTCAAAGAGCATGATCTGCAAAAGGATGTTGCCGTCACAGTTTTCGACGTCCCAACCAGTATTGCAGGTGCGAATATTTCACAGTCGTTTCAGGAACGCGCCTCGTTCAGCCGGGCTGCGATAAAGCGCCCCGATATTTTGGTTTTCAACCAATCTCTTGCGGGTCAGGATGCCGAAGGTTTCAGGCGGCTGCGTGACCGGTTGGGGAATTTGCTGCCCGAGATGACGCAGATTTATCTGGATGACCATTTTTCCCATCCTGAGGATTTCGACATCTTCGTCAAAATTCGGGGCGGGCGTATTGACGGTGTGGCGCAAAGCGAAACGCCCAATCAGGACGACAGCATTTCCGACGATCTGCGGCGCAAACTGCGGATTATCGCTGGCAATGAAATGTTCGGCAATCTTGACCCGCGCAACCAGCGTCTGCTGGCGTTCGCCGCGCAGTGGTTTCCGGTCAAAAAGGGCGAAAAGATTTTCTCGATGGGGCAGCCTGCCGATGCGGTTTATCTGTGTCTGTCCGGCAAGGGTGAATTGTACTGGACCGAAACCAACGGGACAAAACTGCATATCTCAAGCGTCGAAGCAGGGCGTCTGATTGGCGACCTTGCAGTCATCATGAACGAACCCCGCCAGCTTGATTTCAGCGCAACAGAAGACAGCCAGTTCTTGCGGATCGGTGCGGATCAATTCCGGTCGGTGATTGAAAATGACCGCGTCATTTTGCTAAGCTTGCTGCGGACGGTGTCGGGTCATCTGACCGGTGCCGCAGAACTGTTGCGTGCAGCGGGCCTTCATATCCCGCGCGAGGATGCGAAACCGAACCCCCCGGTACAGGATAGCCAGCTATGAGCGGATACGACGCGCATAAAGCCTTTTTTGCCCCTGCGGTTGCCTCAGCCGCGATCTGGAAGCTGATTGTTGGCTTCCTTGTGGCGTCTGCCGTCTATTTGTTGCTCAATAACCTGTTTTTCAGCACGTTGTTTAACATCCTCGGGCCAGAATACGGCAGTTTTTATGAAGATCTGCTGACAGGCAAAACGCCGATGGCCATGTTTTTGCTGTTGGGCAGCTTTGGCCTGATGATTGTTGGCATTGCCGTGGTGACGCGGCTTATTCACCGGCGGCCCGTGTCGGGGTTGATCGGGCCGGTCAACCTTGCCGTGCCGCAATTTATCGCGGTTGTGCGGATCTTGGTGATAATCGGCGCGGTCACCTTTTTGTTGCCACCGTGGAACTTTGGCACCCCGTTTGTTTCCAATATGCCGCTTGGTCAGTGGTTGGTTTTGCTGCCGTTTTCGCTGGTCTTCGTGCTTGTTCAGGTCAGCGCCGAAGAAATTGTCTTTCGCGGGTATGTGCAGCAGCAGCTGGCGGCGCGGTTTAAGTCGCCGTTGATTTGGATGGTGCTGCCATCGTCCCTGTTTGCGCTTGGGCATTATCTGCCTGATCAGGCCGGGGAAAATGCGATCGTAATCGCACTTTGGGCTGGCGTTTTCGGCATGTTGATGGCTGACCTTACCGCACGTGCGGGGTCGCTTGGGCCTGCGATTGCGGTGCATTTTTGCAATAATGTGACCGCAATCCTGATCGCATCAATGCCCGACGACCTGTCTGGTCTGGCGCTGTACCTTGTTCCCTTCTCGATGGAGGATACAGAGGCCCTGCGCGCATGGTTGCCTGTGGATTTCGGCATTATGTTCGTTAGTTGGCTGGCCGCGCGTCTGGCGATCCGGCGTTGATTGCAATTTACGAAACGGCAGCTTATTTGGGTTGCGAAACTGCCAGCAGAGGTTCGCCATGAACTGGATCAACAACTACGTCCGTCCCCGGATCAATTCGATCTTCTCGCGCCGCGAGACGCCCGATAATCTTTGGACGAAATGCGATGAATGCGGCACCATGCTGTTCCACCGAGAGGTGTCGGACAACCTGAATGTGTGCACCAGCTGCGGCCACCACATGGCCATCACCCCGCGCGATCGTTTTCACGCGCTTTTCGATGGTGGCGTTTTCAACGAAGTCAAAGTACCCGCGCCAACGCCGGATCCGCTGCATTTTCGTGATCAGAAAAAATACCCTGATCGTCTGAAAGCCGCTCAAAAGCAAACCAACGAAGCCGAGGCGATGCTTGTTGCCACAGGCGATATGGGGCGCACACCGATTGTGGCTGCGGCACAGGACTTCTCCTTTATGGCGGGGTCCATGGGGATGTATGTCGGCAACGCGATCATCGCGGCCGCCCAAGAAGCGGTAAAGCTAAAGCGCCCGCTGATCCTGTTTTCCGCCGCCGGTGGTGCGCGTATGCAAGAAGGGATTCTGAGCCTGATGCAGATGCCGCGGACCACGGTTGCGGTGCAGATGCTGAAAGAAGCGGGCTTGCCCTATATCGTTGTGCTGACCCACCCGACGACCGGTGGTGTGACGGCCAGCTATGCGATGCTGGGCGACGTTCATATTGCAGAACCTGGCGCGCTGATTTGCTTTGCAGGGCCACGGGTGATCGAACAAACCATTCGCGAAAAGCTGCCCGAAGGGTTTCAACGCGCCGAATATCTGTTGGATCATGGGATGCTGGACCGCGTTACGCCGCGCCCCAAGATGCGCGACGAGCTGATAAACATCACGCGGATGCTGATGAATCTGCCGCCTGCGGTGCGTGGTGATCTGCCTGCACCCACCGAAGGGGGCGATCTGCGGCACGCGCTTACCTCGGAAGGCACGGCGGAACCGACGGCGGAAAAAGCCGCAAAATGATCGCCCAGACCTCTGACGCGGTATTGGCGCGCATGATGGCGCTGCATCCCAAGATCATTGACCTGACCTTGGACCGGATGTGGCGTTTGTTGGACGCCTTGGGCAACCCGCAAAACGATCTGCCGCCTGTGATTCATATCGCTGGCACCAACGGCAAAGGGTCAACGCAAGCGATGATCCGCGCTGGCCTCGAGGCTGCAGGCCACCGGGTGCATGCCTATACCTCGCCGCATCTGGCGCGGTTCCACGAACGTATCCGCGTGGCCGGTGACCTGATCTCAGAGACTGATCTTACCGCTATTCTTGATGAATGCTATGACGCCAATGGCGGAGAAAGCATCACCTATTTCGAGATCACGACCTGTGCTGCTTTGCTGGCGTTTGCGCGCACCCCTGCCGAATATACCTTGCTTGAGGTGGGCCTTGGTGGACGGTTGGACGCAACCAATGTGATCGACGCGCCAGCACTGACAGTGATCACGCCAGTATCGATCGACCACCAGCAATATCTGGGCAATACGCTTGCCGAGATTGCTGGCGAAAAGGCGGGTATCATCAAGCGCCGCGTCCCGTGTATCGTTGGCCCCCAGCAAGACGAAGCACTGGCCGTAATAGAGGCGCAAGCTGCGCGTCATCTTGCCCCTATACTCGCCTATGGGCAGCAGTGGCACGTTAGCCAAGAGGCAGGCCGCATGGTCTATCAGGATGAGACGGGTCTGCTGGATCTGCCCAAGCCTAACCTGTTGGGCGCGCACCAGATTTCCAATGCTGGCGCTGCCCTTGCCGCATTGCGTCAGTTGGGGATCGCAGCCGGCCCTTGCGAGGCTGCCGTGACCCAAGCGCAATGGCCTGCGCGCATGCAGCGTTTGCGCAAGGGGCCGTTGGTCGACACAGCACCCGCTGCCGAGTTGTGGCTGGATGGCGGGCACAATCCTGCTGCGGGCGAAGCGATTGCAGCGTTGCTGGACGACATGCCCAAGCGCCCGACCTATTTGATCTGCGGTATGCTAAATACCAAGGATATCGGCGGCTATCTGCGCCCGCTTGCTGCCCATGCCGACAAGCTGTTTGCGGTCTCTATCCCGGGTGAAGCCGCGACTTTGCCCGCCGCTGAGACGGCGCAGGCTGCCGAAAAGGCCGGGCTGACAGCTGTCCAGTCCACCAGTGTGGCAGAGGCATTAGCAACCATTAACGCGCTGGACGGCAACGCACGTGTGTTGATTTGCGGATCGCTTTATCTGGCGGGCGCGGTGCTGCGGGAAAACAGCTAGTTTTTGTCCGGTAAACGTAAGATCGTTTACGAATTATCATTTTTTGCCCCTCTAAGATCGAAGCGTAGTTCAGTCACGCATTGGGGGGCATTTTCGTGATTACCAGACAAACGCAATATGGCTTTATTCAGCAGGCGCTTATCGCCTCTATTTGTCTGATCGCCGTTTTCACAGGCGGTTTCCTGATTTTGGATTTGGGGCGTGACCCTTACCACAATGCTCCGATTACGACGGGCGCGATTGAGGGGGACACGGGCGCGCAAGGCATACCCATAGTTGCTGGCATGGTGACCGCGCCCAAATTCAGCCTTACCCCTGCAAAGATGCTGCATCAAATGCAGAAAGATCCGAAAGTGGATATGCCTGCGCTGGTCGAATATGCGGTGCAATCATTTGATGACACACCCAAAGGCCTGATCCTACAGTCCTATTTGATATGGGCAATAACGGCGAATAAATCAGATGCCTACATAGATTCCCTTTTGAATAGCGCGACGGCAAAGGGACATTTCAAGACACCAGAGGCATTGCTGACCCTGTCGGGGCGGCTCGATACACCAAGTTTGCTAAGCGCGGTCCAATTTGCACAATCGCGGCCAAATGCCGTTGCTGGGTCTGAGGAGTCCAGAAAGCATCTTTTGCGTCTGTCTGACAGCTTGGCTGGCTTGTCTTTGGCCTATTATGGTGATCCGCAGGAACACATGCGTATCACGAAGGCCAACAAAATTTCTCACCGTCTAGCAGAGGCTTCTGTCGGGCAGGTCGTGAAAATTCCGGGGCGCTAGATGCCCCATCCTTCGGCCTGCATCTCGCGCAAGCGCGATGCCGTGCGTTCAAATTCAAAGATACCCTCGCCTTCAAGATAAAGCATTTCGGGCGATGCCGCAGCAGAACAGATCAGGCGGACCTTTGCCTCGTAGAGGGCGTCAATCAAGGTGACGAACCGCTTCGCCTCGTTGAAGTTTGATCTGCCCAATGCGGGTATATTATCAAGCAGCAACACGCGAACCGCATCCGCCAAGGTCAAGTAATCAGCAGCCCCCAAGGCACGCCCGCAAAGGGTGTGAAACCCTGCGCGGGCCACACCGTTTCGGAACTGCGGTATGACAACTTCGCGCCCCTTGACCCGCAGAACCAACTCTTGCCCTTCACCACCTGCAAGGTCTGCCCAGACATCATCCATCGCGGTGCGGCTTTCAGCATTCACCGGGGTAAAATACGACTGCGTCCCTGCCAGCCGGTCCTGCCGGTAATCACGGGGGCTGGTCAGCTCCCAAACTTCCATCTTTTCTTTGATCAAATCGATGAAGGGCAAGAAAATCTGACGGTTCAGCCCGTCTTTGTACAAATCGTCAGGCACTCGGTTCGAGGTGGTCACCACGACCACACCCGCAGCAAACAGCGCCTGAAACAGTCGGCCAACGATCATGGCATCGGTGATATCGCTGATTTGCATTTCGTCAAACGCCAGCAGTTTGACCGAAGCAGCAACAGCCGCGGCGACAGGTGCGATTGGATCATCGACGCCGGTCTTGCGGGCCTCGTGCATGGCACTGTGAATTTCTTGCATGAAAGCGTGAAAATGCACCCGGCGCACCGGCACATCGCCCATATTATCCGCGAACATATCCATCAGCATCGACTTGCCACGGCCAACGCCGCCCCAAAGGTACAAGCCCTTTGGAGGTTCGGGGGCACGTTTGAAAAAGCCCTTTTTTTCGGGGTTCATCAGCGCGGTCCGGATGCGGTCCAGTTGCGGCAGGACGGCTTCTTGGGCGGGGTCTGCTGTTAGGCTGCCGTCCGCGATGCGTTGATCATAGATTGTGCGTAAATCGGTCATATATTTGGCTTACAACGCGCCGATGCGTTTGAAAAGAAGCGCCGGCCATTGGGGGCGCATCTAGGGTCTGCCGAATAGAATTGACGCGAAAACTTTCAAAGCTAGGGTGCAGAGAAAAAACACCAAAGGACAGTGATTTGGAAAAGAACGCATCGATTTTTACGCCGGTTTTGATCGTAAGCTGCCTGATCATCATGGTCAGTTTCGCAGTGCGCGCATCTTTCGGCGTTTTTCAGATCCCCATTGCGGCTGAATTTGGCTGGCTCAGATCCGAGTTTTCCTTGGCCATTGCCATTCAGAACCTTGCATGGGGCATCGGACAACCGTTCTTTGGCGCAATGGCAGAAAAAAGAGGAGATCGACGTGCGATTGTCATCGGCTCCATTGTGTATGCAGTTGGGCTGGTGCTTTCGGCCAATTCGGTTACCCCGATAGAGCACCAGACCTACGCGTGGTTGGTTGGTTTCGGCATTGCAGGGACTGGTTTTGGGGTCATTCTGGCTGTGGTCGGGCGTGCCTCAAGCGCGGAAAACCGGTCGATGTCTTTGGCGATTGTCACGGCAGCGGGCAGTGCGGGGCAGGTATTTGGCGCACCCGTAGCAGAATGGATGCTGGGCTTCTTGACGTGGCAAAGCACATTCTTGGTTTTCGCAGGAACCGTCTTGGCCATGACCCTGACGCTGCCGTTGATGCGGGCACCTGCCATGGTCACCCAGTCGGAACTTGACGAAAGCTTGGGCGAAATCTTGGGTAAGGCGTTCAAAGATCCGTCCTTTACGCTGATTTTTGTGGGGTTCTTTTCCTGCGGCTACCAACTGGCGTTTTTGACAGCGCATTTTCCGGCCTTCGTGACAGAACTGTGCGGCCCGATCCTTGCCGGAGGCATCTTGCATAGTATCGGTATCACGACGACCTCTGCATTGGGGGCAGTGGCGATTTCGCTGATTGGCCTAGCCAATATCGGGGGGACGTTGCTGGCCGGTTGGGCAGGCAAGCGCTATTCCAAGAAATACCTCTTGGCGGGCATCTATACAGCCCGCACTGTCGTTTCGGCGCTGTTTATTCTGCTGCCGATCACGCCGCTTTCAGTGATCGTGTTTTCGATCGCGATGGGGTCGCTTTGGCTGGCGACCGTGCCGCTGACCAGCGGTTTGGTCGCCCATATCTATGGGCTGCGCTATATGGGCACGCTATATGGCATCGTGTTTTTCAGCCACCAACTGGGCAGTTTTGTCGGCGTCTGGCTGGGGGGGCGGCTGTATGATGTTTACGGCGGCTATACCGCAGTTTGGTGGATCGGCGTTGCAGTCGGTGCGTTCAGCGCGTTGGTCCATCTGCCAATCCGTGAAAAGCGCCTTGAGGGGTTGGTGACCGCCTAGGTTGCTGCCAACAGGTGGTCGCGAATTTTCTCGATCACCTCGGTGGCGTGGGTATAGGGCAAGCCATGCCCGGCACCTGAAATGACATCATGTTCGGCGGCGCGGTTCCATTCCGCAAGGCTTCCTATGGCGGATTGCGGGATAACCTGATCATTGTCGCCCCAGATGGCCAACACTGGAATGCCGGATGCATGGATTGCGCGATGTTCGTCTTGCAACACTTCGTTCAGAATACCTCGGCGGCTGGCAAGTACAGCAGCCACGTAGTGTTTGTATTCCAACTGGTCATACTGGCCTTCATGGACAGCTGGCACATTGCTGAACAGCTTTTGTTCCGCCTTGATGCCCCGCCGGAATTTCGTCGGGAAGACGGCAAGCATCAGCCAATCCCCGATGACAGGCGTTTTGGCAATAAAGTCCGTCAGCGTATGCGGCACCAGCCCCATCCCGGCGGGGGCAAGCAACACCAGCCGGTCAACGCGATCAGGGTTGGATGCCGCAAAACACGCAGCAATTGAGCCGCCCATGGAGTAGCCTAAAAGCATGACCGGCTCTGTCACGGCTGTGTGCTCAAGAAGCTCGTCGAGTTGTGTCAGGAAGAACTCACGGTCTTGAACACCGCTTGGTCGATCCGAATAGCCCCGCCCATACAGGTCATAAACCAACGTGCGAAACCCCATCAGAGCAAGCGCCTTGGCGATGCTGCGCCAGACAAAGCTGGGGGTGGTGAGGCCATGCACACAAACGGCCACGGGGCCGCTGGTGGGGCCAAACCATTCAAAATGGGTCACGCCCCGGCTAAGTTCGGCAAATTGCCCCGGTGCGCTGCCCCGTGCCACGTCATTCATCGGTGACCGATAGCGTTCAATCAGGATCGGAATCGCGATAATTGCCAGTAGTATCAGCCCTAGCCACATCATTTCCGCGCGCGCCACCGGTCAAGTATATAGCGGCTGGCCATCAGATCCAGATGTGCCCCACCGCCATTCTTGAAAAGGGTTATTTCGTCAGGCGATGTGCGCACAAACTGATCCAAGGTGTAATAATCCGCGAGGATGTCATCCCGTTTTATGGCCCCGGTTTCCAAAGGTATCTTGATCTCTCCGATATGGCCCAGAGTGGTTTCGAAACTGTCAACAAAGATGCGTGCACGGGTCAGCGCTGTGTCATCGGTTTCGCGCATATCGGGTCGATAGGCCCCGATTAGATCAAGATGCTGGCCGGGCTGAAGCCAGTCGCCTTTGATCAGCGGCGCAGTCGACATGGTGGCGCTGGTGATGATGTCAGCGGCGCGCACGGCAGCTTCCAGGTCGTCCGCAAGGGTCAGGTTCGGGATATCGGCGGCCATCGCTTTGGCGTTATTTGGGGTTCTATTCCACAGCGTAAAACGGGCCTCAGGGAAGGCGGCGGAATAGGCTGCATGCAGGCCGCGACCTTGGGTGCCTGCGCCCACGATCAGAATGTTTTTGCTGTCCGGCCGTGCCAGACGGCGTGCAGCAAGCAGGCTATCGCCCGCAGTTTTCCATTTGGTCACAAGGTGAAAATCGACCAGCGCTTCCAGCATCCCGTCGGTGTCAGAATAGAGCGAGACGCCACCATTCACCATCGGATGGCCCTTGGCAGGGTTGCCCGGGAAAACCGTTGCTGATTTCACCGCAAGGCCCATGCCGTCAATCCAGGCTGCGCGGTTAAGCAACGTATCATCGCCACGGTATAGAAACGTATCGGCAATTTCCGCCTTGGGCAGGTCATGGCCTGCGGCGAGCGCGTCGGTAAAGCCGATCCAGTCCAGTTGTGCTTCGCCAGCGTCGAAAGGGATGATGTCAATCTGTGTCATGTAGCTTCTTCAGCGCTCAGCAGCCCTTCTGAGACGAGGCGTGCGGCCCAACCTTCGGGGCCTTCGAACAGATGGGTTCGCCATCCGCGCGCCTGCGCCGCCGCAATATTATCGGCCCGATCATCCGTGAAAATAAGGTCAGCGGGCGATACGCCACTTTGATTTTCGAGGGCGGCATAGATTTCCGGGACCGGTTTGATCATCGCCAGATGACCCGAGATGAAGTCACGGTCAAACTCATGCAAGAACGGATAATGCCGCGCGGCCAGCACGTAGGACTGGATTCCGAAATTCGTCAGAGAGAAGACGGGAATGCCTTTGGATTGAAGGGCTTTCATCAGGCGCAGGGAATGCGGGATGACCGGGGCGGCCATTTCGATCCAACGGTCATGCCACATGCGAATTTCGTCGCGCCAAGCAGGATAGGCATCAGCGGTGGCATAGACCGTGTCGGTAAAGTTTTCGCCACTGTCGACGCGGTCGTTCATGCCGTGCAGATCGACTTGTGCAAACATTTCGCGGCGGCGGGTTTCTCCGACTACAGAATCAAAGAAACGCTCGGGCTGCCATTCGATCAATACGTTTCCGATGTCAAAAACCACGGCCTTGGGTTTCATGGGGCTGCCCTTTGTGTTGGTGCCGGAATTTTTCAAAATTCCGGACCGTTTTTTGAAAACAACGGCCAGCCCTATCGCTGTGCCGCTCTCAGTTCACGCTCAAGTGCTTCTAGAAAACGCGAGCGGTCCGCTTTTGTAAATGACTTACCGCCGCCTTGTCTGAAAGGGTCCGCTGCACGTAGGTCTGTCATCAGATCGCGTGTGGCAAGGACGTTGCCGATATTGGCAGGGGTCAGCGCCTCTCCATTGTGCTTCAACACCCGCGCCCCGGCTTCGACGCAGCGCGCGGCAAGGGGGATATCGCCCGTTACCACAACATCGGTCGGGCCGCAGCGGTCGGCGATCCACATATCTGCAACGTCCGGTCCATCCGCAACGATCACCGTTTCGACCAGCGGGTTCTGCGAGGGACGAAGCCCCCCGTTAGAGACCACATACATGCGGATTTTATGGCGTGTTGCCACACGTTCTGCTTCGGCCTTTACGGGGCAGGCATCTGCGTCGATGTAGAGGTCTGTCATATACCTGGGGTCAATCTGCGTAGAGGGCGTCAGCATGGAAGGCGATGTGGTCTTCCATGAAGGTCGAGATGAAAAAATAGCTGTGGTCATAGCCGGGCTGCATCCGGAAGGTCGCATTCTGCCGGCGTTTTGCAATCGCGGCGGCGAGGGCCTCGGGTTTGAGCAGGTCTAGGAATTGATCAGCCGTGCCTTGGTCGATCAAAACAGGTCCGTCAAAGCCTTTTTCGGCCATAAGCAACGTGGCGTCATGTTTTTGCCAGGTCTGCGCATCGTCGCCCAGATATGCAGTCAGCTGTTTGCGGCCCCAATCGCTGTCGGTGGGATTTGCGATGGGCGCAAAGGCCGATACGGATTTGAACCTACCTTCAATATTCATCGCAAGCGTCAGCGCACCGTGCCCGCCCATCGAGTGTCCGCAGATTGCTTGGCGGTCCATATCGAGAGAGAAGTTTTCACCCAGCAAGGCGGGAAGTTCCTCGGCGATATAGCTCCACATTTGGAAATGCGGTTTCCACGGGTCTTGTGTGGCGTTGACGTAAAAGCCAGCGCCTTTGCCCAGATCATACGCGTCGTCATCAGCAACGTCATCGCCGCGTGGGGACGTGTCGGGAAAGACAACAGCAATGCCATGTTCAGCTGCCCAAGCTTGTGCGCCCGCTTTGGTCATTGCGTTCTCATGGGTGCAGGTGAGGCCGGAGAGGAACCACAGCAGGGGTACGGGGCCTTGCTTTGCTTCTTCGGGCAGGAAGACGGCGAAGGTCATGTCGCAGTTGCAAGAGGTTGAGGCGTGCGAATACACGCCTTGCGTGCCACCGAAACAGGCGTTTTCCGAGACGGTTTTCATAGGGTGGCTCCTTTGATGGGGTGTTGTTGTATGGCTACCTGTCCTTGGCGCGTGCGGCAAGGGTGCGACGCTACGCGGGGAGTATTTAGGAAAGGGTGAAGCTTAGAATGTTGTGACCCACGCGATGACGATGCTGACGCTCAGGATGCTGATTGCGGTTGAGACGAGTATGGCGGCAGAGACACGTTGCGGGCCGACGTTGTAGTGTTGGGCCAGCATATAGACATTGCCCGCGACAGGTAGCGCTGCGGCTGAGATGATGACGCCAGCCTTGTAGGGATCGACTTTGAAGATCCAAAGGGCGGCGATGGCGACAAAGGCTGGATGCAGCACCAGTTTGCAAAAGCTAAGCCAGCCGGCAACATAGAGTTTTTCAGCGGATTTCGAGGCGAGGGATGCCCCGATGGCGAAGAGAGCACCGGGCGTGGCGGCGGCACCTAGCATCACCAGAAAGTCGTTCATCGGCGAAGGGATGGGGAGGCGCAGGCCTGACCACACAAAGCCCAAGGTCATGGCCACGATCATCGGATTCTTGAGCAACCCGAGGCCAATGGTGCGGATGACACGCAGGCTCATTTGACCATCGCGGCTGGCGGTGATCAGGATCACGATCAGGCTGGAGAATATAATCAGATCTACCGCGAGAGCGAGGACAACCGGGCCGATTGCCTCTGGTCCCAGCAGCAGGGTCAGCATGGGCACGCCTAGAAAGCCAGTGTTACCGATCACGGCGCATTGTGCCTCCATCGCATTATTCGCGACGTCAAGATTGCGCAGAAATCCGATGAGGCTGACGAGTCCGTAGACAAAGGCGGTGCCCCACAGATAGGCGGCAACAAGGCGGCCATCCCAAACATCCGCCAGCGACAGATTGGCGGAAAAGTTGAACAGCATCGCCGAGAGGGCGAAATAGAAAACGAATTTGGTGAGATATGCCGTTGCTTCTGCGGTGAAGAAACGGGTGCGGCCGGCCCAGTAGCCCAGACCGATCAGCGCGAAAAACGGCAGAGTTTTGAGGAAGATCGCCAACATGGGAAATTCCTAGCGGCCAACTGGCGGGGGCGCAACAGTGCTGCGCGTTTATCCTGAGCCGATCAGCACGCCCACTGCAAAGACCAGCGCACCGCCCAAGACCACTTGGAACGCCGCGCGGAAGAAGGGCGTGTTCATATAGCGGTTTTGAATCCAGGCGATGGCCCAGAGTTCGATGAACACAACGGCAAAGGCAATGATTGTCGCAGTCCAGAAATCTGTGATTAGATAGGGCAGCGCGTGGCCCAAACCGCCAAGCGTTGTCATTACGCCAGCAGATAGCCCCCGCTTGACGGGTGATCCACGGCCGGACAGTTGCCCGTCGTCTGACGCTGCTTCGGTAAAGCCCATTGAAATGCCCGCACCGACAGAAGCGGCCAAGCCAACAAGGAACGTCGTCCACGTGTCTTGCGTGGCAAACGCTGTGGCAAAGATTGGCGCAAGGGTCGAGACAGAGCCATCCATCAGCCCCGCAAGGCCCGGCTGGACCCATGTCAGCACGAACTGGCGATGGGCCTGAAGGTCTTCTTCGTTGATGGTCGCGTCATCCAGATGCTCTGCGGCCAGGTCATCGGCTTTGCGCTGGTGGCCTGCTTCGGCGGCAGCAAGGTCGCCCAACAGCTTGCGCGTTGCCGCATCTTTGGTGCGGGTCGCAGCCTGAAGGTAAAAGGCCTCGGCGGCGTGTTCCATGGCGGCGGCTTCGGCGCGGATGCGTTCAAGGCCCAGATTCTGGATCAGCCAAACCGGCGTACGGGCATAATAGCCCGAGACATGTTCGCGGCGAATAAGCGGGATTGTCGGTCCAAAACGGTCGGTGTGCAGGTCGATCAAACGCTTGCGGTGTTCGTCTTCCTCGGATGCCATGCCGTCAAAAACTGCGGCGCTGTCGGGGTATTCGGCCCGCAGGTTTTCGGCGTACCCGCGGTAGATGCGGGCGTCGTCCTCTTCTGATGAAATCGCCAGCGCGAGGATTTCTTGTTCCGAGAGGTCTTTGAACCGTTTGCGGTTGGTCGTGAAAAGCATGTGGCACCAGATCTGACTGTTTAGAATAGTTCTAAACTAAGGGTTTGAGGCAGACAAGGGGGCACAAACGGTGCCCCCCGATTTAGGTCTTGGGGCGCTTGTCAATAATCCGCACGGCTTTGCCTTCGGAGCGCGGCAGCGTGCCCACGTCAGCGACGTCAATTTTCACACTGATCCCAACGGTTTGCTTGATCTGGGCAGACAATGCAGCGGCCGAGGTGGCGCGCAACTCCACGCTGATGGAGGCATCGGCACATTCGCACAGTATGCGCATTTGATCCATGCGGTCGGGCTTGGTCAGCTCAATCTGAAAATGCGGTGCAAGACCGGGGATGGACATCAGGGCTTCTTCGATTTGGGTTGGAAACACATTGACGCCGCGCAGAATGATCATGTCGTCGCTGCGACCGGTGACTTTCTCCATTCGGCGCATGGTGCGGGCGGTACCAGCCAACAGGCGGGTCAAGTCGCGGGTCCGGTAACGGATAATCGGAAAGGCTTCCTTGGTGAGCGAGGTAAAGACGAGTTCACCTTTTTCGCCATCCGCGACGGGCTGGCCGGTCTCGGGGTTGATGATCTCGGGATAGAAATGGTCTTCCCAGATGTGCAGCCCGTCTTTGGTTTCGACACATTCGCACGACACGCCGGGGCCCATAATTTCGGACAGGCCATAAATATCGACAGCATGCATGTCAAAAGCCTGCTCAATCTCGAGGCGCATAGCGTTTGTCCAAGGTTCGGCACCGAATATGCCCACCTCAAGCGAGGATTGGCGCGGGTCGATGCCTTGGCGCGCGTATTCGTCCAAAATCGACAAAGCATAGGACGGCGTGACTGTGATGCCGTTTGGTTTGAAATCCTCGATCAGGCGGACCTGTCGCGGGGTCATCCCGCCCGAGATTGGCACTGTGCTAAGCCCAAGCGCATCGGCGCCAAGATGGATACCAAGCCCGCCGGTGAACAGCCCGTAGCCATAGGCATTGTGCAACATATCACCGGGCTTCAGACCCGCTGCGCGCAGGGATCGCGCAACGACGCTGCCCCAGTTCTGAAGGTCTGTTTTGGTGTAACCGACTACCGTTGGCTGGCCCGTGGTGCCCGAAGACGCATGAATCCGCGCGACCTGGTCGCGGGGGACGGCAAACATCCCGAAGGGATAGTTATCCCGCAGGTCGGTTTTGACGGTGAACGGGAATTTGGCCAGATCGCTCAGGCTTTGCAGATCATCGGGATGCACGCCTGCTTCATCAAAGCTTTTGCGATAAAAGGGCACGTTGTCATAGGCGTGACGCAAGGACCATTTCAGACGGTTAAGTTGCAGCGCGCTGATCTCGTCCCGGCTGGCGATCTCAATCGGGTCAAGGCTGTCGCGGGCGGGGGTGAGGTCTTTCATGGTGTCATTTCCTCCTCGAAATGCTGGCCTTTGATGGTGCGTGACAGGCCACGGAACAGCGCGATGATGCGGCCGTCCTCCCCCGTGACTGTCACGTCATAGATGCCGGAACGCCCCGTTTTTGATTGCTCGACGGCTGTTGCGGTTAATGTTTCATCAGATTTGCCGGGGGCAAGATATGTGATCTGGTTTTGCTGGGCGACGACAAGCTGGTTGTAGGTGTTGCACGCAAAAGCAAAGGCGCTGTCCGCGAGGGTAAAGATATACCCGCCATGACAAATGCCGTGACCGTTCAGCATGTTACCGGTCACCGGCATCGAAAGCGTCGCTTTGCCCGGCGCGATGCTTTGGATCACCATGCCAAGGTTTTGACTGGCCGTATCCGTTTTCCACATCGCGGCGGCAGATTGTTCGGCACGGGTTTGAGGTGTCATATCAGGGGCTTTCACGTTTCATAAATTAATCAATTGCATGAAATCTGTAACGCTTTCAAGATATTTCATGAGGCATTGGGCTTGATTTGATCCGCGAACAGCGCAACTGTCAAAGTATGACTTTGCATATTCATCCTTCAGGCCCGCAAAATTCTAACACGCAAAACGATCGCGCCCCCGAACAGGTTGCGTTCCACCGGACAGAGCTTTCGGTGATCCTGTCACTATATGGCCGCATGGTTGCAGCGGGCGAATGGCGGGACTACGGCATTTCATGTCTGCGTGAAGTCGCCGTGTTTTCTGTGTTTAGACGAACCGCTGAAAACCCGCTCTACCGGATTGAGAAACGACCGAAGATGCGTTTGAAGCAGGGGATGTATTCGGTCGTAGGCCCAAATGGCCAGGTGCTGCGGCGGGGCCAAGACCTGCGTGCGGTGCTAAGGGTGTTGGAGCGAAAGCTGATCCGCGCGGTTGAAGATTAAGCTTGGGCGTCAAGTCGATGGCGCGGATGGCTTTAAGGCCATTTGGAAGATGACAAGCGTTTATGCGCTGTAACTTGACCATCGGTTTGGGCGATGCGTTGGATCGCGGCGCGGATTGGCTCTAGCGTCACGGCCATTTTATGCGCGTTGGCATGAATAATCAGATCCGGTTCAAGTACGAGCGCGACGTGACCTTTCCAGAATAGAAGGTCGTTGCGCTTGTGATCAGTCCCGTCGGGAAGAACTTGGCCGACAAGTGTTTGCTGCTGATCGCTATCGCCGGGACAGGATATGCCGCAGGCAAGGAATGCCGCTTGGATCAGGCCGGAACAGTCGATGCCCGCACGACTGTTTCCACCCCAAAGATAAGGCGTACCCAGAAAAAGGCGCGCAATTTCGCCGGGGTCTGTCGCCAGTTCGCCTACCGGTGCGATGTGTTGCAATGGGATATATCCGGCAGCAGTGCGCGCAAATCCGTTTTCGGTTTCGGATACGGTTACCAAGCTGCCGTGGCTGAGGGAGAGCTGATCACGGGATTTGAGGTCGGCGGCAAGATAGGCATGGGTGGCAGGGGCCGTGACCTTGTGGGTTGCCTGGGTCAGATCGCAAATCGCAGCGGTTTGGACGTACCCGCAGTATCCGCATTTGGTCAGTTGAACATAGGA
>NZ_JBFEKM010000089.1:0-16687 GCF_041552635.1 Sulfitobacter sp.
AGCGAAAGCGAATTCGTCGCCCATTGCGTGGCCGAACTTGAGGCGATGATCCATGCCGAAGGCGCTGACACCATCGCCGCCTTTATCGGTGAACCCGTGCTGGGCACCGGTGGCATCGTGCCGCCACCCGCAGGTTACTGGCCCGCCATCCAAGAGGTTCTGGACCGCCACGATATTCTGCTGGTCGCAGATGAAGTCGTCACAGGCTTTGGCCGCCTGGGCACCATGTTCGGGTCCGAACACTACGGCATGCGCCCCGATCTGATCACGATCGCCAAGGGTTTGACATCCGCCTACGCACCGCTGTCCGGGTCGATTGTGTCTGACAAAATGTGGGCTGTGCTTGAAAAAGGTACTGACGAAAACGGCCCTATCGGCCACGGTTGGACCTATTCGGCGCACCCCATCGGGGCCGCTGCGGGGGTCGCCAACCTTGAATTGATCGACAAGCTGGGGCTGATGGAAAACGCAGGCACGGTTGGGGGGTATCTGAACTCTCAAATGCGCGCTGCCCTTGCCGACCACCCGCATGTGGGCGACGTCCGCGGCGAAGGCATGTTATGCGCGGTCGAATTTGTGGCCGACAAAGACAGCCGTACGTTCTATGACGCCGCTGACAAAATCGGGCCGCAGATCGCCGCCAAACTGCTTGAGCAAAGCAACGTCATCGCGCGCGCGATGCCGCAAGGCGACATCTTAGGCTTTGCACCGCCGTTCTGTCTGACGACCGAAGAAGCAGATCAAGTTGTTGCCGCGACCCATCAGGCCGTGACATCAGTTCTGGGCTGATCATTTGGCAAAACAATATGCCGCGCCGTGTTGCGTCTGAAACTTCAGAATATGCAGCATGGCGCGGCCAACTCCAGCGAGGGCTCATCGTCTGGCATTCGAATTGTGTTCAATGGTCCAACGACGCCTTGAAAACTCAAGAATTCGCGCCTCTTATCCTCTTAAATCAACCACGCGTCCGTTAGCTCTGTCGTGGCGGTGATGCCTTTAAGATAGGCAAGTTCGACAGGATCATCAGCCCCCACACCGTCAGTATCGAACATCAGCCAGGAATCCCGGCTCGTGATCGCCTCCAAGCCCAGAATGCCTTGCGAAATCGCTGTTGCCACGGTGAACCCGAAATCATCCAACAGATTGGACACGTAGATCTGGTCGCCCTGACGCAGCTTCATGTCTCCGATCGTGTCGCCCGCATCATCCAGCGAATTAAACACGAACACATCCGCGCCGGACCCGCCTATCAACAGGTCCAACCCCAGCCCGCCAGTCAGCCAGTCGTTGCCCGACCCACCGTTAAGAATGTCATCACCGGTGCCACCATCTAGCAGGTCATTGCCGCTGTCGCCGTAAACCCGGTCATTGCCTGCATCGCCGGAAACCGTGTCATCACCCGTGGCACCGGTGATGTAATCGTCGCCGTCGCCGCCTGTGGCCACGTCGTTTCCGGTATCGGCATAAATTCTGTCATTACCGGCCCCGCCATCGACCTGATCATCACCGGCCCCGCCTTTGATATAATCATCGCCATCGCCGCCCAAGACGGTATCGTCTCCGGTATCGGCATAAATCCTGTCGGAACCGGCCCCGCCATCGACCTGATCATCACCGGAGCCCCCTGTAATATAATCATCGCCATCGCCGCCTGTGACCGTATCGTCCCCGGTTTCAGCATAAATCTTGTCGTTGTCAGCCCCGCCATCGATCAGATCGTTGCCAGCATTCCCCTTTAGGTAATCATTGCCGCTGCCGCCCAAGATGGTGTCGTCGCCGCTGTCGCCATAGATTTTATCGTCGCCCGCGTCGCCATTGATCAAATCGTTATCCCTGCCTGCGTTGATGTAATCATTTCCATCACCGCCTGAAATCACGTCAGTGCCGCTGTCGGCGTAAATCTTGTCGTTCCCGTCACCCCCCGAGATCACGTCATCGCCGCCATCGCCGTCCAGATAATCATTGCCCGCACCGCCATCGATTATGTCATTGCCATCACCTGAGCCAACGCGGTCATTTCCGTCACCGCCGGAAATGATGTCGCTGCCGCTGCGGGTTGTGATCTTGTCGTTGCCACTGCCCCCCTCGACCGTGTTGTCACCGTCACCACCATCAAGGATGTCATTGTCGGCACCGCCATCAAGAATGTCATTACCATCACGACCAAACAGCCGGTCGCGGCCATCGTTTCCGCGCAGGTCATCGTCGCCAAGATCGCCATAAACGATGTCATTGCCGTCGCCACCGTCGATCGTGTCATCACCGTCCTGACCATATAGCGTATCGTTGCGCGCACCCCCGTCCATCTGATCGTTGCCGTCTTCGCCGCGCATCTGGTCGTTGCCATCCCCCCCAAGCAGCGTGTCATTGCCAGTGCCACCGTACAGACGGTCATTGCCATCATCGCCTTGCAGAAGATCGTCACCATCGTCGCCATAAAGCATGTCGGTGCCCAGCCCCCCGATCAGCGCGTCATTGCCCGCCCGGCCGTACAGGCGGTCATTGCCGGCCATGCCGTCGATCAGATTATCCGAGTCATTTCCGGTGCCGCGATCGTTCTTGCCGCCAAGGATCAGGTTTTCGATGGTCGTGCCAGCATCGATCACCAGCTTTTTGCTGCCAATCCGCCCTGTCACACCGCTGTTAAGGTCGATGGTCGATGCATAGGTGACCAAGCTAAGATCCAGCACATCCGTCCCCCCATCTGTGTCGATGATAAAGCCGCCGTCCCTGTTCCAAGTGGTCATAGTGGTGTTTGAAATCGTATAGATCGTGTCAACTGATCCGCTTGGCCCTGGGCCAGGTGCGGGTCCGGGATCGGTTGGGGCACCGCTGGCGTCAATGATCTCGTAAACAGAGTTGGACGCAGCAACGCCGGAAAGAAACGCAATTTGTACCGCCGCAGCGCCGCCTGCACCGTCGCTATCTACCGAAAGGTAGGATCCGCCAGTGGCCGCAACAAGCGCCACAATGCCGTCAGCCACGGCATCCGTGCCCACATACCCGATAGAGGTCAGCAGATCGCGCAGGTCCATCCGATCACTTTGCGCCAGCGCGAAATCAGTGACCGTATCGCCAGCCTCGTTCAGCGCTGCGTACACGAACCTGTCGGCACCCGCACCGCCCGTCAGCACATCACTGCCCTGACCGCCAATCAGGACATCATCCCCGCCATTGCCCAGAATGGTATCATTGCCCGCGCCGCTGAAAATCCGGTTGCTGGCGTCATTGCCGATGACATAGTCGTTGCCGCCCCCCGTCGTCGCGTTTTCGATAATGGTATCGCGTCCAATAGACAGGTTGCCGGTGCGCCCGTTGATGTTTGAATAGCTTTCGGCATGCAGGTCCAGCATCTGGTTCTGGTTGCGCGAGGTTAGATTGATCAGATCGGTGCCACCGTTATCGACAATCGCCACGGACCAGCTTGTCCCCAACTCCATGCCCCACTGGCCGGTGTTTGAGCTGTCACCATAGATACTGTCGCCGGTCGCGACCGAGGTCGGCGCGCCATACAGCTTTTGAATCGCGGCAATATCGCCCAATTGCGCCGAGGCCAGAAACAACCTTGAGGCATTCGTATTCGGATTTTCGTTCTGATCAAAATAGGACATGACAGTGGTCTGCCAGCTGTCATTGGCGAAATGGGCGTCGCTCGCGAAACTGGCGCTACCATTATACATCCCAGAATGGCCCAGACCCAGCGCATGGCCTATCTCGTGAATAAAGGTCTGCAGATAATAATCACCATAGCCCTGCCAGCTATCGGAAATATTGATCCGCGATTCAACGATTGTGGTCCCAATTGTGCTTGAGCTGTTATAGGCCCCTGAATTGGCAGAACTGAAAACGATGTCGGCATTGGTGCCTTGAACGAATTTCAGCCCGCTAACGGCGGTCCAAGCATCCAGCGCCCTCAGCGCAGTCGCCTCGGCCACATTGCCCAGCGCGCGCAGATCGACGGTAAGGGTATCACCGGTCTGCACATCGAAAGACCGCTGCGCCATGTTATTATCCTGCCAGAAACCGACCGCCAGATAATCGGCGATCTGGTCAATAGAATAAACCGGCAACGTGGCGCTGATTTGTGTCGTGGTGCCAGAGGCAACACTGGCCATCGTATCCATGCTGCCGATCCCGTGGGTATCGTATGTCGTCAAATCGGGGTTCAGGGTTTGGCACATCATGCACATAATAAAATCACTCTTACAAAAGGCGGGTCACATCGACCCCGATAATTAACGCGGGTCGACGACGCTGCTGTGCGACTGCTTGGCAAAAATGGGTACGTGCCGCGCCGCAAAAGGCAAATCGCGACGCCTTTCGACTGACGGCAATGACAAACGAAAACAGATCAACCAAGGGGATTTGAAAACCATCAGGACACCAACAATCGAGTTTCCGGATTTTCCGGTTCAATATCTTGGCCATTCTGACGCAACGCTTAGACCGTCACCGATCATCAAGGAATTAGCTTGGCGGAAATGTGTCAAATTAAAGATGCAGCTTGTCCGACCTTCGGTGTCACCTCTGTAGGCGGCGGCCACATGAGGGTCGATCATGGGCAAGAGACGGAGCGCCCCCTTTCCATTGGTCTTTGCCTGTAGATTGGCTTTGCATTGCCTGCGACGATCGGCAAAACTGCATTGAATACAGTTCGCTGCCGCGGCCTGCCTTTGTCTTTTTCGCCCTACCCTCCGAAATAGATTTCAACCTCGCCCTCGGAGAGAAGGTGCTGAAATGCCGTTCAAAGACTGCCTATGACTTTGCCTACATATCAAGACCGAGATCGCGTAACCGCGCGGGCGAGGATTGCCGTATGACCCAGCAAAACCGTGCAATTTTGCTGATGATCGGCGCGATTTTCTGTTTTTCGATCATGGACGTTTCAGTCAAGGCGGTGGCACCCGACATCGGCGTACTTCCAGCGCTTTGGGCACGGTACGCGGGGCAAATGCTGTTGGTCTTTGTATTGGTCCTGCCGCGCCTGAAATACGTGGTCCGCACTCGGTATCCGGCACTGCAATTCCTGCGCTCCATCCTACTGATGAGCGCAACAGCCTTCTTTTTCACCGGTTTAAGCCTGATACCCCTGACCGATGCTGCCGCGCTGATGTCCACCAACCCTGTACTGATTACCCTAGGGGCCGCGCTTTTTCTTGGCGAAGCCCTTGGCGTGCGACGCGTTGCCGGGATCGTGGTCGCGCTGGTCGGAGCGATGATTGTTATTCGCCCTGGCAGTGACGTGTTCAGCCTGTCCGCATTGCTACCACTGGCCGCAGCCGCCTGTTATTCCGGCTACGCATTGTTGACCCGACATGTCGGCAGCGACGAAGATATCTGGACGTCTCTTTTTTATACTGGGTTGGTCGGAACCGTATTGCTTAGCATTGCTGTTCCTTTCTTGTGGAAAACCCCCGACTTGGCCGGATTTGGCTTGATGATCGCCATCGCATTGGCCGGGACCCTTGGGCAACTGGCCTTGATCCGGGCGTTTTCGCAAGGCGAAGCAGCCATATTGGCCCCTTATTCCTATGTTGGGCTGGCCTTTGCTGCGTTTTGGGGGTTTCTGTTTTTTGCAGAAAAACCGGATTTCTGGACTATTTTCGGCAGCCTCGTAATCGCAGGCGCGGGCCTTTATGTCTGGCATCGCGAAACATACGCCAAACGATAGCGTGTCCTGCAGTCCCGATCCTCCTGAGGCCATCTTGAGGCTACGAACCAAAGGTCCGTTCTATCCGTCGGGGCCAGGCGTTAGGCAAATTCAGCGCACTGCCGATCAACGACGGTTATATGCGCGGCAATGTGCAAAGGACTACGCACTGATCTCCAGCGACCGCCTGCGACACCCCTTTTTTCGTTTCAATACACGTTCTAGATGCCATGGGGTCAACGGGTTTGCAGCGTTAAAACCTACGACTTTGCTAACCTGAAATTTCTATTTCTGAAGACTCTTGGCTTAAAAGAAAGCTATAAATCGCGCGATTGTACCTCCGCTTTTGCGACAGGTGACGCTTTATAGGCTCGGAAACTCCAAAATAAATGTCGTGCCTTTTTCAGGCTTGGATTGACACCAAATTTTTCCACCATGGCGATCCATGATCTTCTTACATGTCGCCAACCCCAATCCAGTTCCCGTAAATTCGTCATCACGGTGCAATCGTTTAAACGGCTCGAAAATTCGCTTCATGTATTTTCCTGAAATTCCAATCCCGTTATCCGTGATCCGGATCTGGCGAATATCTCCCTTAACCAGAGAGGTAATATTGACCACGGGCGCACCGGATCTATTGTACTTAATACTATTTCCTAAAATATTTTGAATGACTTGCATCACCTGCGGTGGACTACCCATGATTGCAGGCAATGATCCATCGCAATATAGGCTCGCACCCGCCGCTTTGAGATCGCTCGACAGATTCAGCCGGGCCGCCTCAACTTGTTCGTTCAAGTCTACAGTCTCAAAGACCGGGTGGACAGAATTTTGTTCAGTGTATGACTTGAGCGCCAGAATAAGCCGGTCCATACGCTCGGCACCTTGCACGATGCAATCAAGCATTTTTTTGTGTTCCCAGGCCACCTCTGGTGCCAAATCTTCGGTCAGCATCCCTATCGCACTGGTCAACGTTTGCAGCGGTGCCCGCAGATCATGGACAAGCACATTGGCAAATATCGTCAGTTCTTCTTGCTGGTCTTGGATCTTTTTTTGCATCGATGCACGTTCGGTCGCGTTCGTTATGGCGCGCTGCAAGCTATCCGAGTTTATTCTGTCTTTAGGTAGGTAATCCTGCGCGCCTATTTTCATCGCCTCAACGGCGATATGTTCGTCGCCATTTCCGGTCACCATCACAACCGCAATCATTGGGTCAATTTCAAGTATTTTTTTTAGTACAGCCAGCCCGTCAACTCCGGGCAACGAATAATCAAGGGTAACGCAATCAATGTGCTTATCGCTCGAAATGTGATCAAGGCAAGATTTTTCGTCTGCTGCAACCAGTATCGGAAAAACAAACCCATTCATGTTTTGTAGTTTTCTTTCAATCACTTCCCGATCATCCGGACTATCATCTACGACGAGGATATGTTTTTTCATTATAAAATCACTTTGGCAAAATTGCGATTTGGAACCAGTAATCATGAAGGCCTGAAATTGCTTCGACAAATTCGTTCCAATAAATTGGTTTTTGAACATAGGTATTTGCACCTGCGCGGTAACTCGCACTGATGTCTTCTTGCGCTGTTGATGTGGTCATAACGACGACAGGGATGTCACAAAGCGCGTCGTCTTTCTTGATCCGCTCAAGTACTTTTCTCCCGTCAAGTCCTGGCATATTAAGATCAAGCAGGATCAACGCAGGCGTGCCTGTAACATCTCGCGATGCGTACTGACCGTTTCCTTTTAAATAATCCAACGCTTCCTGCCCGTCACGACAGCGAAAGATCGGGTTAGACAGGCTCTTTTTTCTACAAAGCGCGCGTTCGGTCGCCTCAAAATCATCATCATTATCCTCGATGATCAAAATGGTTTGGACCCCGTTTGGATCATGCATGCTCTGCCCTCCCTAATTTCACGCTTGCAGACGTTTTTTGCGCTGCCGGTCGTTTCGAAAAAGAGAAATAAAAGGTCGTTCCATGGCCGGGCACAGAGGACAGTTTAATTGTACCACCATTGCTTTCGATCACCTTTTTTACAAAAGCAAGCCCCGCACCCGAGCCCCCTTGGTAGGCATCAGGTTGATTGAGGCGCTTGAACATCCTGAATACATCGTCATGAAAATCGGCAGCGATACCGATCCCGTTATCGCGGACATAGAACACATCTTGCATGCCGACAGAATCCACGGTTTTTTCGTCCAGATACCCGATCCAGATCCGCTTTTCTTCGGACTCGTTATATGTAAGTCCGTTAACGATCAGGTTCTGGAATACAGTGTTTAAATCTGAAGGATCAGCTGAGATCAGTGGTAGATCTGTTTCAATAACAACCTCTCCATTTTGGTCGGAAATGAACTCACTCAACGACGATACGATCCCTGTCACCATCTCACCGGGATCTACGTCTTGTTGCGCATCCGATCTGCCGATACGCGAGTATTTCAGCAGCGTAGAGATTAGCATTTCTAAATGACCACATAGATCCTGCATCCGGTTCAGACGGCGGCGCGCATCAGGGTCAATTGCATCCCCATGGTCTTCGATCAAGAATCTGGCCTGATTGGCGATACCCCGCAAAGGTGCCTTAAGATCATGCGACGCAATAAAGGCAAATTCACTTAGCTTATCCCGCGCCTCTTTGGCCTCAATCGCTTTTTGTTGCTCGATCGCGACCTCGGCGACTTTGCTTGCCAGATCAGTGCGGCTGGGCATGGTAAGGAACATCGGAAGCAAGCGCGCAAGCTGGATCGCCGTGTAAATCGACACAGCGGCCGTCGCCATCTTGATCACCCCCTGTATCCCATAGGCAGGCACCCAAAGCGTAATCAATCCGCTTAAATGGCTTAGGGCGCAGGCGGTTATGAATGCCGCAAAAAGGCGCGCAACACTTGGGTCCATCAAGTCGGGCCGGATTTTGACCGCCTTGATGATGATGATCGGGATGGTAAAATAAGAAACGGAAATGAGGAAATCCGAAACACCGTGCATCAGTAAAAGATCAGGACGCCATAACAGACACACCGCATGTGGCACAAATTGTGCGGATCCGAACAATTCAAGAATATAATCCAGCATCGAACTCTTACCCCACCCAAGAATGTCAATTGGCAATTACCGAAAGATAGACTGGCTTGGTAAAGCGAGTATTAAATACGGATTTGGCCTTCTTGCGAAACTTCGGAAAATGGAAAGTTTCACCGCTTTTCATCTGCAACCCAACCGATCCCGACGCCTAGCAGCGCAGGTTTCCACCGCTACTTTGCTTGCCTGTCCAATCCGGCGCGTGCTGGTGAATGGGTCGGAACATCTTGTAGAATCAAAGGGGCCCGATGCGCCCCACATCCATGCGACAACCGCCATGCGCAGGTAGAAATCGCCCGGTAAATCAGTCTGGCAGCCAAATCCAATCAACTTTAAGCAATACACCGCCGATTTCCCTGCTTACCGGCAGAAAAATGTGTCAGGTTTTGCGACCTTTCTATTGAACTTTCTGCAACGCAGCGCAAAGAAGATACTACAGTACACTGTCAGTAAGTTCGGAATATTTCCGTTGCCCAATCGAGATTGTAAAATCAAAATGCCGATCACCCGCCGCCACGCACTCATGTACCTTTTATCATCGGTCGCGGTCACCACGCTGACCGCTCCGAAGACTGCGTTTGCCCAGCAAACGACAGAGACGCCCGCTGCGCCGGCTCCAGTCCAGATGCCCTTCAGCTTCGATATTCTGACCGAGCAGATGCGCGCAGCCTCGCTTTTGCCGCCAACACCCGCCGAAGAGATTGACGGATTTCTGGCCGAGTTTGACTATGACGACTATCAGCGCGTACGTTTCAACCGTGACCGTAACCGATGGGCTGATATCGAAAATGCCCGTTTCCAGTTGAATGCCTTTCACCTTGGATGGCTGTTCAATGAGCCGGTTCACCTAAGTTCGTTAGTCGACGGCATCGCGACGCCAATGCCTTTTTCGACAGCGGATTTCGACTATTCCGATGTGCAAAACACAATCCCCGCCAATTTCGAGATGCCGGGCGTTGCGGGTTTCCGGCTTATGACACCGCTCAACCGGGCCGATCACCAAGATGAACTGGCGGCCTTTCTTGGGGCCAGCTATTTCCGCGCCCTTGGGCGTGGCAACCGCTATGGGTTGTCCGCGCGCGGCCTTGCGATCAACACGGGCACCTCAGACGGCGAGGAATTCCCCAGATTTACCGACTATTGGATCGAACCCCCGACGGCGAATTCCAAGAAAGTAACCCTTTATGCGGCCCTTAAATCGCCTTCCGTGACAGGGGCCTATCGCTTTGACATCACCCCCGGTGAAACGACCGTGATGGAGGTCACCGCAAGGCTGTTTATGCGCAAAGACGTGCAACAGTTCGGCATCGCACCGCTGACATCGATGTACCTGTTCGGCGGCGCGGATCCGGGCACATATGATGATTTCCGTCCCGCCGTGCACGACAGCGACCACCTTGTTCTGAACGCGCAAAACGGCGATACTTTTGTGCGCCCCCTTACCAACCACAAACGTCTTGGAAATTCATATCTGGCGGCGCAAAACCCCGCGTCTTTCGGCCTAATTCAGCGCGCCCGCGACTTTGACGACTATCTGGATGCGCAGGCACATTACGAACTGCGCCCGTCGTTGATGGTTGAACCGATCGGCGATTGGGGCCAAGGCACCGTTCGCTTGATGGAGATTCCATCCGATCTGGAAAGCAACGACAATATCGTCGCCTATTGGGTCCCAGACGCGGCCCCCGCAAAGGGTGAAAGCCTTGAGGTGTCCTACCGTCTGCACTGGGGCCTGTCGCCAGCTGGTGACAGATCAGTCGACCGTGCACGGATCGTGCGGACACGTATTGGCAAGGGCGGCTTTGCAGGGGTCGACAAAAAGACCGACCGGATCAAATTCGTCGTCGACTTCGAAGGCGGGCTGCTTTCCGGCCTTTCGGCTGATACGGACATTTCCGCCCGTGTAACCGTTACACGTGGCGAACTTTCGCAGACGACGTTGTCACCGATCGAGGGAACACATATGTGGCGTCTTGTGATCGAGGCCGTGCCCGAAAAGCCGGAAGCGTCGATGGAGCTGCAAGCCGTACTGAACGGCTATGGACAAGATTTGAGCGAGATATGGCTATACCAATGGGAAGTCTAAAGATCGAAATGGAAAACCGGAACGAAACTGGAAACCATATGTTTTGCGATGACCCCGCAACATGGGGCCCACCGGAATCCCCGCTTGATATGCCGTACCAGCAACTGGAACGCCGTTCTGGCCTTTTCGACACCCTGATGCAGCTTCGACTTCTGTTCACGGGTCAGCGCATCTGACCGCAAAGCGAGACCTGAAGTGACGGCGCAATCCGATCTTTTACCTGACACCGCCACAGTCCGGACACGGAGTGTGGCGATTGTTTTTGCCGGTGCCTGCGCTGTCGGGGCCTGCATTCTGGTGGCTGATGCCGATCTGCAAGACGGCTTTCAAGTCTGGGATATCTTTCGTGCCGTCTTGATCCTGCTCACGACGGGGTGGCTGGCGTGGGGTGCCGCGCTGGGGCTCACAGGGCTTTTGCCCAAACGTCCGGCTGCGGCCCTGCAAGTGGCAAGCACGACCTCGTCAACAGTTGTGCTTGTGCCAATCTGTAACGAAGATCCAGTTGCCACATTCGCACGCATCGCCGCTATGGACCGGTCCATTCAGGCGGCCGGATTGCACCTTGATATCGTAATCCTGTCCGACACGCGATCTGCTGAAAACCAGTCCGCCGAACAGGCCGCATTTCGGATGCTGATCGCCGAAACCAGCGGCGGTGATCACATCTATTACCGCAATCGTCTGGAAAACCACGGTCGCAAGGCCGGCAATGTCGAGGATTTCATCCGCAAGTCCGGCGGTGCCTATGACTATGCCGTGACGCTTGATGCCGACAGCCTGATGTCCGGCGCGGCGCTTGGTCAGATGATCCAACGGATGGACGCTGACCCAAAGCTCGGGCTGCTTCAGACCTTGCCGCAGATCACTGGCGCACAAAGCTTCTTTGGCCGTGCCATGCAATTTGCCGCGTCCTTTCACGGGCCTGTCTTCACCCGCGGACTAGAAAGAATGCAAGGCTCCGTTGGGCCCTATTGGGGCCACAACGCTATCATCCGCATCCATGCCTTTGCCCAATCGTGCAAACTGCCTGAACTGTCCGGCAAACCGCCTTTCGGGGGGCATATCCTGTCGCATGACTATGTCGAAGCCGCCCTTCTTGCGCGCAATGGCTGGCGTGTGATTGCCGATAGCAGCATCATCGGATCTTACGAGGAAGGGCCGGAAAATGTCTTGTCCTATGCCAAACGGGATCGCCGCTGGTGTCAGGGAAACCTCCAGCACATGCGCCTTCTCTTGGCACCGGGCCTCGCATCCTGGAGCAGGTTTGTCTTTGTGCAGGGTATTTTCGCCTATCTTGTGTCGGTGTTCTGGGCGGTCTTTCTGATCAGCACCATCAGCGGTGCAATTCTGGCCCCCGAACCCGATTATTTCCCGAACGCATATCAGCTGTTTCCGGTTTTCCCGTCCGACCGCAGCCGTGAAATTCTCGCGCTTGCGCTTGGCATTATCGGTCTGCTGATCCTGCCTAAATTTGCGATCCTCCTGCATGCTGCTGTTTCGGGGCGCACGGCGGGGTTTGGTGGGATCTGGCGATCGCTTATATCGGTTGTGTCGGAAATCCTGCTGACCTCGGCGCTGGCACCAATCATGCTGGCGTATCAGACCCGCGCAGTGTTGCAGGTGCTTTCCCGTCAGGACGGCGGCTGGCCTGCAAACGCACGTGGCGAAGGGGCGCTGACCCAGACCGAAGCGGCGCGTTCCTCTTATTGGATCGTGATGATCGGAACGATTTCCCTTGGATCAACATGGCTTCTTGCGCCGACCTTGCTGGTCTGGCTGCTGCCCGTGACGCTGCCGATGATCGCCGCACCTTTGCTGATTTCCTGGTCCTCGAAACCCCTTGGGCCGCAGCATTTCACCACCCCCGCCGAACGTGAGGTGCCAGCGGTCGTTGCGGCCTATCGCGACATCCACACACGGTGGCGCATCGGCCTTGCGCCCGCCGAACCCAACACCGACCGACCAACCGGAACCGCCCATGTCACGATCTGATCCGCACACCACCGCACGCGCCCCAAGTCCGCGCGACCCCCGCATTGACCTGTTCCGCGGGTTGCTGCTGGTGATGATCTTTATCGACCATGTGCCGGGCAATTGGTACGAAAACCTTACGCTGCGCAACTGGGGGTTCTCGGATGCGGCAGAGAGCTTTTTCATCATGTCGGGCATGGCGGCCGGGTTGGCCTATACGGGCGGTGTGGCGCGCTGGCGCGAAACCGGACTTTGGCTTGGAATAGCGCCCATCTGGAAGCGGGCTTGGGTGCTTTACCTGACACATATTTTTCTGACTATGGCGGGGATCGCGATTTTTGCCATAGGCGCTGAGGCATTCGGCCTGACCGAGCTTTTGACCAAAATCAACATGCGTCAGGTCTTCCAGAATACCGGCCCCGCCCTGATCGGCATCGTGACTTTGGGGCACCAGATCGGCTATGTGAACATCCTGCCCGCCTATACTGTGCTGCTTCTTGCTGCACCTTTTGCACTGCTTCTGGGTCAGCGCGCGCCCCTTGCACTGCTTGCCGCATCGATCGTTCTTTGGTTCATAACAGGTCTGTTGCGCCTTAACCTGCCCGCCTATCCCAATCCGGGGGGCTGGTTCTTTAATCCGTTTGCGTGGCAACTGATCTTTGTGATTGGCTTGCTGACCGGGATCGCCTTGCGTCATGGCAACCGGTTCGTCCCCAAAAACCGGACGCTGTTTGCGGTTGCTACCGGATGGATCGTTTTCGTTCTGGCATGGATATACGCCCCCGGTTTTGGGCCCGTGATGGACGGCATCATGGCGCGGCTTGAGGCACTTGGCCTGCCGTTTCACATCACCTCGCAGGACAAGACATTTTTGCCCCTGCTTCGGCTACTGCACGTTCTGGCGGTAGCTTATATTATCTCTTGCCTGCCCAGCGTCGCCCGGCTAAGCGCACACCCCTATGCAGAACCGCTGCGTGTCATGGGCCGCCAAGGTCTGCTTGTGTTTTCGGCGGGCGCATTGCTGTCGCTCGCAGGGCAAGCGGTATTTGTCTATTTCGAGGGTGTGACCATCGTGCCGTGGCTTTTCATTCCCGCCGGGACCGTCGTGCTGTGGGCCCTTGCGTGGCTCGCAGATTGGAAACGCCGGGCCGGGCAGCCCGCACGACAGTCCCTTGTCCAAAAGGGTGGCAGCATGTCACCCGTCGCTGCCGAATGACCCGTCGTTGCGCATGTAGACCTTTGCGACATATTTCTGGTGGATAAGAAGCGCCACAAACGGTAAGGCGATACTGAAAATAAATTAGGCCCGAAGACTACTACACCGAAACTGAAACCTGCGCTTAGGCTTTTCGATCATGTCTTTCAGAAAGGACATGCCGGTAAAGCGTCCCTCTCCGTCGACATAGGCTGCTTCTTGTGACTGAAAAACTTCCCGTGACCATCGCGATCCCCGTCAAGAACGAAGCGGCCAATCTGGCGCGGTGCCTTGATCGCCTTGGACAATTCGCTGAAATCGTTGTCATTGACAGCGGGTCCGACGATACGACCTGCGAGATCGCAAAATCATATGGCGCGCGGGTTTCGAATTTTCGCTGGGACGGCAAATACCCCAAGAAACGCAACTGGTTTTTGATGAACGAACCGCCGACCCAACCTTGGGTACTGTTTCTGGACGCGGATGAATTCATTGACCAAGCGTTTTGTGATGCACTGAAACTCGCGCTTCAAGATGAAACCAAGGACGCCTACTGGCTGTGCTACACCAATCATTTTCTGGGTAAACCGCTGCGCTTTGGCCTTGCGCAGCGCAAGCTGGCGTTGTTTCGCTCCGGCAAGGCGCTGTACGAAAAGATCGACGAGGACGGGTGGAGCACGCTCGACATGGAGATCCATGAGCACCCTATCGTAGAGGGCCCGATCGGAGAAATCGCAGCCCCGATAGACCACCGCGATTACAAAGGTCTGGGCAAGTTCATCGAAAAACACCGCGACTATGCCCTGTGGGAAGCACGCCGCTATGCCAAGCTGGCCGAAAACCCTTCGTCCCAAGCGCATTTCACCGATCGGCAGATGTTCAAGTACCGACATCTGGCCAAATGGTGGTACCCGTGGTTCTATTTCTGCTTCACCTATTTCGCGAAACTGGGAATGCTGGACGGGGGTGCCGGTTTCCACTATGCCGCGTATAAATCCTGGTACTTTCAATCGATCCGGCTCCTGATCCAGGAACAGTCTGCGGATCGCTGAAAGAACACTTAATTCAATGAGGAGACAGCCATGGCGCGTCTTTACGACAGTCGCAAACGTATTTTGATCACGGGGGGGGCCGGTTTTTTGGGCTCCCATCTGACCGACCGTCTGCTTGAGCAGGGCCATGAGGTTCTATGTGCCGATAACCTGTTCACCGGGACAAAGCGCAATATCGAACATCTGCACGCCAATCCGCGGTTTGAATTCATCCGCCACGACGTGACCTTTCCGCTTTTCATCGAGGTCGACGAAATCTACAACCTCGCCTGTCCCGCGTCCCCTGTGCACTACAAACATGACCCCGTACAAACGACCAAGACGTCGGTTCACGGGGCAATCAACATGCTCGGTCTTGCCAAACGCTTGAATTGCAAGATCTTTCAGGCCTCGACCAGCGAAGTGTACGGCGATCCGTTCATTCACCCGCAGACCGAAGACTATTGGGGCAACGTCAACCCGATCGGCCCGCGGTCTTGCTATGATGAAGGCAAGCGCTGCGCAGAAACCTTGTTCTTCGATTACCACCGCCAGCATAACCTGAACATCAAGGTCGCGCGGATTTTCAACACTTACGGGCCACGGATGCACCATGCCGACGGACGTGTCGTGTCGAACTTCATCGTTCAGGCCTTGGCTGGAAAGTCGATCACGATCTACGGCGACGGCAGTCAAACCCGGTCTTTTTGCTATGTCGATGATCTGGTCGAAGGCTTTATCCGCCTGATGGCCACGGATGATGACGTGACCGGCCCCGTCAATCTGGGCAACCCCGGTGAATTCACGATCAAGGAACTTGCTGAAAAGGTCATCGAAATGACCGGCTCAAAGTCCAAGTTGATTTTTGAAGACCTGCCCACCGATGACCCCAAGCAACGCCAGCCCGACATCACACTGGCCCGCAATACAATCGAATGGGAACCCACTGTCCCCCTCGATGAAGGCTTGAAAAAAACCATCGCCTATTTTGAGAAGGTCCTACCCGAGCTGGAAATCGAGTAAGGGGAACCCCTGAGCCGTTTAGGACATCACCTTTAGTGGTGGCGACAATAAGACCACGATCAAGACCCTGCGTTTTCAATATCGCGGGGTCTTTTCTATTAACAAGGCCCGGTGCGACACTGCGAGAGCATCGCGCAACGCACCCCCAAAAACTGCGCGACGATCCTGCTTTCTCGCAAGACGTCCGATTTTTCCGGCCCCGGCGATTGCGACTGGCTTAGGCTTTCTTGGAAACAAGCGGCGTGGCTTTAAATGCGCCCAAGGCGGGATATGCCGCCAACACCAGCGCAACAGGGATTTTACGACCTCTATCTTCGTCAGGTCACGCACTCCCGCCTTGATGGGACCGCCGCGTTGCGTGATCTGATCAAACAGATCAAAGTTCCCGACGATGCGGCACCTGAAGAACAGGCCGATTTGCGCAACCACATCCAACGCGCACGCTCTTTGCTGGATGATTCCGCCTCGGCCAAGGAACTGACATACGCCAAGGGCGAAATTGACGCTGCCGATGCGATATCCGCACAGATTGTCGACAAGCTGAATAAAGCGCGCAATGCTGCTGCCACCTTGAACGACCGTCTGACCAAGCTTTTGCACAGCCTGCCTGCCGACACGCCCGCCCCCTTGCGCGATCCGGTCAAAGCC
>NZ_JBFEKM010000090.1:0-16604 GCF_041552635.1 Sulfitobacter sp.
CTACCGCGTATCCGACCCTGAACGCTATGGTGTGGTGGATTTTGACGAAAGTGGCCAAGCCCGCCAGATCATCGAAAAACCCGCCGTGCCACCGTCGAACTACGCCGTCACTGGCCTCTATTTCCTCGACAGTTCCGCCTCCGAGCGCGCCAAGACGGTGCAGCCCTCTCCTCGCGGAGAGCTTGAGATCACCACCCTGCTCGAAACCTATCTGCACGACGGGTTGTTAAACGTACAACGTATGGGCCGCGGCTATGCCTGGCTCGATACCGGCACCCACGGCAGCCTGCTGGACGCCGGCAACTTTGTGCGCACGTTGGAAACCCGCCAAGGCCTGCAAACCGGCAGCCCCGACGAGATCGCATTTAACCAAGGTTGGATCAGCAAGACTGAACTGACTGAGCGCGCAAAGCTCTTCGCTAAAAACGACTATGGCGTATATCTAGAAGCGCTCATGAAGTAACGCAGAATTCAGCCCGCTTTTAACTTGATCCAAGTCAAAGACCCTTCTGTGCAATAACCATCATAATTATGCATCATGAACGAAAAAGGGGCAGGCCAATCGTGGACAACACCAAGCCAGATCAAAACACCGCCCCCCGCGCACCATCATCAGGTGCCCCAGCCTTCAGGCCGGTCACTGTGGCGCATCTGTCAAATGCCGTTCGACTTGGCTGGGCGGATCTGCGACGCGCGCCGATTTATGGGGCGGTTTTTTCTGCGGTCTATGTGTTGGCCGCATGGATGATGACATGGATCACACTGCAGACCGGCACGACGTTCTGGTTGGTGCTGGCGGTTTTCGGCTTTCCGTTAATCGGTCCGTTTGTCGCCGTAGGCCTGTACGAAGTGTCGCGAAAATTGCAGGCCCAAGAAAAACTAAGCTGGTCTGGCATTTTGGGCGTAGTGCTGTTGCAGCGCAAACGGTCATTGCCGATGATCGGGGCGATTACCATCGTCATCTTTCTATTCTGGTTCTTCCTTGGTCATATGATATTCGCGCTGTTTCTGGGATTATCGCCCATGGCAAATATCTTTTCTTCGCCCGAGGTGTTTCTGACCCCGAATGGCCTTGCCATGCTGGGGATGGGCAGCGCCGTCGGAGCGATCTTTGCACTTTTCTTGTACATGATCACTGTTCTGGCGATCCCGATGGTGCTGGACCGCGAGGTAGATTTTGTCACAGCGATGGCATCCAGCTTTTCATATGTGGCATCTCATTTTCCCGTGATGCTGGGTTGGGCAGTATTTATCGCGGCGCTAACATTGCTATCGCTCTTGCCCGCTTTCCTTGGGTTGTTCATCACGCTGCCCTTGCTGGGCCACGCCACATGGCACCTCTATCACTTGCTGGTTGTGCCAGAGGATTAGGATCAGGCGTTCATCGATCGTATTCTGGATGTAAAGTGCTGCAACCGTCAGCATGCTTTAAATAGAGCATAAACGTGCACACTCGGACCATAGCATGATTGCTGCGCGTCACCTATAAGCGGACAAACTGTGAATTCGCTGCGCCTGCGCCAATGGCTGCTTTCTCAAAATCGCAAGTCAAAAAGATTACATCTGCGACGATCTCAAATGCGCGGGAACGGTAAGATCCGTTTAGGTAACCCGTTCTGAATGTTGTTCAAAAAGCGGAGTAACCCAAGACTGTTACCCCGCTTTGAAAGGCTCAGACGGATTTTGGCATAGCCACGACCGCAATCATTTCCACCCGCATGCCGGCGCGGGCCAAGGCGACGCCGCCGGTTGCGCGCGCAGGTGGGGAAACACGGTCCACCCACTCGTCCCATACGGCATTCATACCTTGGAAATCCGACATGTCGGCAAGCCAGACCTGAATAGACGCGATGTCGGCTTTGCTGGCACCCAATTCTTTGACGACAGCATCCATATTTGCCAAGACCTGCTTGGTCTGCTCGGTGATGTCAGCCCCAAGATCATCCGGGACCTGCCCGGCAAGAAATGCGATGTCACCAATGCAAACGGCTTCGCTCATACGGGGGCCGGGTTTAAGGCGTTTTAGGGTCAAAGTGCTATCCTTTTCAGTCGTTGTCTGAGGTTGTTGATCCGGCACCCGCACGGGAGCTTTCGGATGATGGAACTGTCGTGCGCATCGCCAGCGTATTCAGCGCTGAAATGACATCGGCAGAAATGCTGGGCAGTTTGCCTGCTGACGCGACCTGTGGATTGCCGAAGCTTGCAGTCAGCGTGATGGCCAACTGTTGCCCGTCAAGCGCGGCTGCGGCCTTCAAAAGGGCTTCGGACCCACCATCAAGATGTGCCGCTCCACCTGCCCACGCGATATCGAACAAGATGCTTTGTGATACAGCTATCGCCGCGAGGAACGGGATCAGGAGTATGGGGTGATCGACCTTGCCGATCTTGAGGGACGAGCCGGCTTGGATGCTTTCGGGAAGCCCCGCATAATCGCAAAGTGTGGCACCCAAAGCGATTGGACATAGTGCACGGCCCACCGGAGCCTGCCACGCACCCGGCGTTACCGTCGGGCACAAATCGCTCCATGGTCGACCCTGCGCCTGATCGAGATGAGCATAGAGATGACTTGGCCCGTTGATGCCGTGCTGAACCAGCCATGCTGCAGCGAACCCCGCCTCTTCGGCCAGCCCCCAACTCATCCCTGCACCGCGCGCGGCTTTCATGCAAAGGGATGCGACTTCGTTGCGCGACAGGAACGCCGATGCACCGTCTTCGATGTAAGGCGTGGAATCCCCGCGCGTCTGATCATGCGGTGCAGTCGTCATTGCAGCCCCTCCTGTTCGATTTCGTCGGGAAAGGGTGCGCCCTGAAACAGGTTGATGCGCACCCAGCGGTCTGATCTGGGATCGAACCGCGTCGCGCCAAAGAATGACAGTTTGCAACGCAGCAGGTCGATGGGCAGCATAGCGGCGGCGATCAAGTTGTCGTGGACCTCGGCGAAGGGATGGTTCTGTGCGATTTGAACCCGTCTGACCATGTAGCGGTGTTCGGGATGAGCCAGCAGGACAGCCGCGACAGGTTCCTCACCGTCATGGTCCTGCAAGGTCTCGTCCAACTCGGATGCGAGGCGGGCGATGCACAAAGGCTGTTCCAGCGTCGCCCCGTCTTCGTTCGCCCGTTCCCCCAAGCGTGGTTCGAGCTTTTCTTCGGATACGTACCAAAAGCGCGCCGTGTTTTCCGGAGTCGAAAAGTCGATCGACAACGCCCAGCCGTAATTCTCTTTCAGGATCGCCCGCACATAACGGACACGCATCGCGCCATCAATGCGGAACGACGGGGCCTCATCAGCGGCCATGCAATCGGCAAGGTCATCAACAAGGTCACCATGTGGTTCCAGCATGATCGATAACAGCGCTTCTTGACCTTCAAAGGACAAGGCATCGGTGCTCCAGCACCAAAGCGCATCCCAAGGCAGCGGTTGATCGAAATCCCAGGTGTCCACCGTCTTTGACAATAGCCGCAGATCATCGCGGAGCGCTGCCAGTTTGGGGACTTGCACAGGATGTTGCGATGTCCAGACGTTCGCATTCCGGGTGGCCGCATCAAGGGCCACACGCAGCCCGGCGATTGCCGGTTGCGTTGCACTGGCTTGCGCACGCACGCGGGCCAAAGCTTCCTCGCGTGCCATCATCCAATTGTTCAGCAAAACGGGGTGACGCACAATAAAAGGTGCCATGCCAAGGCCCGTCGAATTGCCAACGCCAAGAGTGCGGCGCAGGTCGCGATCCAGACGGACCGCGCGATCACCTCCCTTGACCACCGCCATGTGTTCGACGATATCCACGGTAAAAGCGCGAATTAACCAGACCGTCAGCATTTCGACCTGAAACGGGGCCGCCAGTTCAGGGCGGTCGGCAATATCAGAGCGGTCGGCAGCCCCGAATTTGCCCGAGCCGTACACGGCAGTCGTACGCATCAGATATCCAATATCCGCGATTTCGGCGGGGTCAGGTTGCCGACCTTGCGACAAGGCATCAACCACATGGTGAAACAGGCGAACAGACCGGTTGGCACGTGCCAGCGTCAGTTCACGCGTGCTGATACGACCTGCTTCCTGAAGTGGAACATTGTCGCGCAGGCGATCGATATCAGCCTGTGTCGGCTCCCCGTCAAACAGGGTAAAGGTGGCATCCCAAGCGGTCGCAATCACCCGATCAGAGCGCATGCCTTCGGGCAAATCATGTGCGAAGGCCACCAGACTGTAGGTACGTTCACCGCAGCGGGTGCGGTACACCGCATGGCCGCTGCCTGTAGCGTCCACATCCCAAACGGGGCGATCCACTTTCCAGTTTTCACGACGCAACCGGCGCAACATCGTACGCAAGAAAGACAGGCGCGTCGGGTGGCTGCAGCCCATCCGTTCAAGGTGCATGACCTCGGACGCGGGGCGGCGGAACAGCGCGATTTGCGAGGTCGTATTATGAGCAGATGGGGACATCATTGGTACTCCAGTCGGTCAGAGTGAGAAAGGCGTGGCAAGCACAAGACCTGCCACGCCATATTGCCTCAGGCGTGGGCTACCTTAGCTTCGCGGCCCAGCATCAAGGTGATGCGCAGCGCATCCCAAAGGGATGGCAACAGGATCAGCGAGACTGGCACGGCTGTCACCACGATGAAGCTTTGCAGCTTGCCGATGCCGCCCGCGCCGGTCGAGATCAGGATCAGTGCCATAACACCCATCGCAATACCCCAGAAGGCACGCAGGCTTGCCGATGGCTCACCTTCGGACATCGTCGAAGCGATCACATAGCTCATCGAGTCGCTGGTGGTGGCGACAAAACACATGGTCAGCACCAGAAACAGGATCGACAGGATCAGACCCATAGGCATCGCCTGCGTAATCGCCAGTAGGCCGGCGGGCAGGTTGAACCCCTCGAACGGACCAGAGATGACACCGGGCTGTGCAATCTCGAAGAAAATGCCGGACCCGCCGATGATTGTGAACCAAAAGTTGGTCAGGATCGGAGCAACGATGGACAGCATGATGATGATCTGGCGGATCGAGCGCCCACGGCTGATGCGTGCGATAAAGATCGCCATCAGCGGCCCGTAACCCATGAACCAACCCCAGAAGAAAACGGTCCACCAGCCCAACCAGCCAGGATCGCCGAACACGCCTGAATCGCCACGATAAAGCGTCATGTCGAAGAAATGAGACAGATAAACCTTCATGCCGCCAAAGAAACCCGAGAAAATCTCGGTGGTGGGGCCCGCGACAAGCATGAACACCAGCAAAGCAATCGCAAGGATCACGTTGATCCGCGACAAAAGCTGAATGCCCTTGGCCAAGCCCGTGATCGCCGAAATTGTATAGACCGCAACAAGCGCCATAACGGCGATGGCCTGAGTTGCGAAGTTGTCTGGAATACCCGTGAGTGCATTCAGCCCATAGGACATCTGCAACCCGAGAAAGCCGATCGGCCCAACGGTGCCGGCAACCACAGCGATGACGCAGGATGCATCTGCAATCAGACCAATCGGCCCATGCAGCGCACGATCTCCAAACAATGGGTACAGCAAGGTGCGCGGTGCCAACGGCAGGCCCTTGTCATAGTGGTAGTGCATCAGCATCACGGTCGTCAAAGAGCCGAGGATGGCCCAAGCCAGAAAGCCCCAGTGCAGAAAGCTCTGGGCAAGAGCCGCATTTGCCCGCGCGGCAGTATCTTCTGACAGATCGCCAAAAACGGGTGGTGTGGACAAGAAGTGCGCGATAGGCTCTCCTGCTGCCCAGAACACGCCGCCCCCAGCAAGCAGGGTACACATGATCATGGCACCCCAGCTGAACATTTTGAATTCCGGTGTGGCCAGCCCGCCCATCACCGTCTTGCTTCCTGGCAGAACGCATAGAAGCAGGCCAATCAGAAATGTCGCAAGCAAAAGAACCTGCCAATACAGCCCGAAATAGCGCGCCGAAAAACCAAAGCTGGCATCGACGAGCGCGGACAGCCCTTCAATATCGAACAGCGCATAAGCGCAGAACAGTGCGATAAACCCTCCGGTTACCGCAAAAAGCGCCTTATCTATCATGCTTGATAGCGGCTTAGTCTGTGTGGTCACTTGCGTTCCTCCCTGAACTTTTGTGCCCCGCGCCCTATTCGGCAACGCGGTCTAATATGGCTGGGGGCGCAGCCTGTGCCCCGAAGCTTTTCTCGAAGAAGGCGTGCCAGTTATTCCCCATCACGCCATCTGTTATTGCCTCGTCCAACCCGGCAGCGCGCAAACCTGCGCGCAGCCCTGCCAAATCGCGGTTGTCGTGGAACCAGTCAGGCATCGCGGGAAACCCCGCATTCGCCGCGCTGCCTTCACCGTAATCAATCGTCTTGGTCCAGCGCCCGACTCGCATCCATTCCACGATGCTGTCCGGCTGGTCCTGACACAAATCCGTGCCGATCCCGACACCCGTCGGACCGACCAGATCAACCGCTAGGGCGGCCATGTCGCACCAGGACTGCAACGTGCAACCGCTGCCGCCTTTAAGGTGATGTGGATAGGCCGATAGCCCTAGAAACCCTTCGCTTTGCCCAAGCGCCCGCAGCAGATCGTCGGATTTGTTGCGCAAGGCCGCGTGCCAGCTGGACGGGTTGGCGTGCGTGATCGCAACAGGGCGTGTCGAATGTTCAATGGCATCCAGCGTAGAGCGTTCACCGGAATGGCTCATGTCGACCACGAGGCCAACGCGGTTCATCTCTGCGACCACAGCGCGGCCCATACGGGTCAGGCCGGTATCCTCGTCCTCGTAACACCCCGACGCGAGCAAGGACTGATTGTTGTAGGTCAGTTGCATGAACCGCAGACCCAGCGTGTGCATGACCTCGACCAGACCGATGTCGTCCTCGATGCATGACGGGTTTTGCGAGCCAAAGAAAACTGCCGTGCGCCCGGTGTCGCGGGCCAGTTGAACGTCCGCAGCCGTGCGGCCCTGAAAGATCAGATCGGGATGCTTTTCGAACCACCGGTTCCATTTCTCGATGACCAGAACCGTTTCGCGAAACGTCTCGTGGTAGGTGATCGTGACGTGAACCGCATCCACGCCGCCCTCCCGCATTTGGCGAAATATCTTTTCCGACCAGTTGGCGTATTGCAGACCGTCAATCAGAAAGCTCATTCGGGCATTCCTGCGAATACATAAGCGGTCTTGACGGTTGTGTAGAATTCAGCCGCATAAGACCCCTGTTCCCGCGGCCCATAGCTGGAGGCACCGCGCCCGCCGAAGGGCACATGGTAATCCGTGCCCGCAGTCGGCAGGTTTACCATGACGCAACCCGCGCGCATGTTCGCGCGAAAGTGGCTGGCCCGCGATAAGGAGCGCGTCATAATGCCCGCTGTCAGACCGAATTGCGTGTCATTGGCAAGCGCCAGCGCCTCGGCATAGCTGTCTGCTTTCTGTACACAGGTAATTGGGGCAAACATCTCTTCACGGTTGATCTGCATGTCGTTGCGCGTGCTCGCAAAAACGGCCGGAGCCATGTAGTAGCCGTCCGTCGCCCGCTCCAAACGCTCACCGCCACACAGCAGTTCAGCGCCCTCGGATTTTCCAGTCTCGATATATCCGAGATTCTGGGCCAACTGGCCTTCGCTAACAACAGGGCCTATCTGGGTCCCATCCTCAAGCGCGTGGCCAACCTTTAGCGCTTTGGCCGCCGCAACCAGTTTTTCCACAAACGCATCATGGACAGAGGCATGCACGATCAAGCGACTGGCGGCAGTGCATTTCTGGCCCGTTCCACCAAAAGCCGAACCAGCAGCATGAACAACAGCCAGATCAAGATCTGCATCATCCATGACGATCAACGGGTTTTTCGACCCCATTTCCATCTGAACTTTGGTCATGTTCATAATTGCAGCAGCAGCGATGCCGCGCCCAACCGAAACGGACCCTGTAAAGCTGATCGCATCAACTTGATCGCTCTCCACAAGCCGCTGTCCTACGTCGCGGCCCGGACCGGACACAAGGTTGAACAGCCCTTTGGGGATATCCTGCCGTGCGATGATCTCTGTCAGCGCCACGGCGCTGGCGGGCGTCACATTCGCAGGCTTCCAAACGACCGCGTTCCCAAAGGCCAAGGCGGGAGCAATTTTCCAAGCCGGAGTCGCGACGGGAAAGTTCCACGGGCTGATGATGGCGACAACACCGACAGGCTCGCGGCGCACGTCGATTTCAATGCCTGGGCGCACGCTTTCGGCCAGATCACCGTGCTGACGCAGGACCTCGGCTGCGAAATACGTAAAGAACTGGCCTGCGCGATAAACCTCGCCCTTGCCCTCGGCCAGCGGCTTGCCTTCTTCGCGCGACAACAACCGCCCGATTTCATCGGCGCGGGCCATCAATTCGGTGCCGATCGCCATCAGAACATCGTGGCGCTTTTGAATGCCGGCGGCCCACCAAATGGGCTGCGCCCGCCGTGCCGCAGCAAGGGCTGCGTCCAGATGGGATGCATCCGCCTGCGCGTAGCGCCCAATCAGATCAGAGGTGTCCGACGGATTGCGGTTCTCGATGGTCGATGCGCCGTCTGTCCAGGTGCCGTCGATGTAAATTTGAGTGCGCTCGGTCATGGTCATCTCCTGATTGCTTTTGCGTCACCTAGACTTAATCTAACGATTCAGTCATTCTGGAAATTCTGAATAAAATTACAGGTTTTCTGAATGTCGATGAAATTAGAGATGTTACGGGTATTTCGAACAGTGGCGGAGACTGGCACACTCGCCGCTGCAGCCCGAGAGCTGAACCGAACCCCCTCTGCGATATCCATGACACTTGCGCAGCTGGCGGACGAAATCGGCGCGCCGCTATTCGAGACGGACCGGAAAAACCGCCTGACGCCGCTGGGTCAGTTGGTGCTGGAAGAGAGTTGTAGAGCCACAGATGTTTTCGACAAAAGCGCTCAGGCGATCCGCCGTCATGCCATTTCGACCGGTGGCATCCTGCGCATTGCTGCGGTGCCTTCGGCGACGGTGGCGTTGCTACCGGATGTGATCGAGGTTTTTCGCAAGTCTCACCCCGATGTTCGTATCGAAATCAGCGATGTTGATACCCCCGCCGTGCGTCGTCGCGTCCAGCGCGATGAGGCGGACATCGGGATCGTTTCAGCCCGTCCAGGCGAAACATCAGAGGGGGATCTGATTTTGTGCGACGATCTGGGCATCGTGTGTGCGGAAGGCGGACCGCTCCACACGGCGCATTTGTCCGCAGGTGGCTCCTCGGACTGGAACTTGCTGTCGTTGGAGCCGCTGATTGCCAACCCGCTGTGCCGCCTTGTCGACGATCCATTGGTCGACACATTGATGGCCAGCAGCACGCTGGAGGCACGCAATACAACGGCAATTCTGTCCTTTGTCCGTCGCGGTTTTGGTGCGAGCATCCTGCCGTTTGAAGCGGTAAAGAGCCAACCAGATGGTGTCGAATTCTTTGCACCATCCAGCCCGATCAGTCGCCGCGAGCTTAGAAAAATACGGCAGGGAAGTGATTGCCAAAGCGTTGCTATCGAGACTTTCTGGTCTCTGCTTGGCGATACTTAGGGCAGCTTTGGACCTGTCGCGGTTTGATGCCGCTCCTTTGATAGCATTTATTGCAACAAAAGAGACTGACTATGGGCCTGAAACGGACGAACGAATTCCGCAAGGACGCTGTGCGGATCGCGTTGACCAGTGGGCTGACGCGCAGGCAGGTGGCTGATGGTTCATTGCCTGACAGGTTATTGCGCAGCAATCTCCCGAGAAGGTGGGTGTCGGCATGTCGACGCTGAACAAGTGGATCACAGCAAACCGAGAAACGGACGTGGTGTCGAAAGAGGATTTGAGCCTCATTCAAGAGAATGACCGGCTGCGCCGCGAGAACCGCATTCTCAAGGAGGAAAGAGAAATCTTAAAAAAGGCGACGGTGTTCTTCGCGAGCCAAAAGCCATGAGGTTTGGGTTCATGCACGAGAGGGAAAGAGCACCAATCCGTATTTGCCATCGGTCGGATGTGTCGTGTTATGAATGTCAGCACGACGCGGTTTCGCGCACTTCGCCCCGCTTGGAACAAGGGTCGCATCGTTGGCCAGAACGGGCACGCACATCATCGCGTCTCATTCAATGTTGGCCGAACTTTGCTGACCAATATTTCGATTGGCTATCGGATCACAGCGTGGCTGGGGAAGCGCTGGACCCGGCAAGATCATGGAGACAACCCGGACCTTCGCGCAGGGTGCAGCGAACCGCGGCAAAGAGCCAATTTTGTTGAAAAACTCCGCCACCCAAAAAAGGCGTTCAAAAGACGGAACATGGTTCTCGAAATGCAGGCCATTGCAAACATTATTTATGGAACAGGGGGTTCTGAGGGAAGGTGTTCTGCGAATTCGATCGACTCTGAGCAGACACCGAGTTGACGGCTTTGATTTCGTGCACTAAATGCAATGCGATGGAAAACACTATCATCATCGCAAATTCCTGGTGGTCGGCCCCTTTCTAAGGCGGCCGGACAATTTCAATGATTCCGAGGCTGCCGCATGGGCGGCCTTTTTTGTTTTCCACGGCTCCTGATGCGGCACCTCTTCCTCATGAGGACACGCACGTGAACAAACCTGTTATCTTGACTGGCGACCGTCCAACCGGACCCCTGCACATTGGCCATTACGCTGGCTCACTCTCTAACCGGCTCCGGTATCAAGAAAGCCACGAACAATTTCTCCTTCTGGCGGATATGCAGGCTTTGACTGACAATGCAAATGATCCCGCGAAAGTGCGCCGCAATGTTGTCGAAGTCGCTTTGGATTATCTCGCTGTCGGCATCGACCCGAATCGAACGACAATCTGCCTGCAATCCCATCTTCCCGCGCTTGCCGAACTCTCGATGCTTTATCTGAACTTTGTCACTGTCGCTCGTCTGGAACGCAACCCAACGATCAAGGATGAGATCCGTGCACGGGGCTTCGGTAGGGATATCCCAGCAGGCTTTCTGTGTTATCCAGCAGCGCAGGCCGCTGATATCACGGCTTTCAAGGCGACTGTGATACCCGTAGGTGAAGATCAGGCGCCTCTGATTGAGCAAACCAACGAAATCGTGCGCCGTGTAAATGCAACTGCGGGGTTGGCCGTGCTCCCCGAGGCCCGGGCGGTCATTCCGGAAGCCGGGCGTTTGCCGGGCATCGACGGCAAGGCCAAGATGTCAAAATCGGGCGGTAACGCGATCCCGCTCTCGGCCTCTTCCGACATGATACGTGCGGCCGTGCGGGCCATGTTCACCGACCCTGGACATTTGCGGATCAAAGATCCGGGGCAGATTGAAGGGAACGTGGTGTTCACTTATCTCGATGCTTTTGACGAAAACAAGGCGGAGTTGGAGGAACTCAAATCGCACTATCAACGTGGCGGGCTGGGGGACGGAAAAATCAAGAACCGGCTGGAAGATATCCTGCAGGCTCTTATTGCCCCGATCCGTAAGCGCCGCGAGGAAATTTCAACAGATCAAAGGTATGTTCTGGACACGATCCGCCAAGGCACCGAGATTGCCCGCGAACGCACCGAAGCAACAAAACGGGAAGTCATTGAAGCTCTCGGACTGTTCCAGTTGTAGGTCGGCTGGCGGTGGAAGACATCAAATTTTATGATAAACGCCGGTGAGAGATTTACATTATGAAACCCAAGGTGCCCAGATTTTCGTTCCGAGAACGCGCAGCGGAAAAAGCTGTCGCGCGTGCAGAAGATGAAGTGAGACTTTCTTCCGGAGAGGTTTCGCACGCCGACATGGCGCGCTCCAACGGCGGTCGCTTGCGGGGGGTTCGCTACAAGGGGCCTCAAAGCGCATTCAGGCGCTTGCAGCCGCTGTGCGATCCGATGAAGGCGAAACCTGAGAGCATCTGGTTCATACACCGTTTGAGGCATCGATGTGATGCGCCCATACCCTCGCGGCGAAATAACGCCGAGATACTTTCCTCCCCGCGCAATCCGGCTAGAACAATGCGGATCTTTTCCTAAGCCGAGTAGGCTTGGCGGGTCTTGCGGTGGATATTTTTGACCAGCTGTAACCCCTCCATTGTGGCCGCCTGCCTGATTTCCGGATGATTTGCTAAGGCACGTGTTTAACGACGTCGTTAGCGACGTGTCTTAGGTGGGGTCGGTGATGCGTGGTGAGATACTTGGTGTTTATCCGCAACAGTTAGGTGAAATGTTATCTTGGACCGGGGTCCAAGCCGGAAATGTAAGGATGCAGTTCCGCGGAGAAACCTTTGTGTCGCGGGCCCTACGCAATCCAGTCATGCGAGGGTGCGTGGCTGTCCCTATTTCCCGAAGAATCCATACAGGATTCCAAGGGAAATGTAGAAATCCATTAAATACAATGCAGTAAGTAAAATTGCGCAATTTTCGAGAGTATTTCTTGACAGGGGTGCGCACGAGAAAGGGGCTTATTGCGCACACTTATGCCTCATCTACAGATAGAAAAGTTGGCGAGCCGTGGAGGACTCGAACCCCCGACCTGAGAATTAGAAGTTCCCTGCTCTAATCCAGCTGAGCTAACGGCCCGCACGTAGTGTCGAGGGTATCGGTCAAATCCCCCAACTTTGTCAACTTGGTAAATTTTTGGGATGCCTACCGAGTATAAAATCGTCCTATTCCAATTAGATAGATGCACATAGTATTAACAATCTCTTCATCCAGATGACCTGAGACTTGGCGCCGACATGGTATGCATACCATCTAAAATGCAGTTTTATCTCAAAGACTTACACACACGGTAGTTGGTAGGGGGTTATTTACACTCTATCCAGTTGAGCTACTGAGCCGCGCGCGAACGGTTTATTCAAACCACTCAGGTTCTTTCCTAATCTGCTGTCCCACCGACTTCAAAGCCAAATATTGATGAAAAGCCGATTAGACGCCGCAGATTTTAGCCTACCACTTTACGTGGGTGCGGATTCGGGAGTGCATTCAGGTTACAATAGGTGCCAACCTCATGAACTAGACAGGGTACCAGTAAGGCACAAAATTATTCCTGTCCTATCGCAACTTGCGACCAGCAGGATCTGACCGGAATAGCAGCCCCTTCACGCCGGCTGGTCGCAGCTAGATATCATCAAACGATCCCGGCTGCAGGTCTTCCCAAAATGCCTTTATCGCGGCAGTGTTCAGTGCTGACATCCAGCCGTGGCGTTCAAAATCGGCGCGGGCATCGGCGCTGGTGATGATCGACATAAACAGCCGCCTATCCGCATCGCGCTGTGTCGGCGTGCGTGCCGCCACCAGATCACGCACGCGTGCCAACAGTTTCGCACGCGGGCTTGAGGGAATCACAACTGGTGTCTCAGCTTTGAAATCATCGCGCAGCGCCGCAGTCAGATACCCAACCGGGTTCTGAACACCCTCTTGACCAGCGACATAGCTGATCTTGTCGCCGACGTGATCTTCGCCATGCTCGGCGATCCATTGCCGCGCCAGCCGGTCGCTGACCCCAAGCGCCTGCAACCGGCTATAGACATCCGATTTGCGCACCCCTGCCCCGTCATCCAGATCAAGGATCGCAAGCTGCGGGTTCTCGGCAATCTTGAACCGAATGTCCGTAACCGCACGCCCCCGTTTGCGTATCTCCGGCGTGATGACAATATTCGAGGTTTTGTTTACCTCGCTCACAGCCGGTTTGATGATCTTTGCGTTCAGCTGCTTGTAGACCGAATAATATGCGCTGTCCTCGACCCCCATCAGCCGCCGGAACAGATCCAGCGACCACCAGCCGGTGCTGCCGGTGCGTACAAACCGATAGCAGTTCTCATACAGCGCCAGCGCATGGCCCGACGTGAACCGTCGCTGGATATTAAGATTGATCAAGGCAAATACCTTAGGGTCATTCAGTTTAGACGCTAATGCGGGGGAATACGCGTATTCACACACCCCACCCTTCAGCCGCGCATAGCTCAGCAAGCTTGAGACGCCCCATTCTTGCTGGCCCTTTTCATCCAGCATATCCCACTCTGCAACGGTCTCGGCCAAGCCGCGCAGCGATTGTTTCAACGTATCCATATCGTTCGAATTATATCCGATCATCAAACACAGCGTGCGCGCGTCGATCATGTGGACCTGTTGACTGGTAAGCGTGTCATATGCATTCAGCAGCAAGACATTCGACAACTTGCGTTGAAGCAGCGTCAGCTTGCCGGAGACATGGATCGCCGCCACATGCTTTTTAACCGACCCCCGCCGCAGCGCGCCGGTCAGCTTGTCCTTTGGTATCTCGGTATCCTGCCGCTTCATCGCTTTGCCCTTTGGCGACCGGTTATGTGCCCGACCTGTTGCCCTATGCCTAGTTAGCGGAAAAAGGCACCCAAGAGCAAGACTGGTACGGGTTCCTTTCGCGAACTATAATTTGACGGTGATGACATGACTGAGTCGGGCCAAAGGGACCAGTCTACGGGATGGCGGTTCCGGCAGAGTCAACCGACAGAGCCTAATATAGCAAAATCAGAGTCTGATTAGCCTGTTACTGCAAATTGGCCCCTCTCTTCCCGAGAATCGGCGCCTCATCACCCGCAAACGGGCACCCTTGGCCCTGCGAATGGATACCCTTTATCCTGTATCCAGACACCAAAGAGACCTTAAGTAACTGTCTTTATTACACCTTATTTGGGGTAAACCTTATAAAGAGACTAAAGACTCTACACTTATATTGGCTGTGCTTATCTCCAAATTTCATAGGAAGAAGGGGACCTACAATTCAAATTCACAATCGGCATGGGATGTGCGATAGATTGCGTGATACGCATCCGTTTCGCATACATCCCCGAGGACTTATGTCATCAACGCCCAAAGCCCCGACACCTTCTTATTTCAACATTGATCCCGAAGCCGCAGCAGCACGCTTGTCCGATCCTATCGATACAGCGCGATTCGCGAAAGCCGCAGCCTTCGCATCAAAGGGCCGCGATGACCTGGCACGACGCGGGTATGCGCCGGATGGTAAGAAACGCCTTCGTAAGTTTTCAACTTGGGAAGTATGCCGGTATCTACTTGATGTGGCCCCCGCGCATTTGCGCCGCGTTCTGAAGGCGCATCCTGACCTTCCACAAGGCAGTGGTGAAGCTGGATCAAAGTGGTTCACTCTGGAAGAAGTGTTAAAACTTCGCGAGCATTTCGCAACCGAGGGTGCGTCAAACAAGCAGTACAAATCTTGGCGCCCCGAAGGGCTGCCCGCCAAGATTATTTCAGTCGCGAATTTTAAGGGCGGTGTCGGCAAGACGTCGACCTGCGCGCATCTGGCCATGTCTGCGGCGCTGGACGGGTACCGCGTTCTGGTGATCGATCTTGACAGCCAGGGTTCGCTGACCTCGATTATGGGGGGCGAGGTTGCGGATGAATGGTCGACGGCCTTTCCGATGCTCGCAAAAGATTTTGCCCGACATTTGCAGGACGAAAATGCGGTGCGCAAAGCGCGCGGGGCACCCGAACTGCCGCTTGACGAAACCCTGACGGAAAGTCTTGGGGTTTCGCCGCGAAACCTGATCCAAGCGACGCACTGGCCCAATATCGACCTGATTGGTGCGCAACTGAACCTGTACTGGGCCGAATTTCAGGTGCCCGTCTGGCGCATGCAGGTACGGTCATGGCCGCTTTGGGACGCATTGACCAATGCGCTATCCTCCGAAGGGATCCTTGACGACTACGACCTGATTTTCATCGATACCCCCCCTGCCCTTGGCTATTTGACGATCAACGCTTTGGCCGCGGCTGACATTTTGTTGGTGCCGCTTGGCGCATCGTTTCTTGAGTTTGATTCAACGGGCCGGTTTTTTGATATGCTTTATTCGACCTTTGCCAGTATCGAAGAAGGTGAAAATCGCATCAGGCGGCAGGACGGCCTGCCCGAGATGAAGTTCGAATGGGATGCCGTACGCGCCCTGATCACCCGTTTTGATGCGGGCCAGCAAACGGATTTGGCGAATGTCATCCAAGCCTATTTCGGCGACTTCATGACCACCTACAGACAGGAAGTCACCGCCATGGTTGGCCAAGCGGGCGAGCAAGTGAATGGCATATACGAGGCAGATTACCGTGAATTCAACCGCGACACCTATGTCCGCGGCCGCGAAACATTCGACCGGACGTGGGCCGAGGTCAAAGAGGTCGTGCTGGGCACATGGTGGCGTGACCTGCAAATGCTGAAACAAGAGGAGAGTGGAAATGGCGAAGCGTAGAAAGCTCGAAGCCCCTTCAGCCGCTGACATGAGCAAGTATGAGGAGGAGTTTCGCCGCGAAACCCCTGCCCGCTCGGCTGCTGCCCCTATCGCGCAAGTCGCCGCCGACACTGCTGAAGCCTACGAAAGCGGCAGCACTGAGGAACGGACTGCCCGTGCCCGTGACAGCGCCGAAGCGCAGAAATTCCGCGATGCTGATGCCGCTGGCTTGTTGATCTTTGAAATCCCGACCGACGCGATAGAACCTTTGTCCATGCAGCGCGACCGGACTGTGATCGACAAAGACGCGATGGAGGAATTGGAGTTTTCGATCAATGCCAACGGATTGCGCATGCCGATCGAGGTCTATTTGTTGAAAGGGTCCGCCACTGGCAAACAATACGGTTTGTTATCCGGGTATCGCCGCTTGATCGCGCAACAAAACCTTTATGCACGGTCCGGGAAC
>NZ_JBFEKM010000091.1:0-16513 GCF_041552635.1 Sulfitobacter sp.
GTCAAGCTGGACAAAGCCGTCGCCGCGGAACTTGCCCCCCTCAAGATGGAGCGCGCGGTGTTCCAGACCCAGATCACCGCCGATGCGGCCGGCCCCGAAGGACGCGATGCCGTGTCCTTTACTGTGGCCACCAACCCCGGCGCACCTGCGGGCCCGTTGGGCAAGATCGCGTCAGGAGGGGAACTTAGCCGCTTTTTGCTGGCGTTGAAGGTCTGTTTGGCCAAGGGGCAGACCGGGCTAACGATGATCTTCGATGAAATCGACCGCGGCGTTGGCGGGGCCACTGCCGATGCGGTGGGGCGGCGGTTGGCGGCGTTGTCACAGGGCGGTCAGGTGCTTGTCGTGACCCATTCGCCGCAGGTTGCAGCCCTTGGCGCGCATCACTGGCGGGTCTCCAAATCGGTGTCGAAAGGCATGACGTTGTCGACCGTCACGCCGCTGTCAGACCCCGAGCGTGTGGATGAAGTTGCGCGGATGTTGGCAGGCGATACCATCACCGATGCCGCCCGCGCCGCCGCGCGCGAACTTTTGGGCGACCAATTCGCAGGCTGACGCAGGTCAGGCACACTGTGGGGGTTTTAACGCGCCATCGTTCGTCCTAGACAGGATATAGTCCCCGATCAAAAGCAGGCATGGCCTTGAACCCGCGTCCTTATCTGATCCAACAATATGATGTTGCCTGCGGCAAGGCCCGCGTGGGCTGGGATGTGCTGCGCCTCAAGGGGCCGGGCAAGGTCACCTTTTGGTTTATTGCCCTTATGGTGGGCATCGCGGCGGGATTTGCCGCACTGTTTTTCCGCAAGGGAATCAATGCGATACAGGCGTTTCTTTACGGTACGGATGACGTGCAGCATCTGCACAGCTTTATTGGCAGTCTCGACTGGTATTGGGTCGTTTTGATCCCGACGGTCGGCGGGCTGCTGGTCGGGGTGATATTGCATAACTTCACACGCGATGCGCGGGTCCGCAGCGTCAGCGACGTGATTTTGGGTGCGGCGATGCATGACGGTCGGGTTGAAACACGGGCGGGGCTGGCGTCGGCTTTGGCGTCGATGATCACGCTCAGCACCGGTGGATCCTCTGGCCGCGAAGGGCCGGTGGTGCATTTGGCCGCGGTGATTTCGACCCTCGTCAGCCGCCGCATCAACGCCAGCGGCATCACGGGGCGCGATCTGCTGGGCTGCGCAGTGGCAGCTGCGGTTTCAGCCAGCTTTAACGCCCCGATTGCCGGCGCGCTTTTTGCGCTCGAGGTTGTGCTGCGGCATTTTGCGGTTCATGCGTTTGCGCCGATCGTGATTGCGTCCGCTGCGGGGACGGTGATCAACCGGATGGAATTCGGCGGGCTGACTGAATTTGCGCTGCCCAAGATTGGCGATGTGGCGTTCTATGCAGAACTACCTGCGTTTTTGTTGCTTGGGTTGACCTGCGGTGTGGTGGCCGTCGTGCTGATGCGCAGTATTTTCTGGGCCGAAGACATCGGCAACTTCATTCAGGACAAGGCCCGGCTACCCCGCTATCTGCGCCCCTGTGCGGCTGGCGCAATCTTGGGGGTTATTGCGCTTTGGTTCCCCCATATCATCGGTGTCGGCTACGAGACGACAACACGCGCGCTGGCGGGCAATATGGTCCTGAATGAAGCATTGGTTTTTGCGGTACTCAAGATCATCGCGGTGTCGATCACCTTGGGCGGGCGCATGGGGGGCGGGGTGTTTTCGCCGTCCTTGATGTTGGGCGCGCTGACTGGTCTGGCCTTTGGGCTGATCGCAACGGGGGTGTTTCCCAATGTGTCGGGTGTCACGTCTCTTTATGCGCTGGCAGGGATGGGGGCGGTCGCGGCCGCCGTGCTGGGGGCACCGATTTCGACCACGTTGATTGTGTTTGAACTGACGGGCGACTGGCAGACCGGTTTGGCGGTAATGATCGCTGTCAGCCTGTCCACGGCGCTGGCGTCACGCATGGTCGACCGCAGTTTTTTCCTGACCCAGATGGAGCGGCGCGGCGTGCATCTGGCCGCTGGTCCGCAGGCCTATTTGTTGGCGATGTTCGTGGTGGCGCGGATCATGCGCCGCCCTGATGATCCGCGTGCGGCCGACGAGGAAACCTGCTGGACCCTCATCAAAGAGGGCACATATATCGACGGCACCGCCACGCTTGAGGCTGCGATGCCGATCTTTGAACAATCAGGGGTTGCATTCATTCCGGTTGTGACTTTGAAACCTGATTCGCCGCCCGAATTGCTGGGGGCTCTGTTCCAAGTGGACGCTTTGAAGGCCTATAACCGTGCCTTGGCGGATACTGCCGCCGAAGAGCATTCGTAATTGTAGCGCATGGAATAACAATGACGCAGCGCCTTTGTGATTGTCGTTGATCCGTCTTCAACCAACTCAAATGAGGCAATTTCATGGCTTAACGATGGTGAGAATTAGGTTAATCTAACCTTAACTTTATTTGAGGGGATTGATTTATGTTGGGCTTGCTTTTGCTACCCGCTTTGGCACTTTTTGGTGCGGCCGGATTGTTCAGTGACGATGACAATGACACTGAAACAACCGATCAGATGCAGGATGATCCGGATGCTGTGGTGAACACCCAGATCGGCACAATCGGCAACGACCTGCTGACCGGCACAGGGGCCATGGATGATCTGAACGGCCTTGAGGGCGACGACACGATCAACGGTTTTGGCAATGACGATTACTTGGTTGGTGGCACCGGCGACGACAGCATTTCAGGTGGCGGTGGTCTGAACACCATCGAAGGGAATGACGGTGATGACACGCTGAATGGTGGCCCGCAGGCGGACACTATTGATGGCGGTGCCGGTGCCGATCTTCTGACCGGCTTTGGCGATGACGATATGCTGCTTGGCGGCGACGGCACCGACCTGCTGCGCGGCGGCACTGGCGATGACACGCTGATGGGTGAAAACGGCAATGACACGCTGGATGGCGGTGCTGGTGACGATTCCCTTGAGGGGAATTTTGGTGACGATAGCCTTGCCGGTTTTGGCGGGCAGGATACGCTAGTGGGCGGCAATGGCGCGGATTACCTTGATGGCGGCGACGGGGCCGACACGTTGTTTGGCAACGGCTTGGCCGATACGCTGTTTGGCGGCAAAGGCAACGACGTCCTGCGCGGCGGCACCAACAACGATCTGCTGAACGGCGGGTCGGGCAACGATGATATTCAGGGCAATTTTGGCGCTGATATTCTGTTTGGCGGTCGTGGTTTTGATACGCTTAGCGGCGGTGAGGGCTTTGATTACCTTGCTGGCAACGATGGCAATGACGAACTGTACGGCAACGACGGTAACGATGGCCTGAACGGCGGCGCGGGCAACGATTCCCTGTTCGGCGGCACTGGCAATGACACGCTTAGCGGTTTGTCTGGTGACGATTTGCTGGACGGCATGGGCGGCAACGACCTGCTGAATGGCAATGTCGGCAATGATACCCTGATGGGTGGTGGCTTGAATGATACGCTGAATGGCGGCGCAGGCGATGACCTTTTGGATGGCGGCACCCAAAGCGATCTGCTGAACGGTGGTGGCGGCAATGACAACCTGTTCGGGGATAGCGGTGCTGACACGATCAACGCGGGTCCAGGCAATGATACCCTGTCCGGTGGCGAAGGCCCCGATCAGCTGGCGGGCAATAAGGGCGATGACATCATCAGCGGTGGTGCGGGCAATGACGCGATCTTTGGCGGTCCGGGCAACGACACGATGATGGGCGAGGACGGCAATGATTTCTTGCTGTCAGGAACCGGTGCAGACGAGATTGACGGCGGTGCCGGCAATGACGTGATCCGCGCCTATGACTTTAACTTTGGCACAGATGTGACCGGCGTTTCCGATACCTTGGCAGACACGGTAATGGGCGGGGATGGCAATGACACGATCAGCGCCAACGATGGCGATACTGTCACGGGCGGTACTGGTGCCGATGTGATCAACGCGATTGGCTATGATCAGGTGGGCACAGATCCCGTCATCGTGACGGACTTTAATCTGGCAGAAGACGGGCTGTATTTGCAGGAGACCCAGACCTCTCCGGCGACATTCGCACCGGGCGATGGCAACTTTGTCATTCGGGCCGCTGCAAATGGCACGGACAGTGAAATCGTGGTTGGCGGGAATGTCGTTGTAATCTTGCAAAATACTGATGCCGCCGCGCTTAGCGCCGACACCAGCTGGTTGCTGAACGTCTAAGGACGACGCCTAGATCTGTTCGACGGCGACTTCGTCGACAGTTGAATAAAAGGCCAGATGGCCCTTGATCCCAGCGACAGCGTCGTTGGGATTTTCATATGACCACGCCACATTATTTAAAGTGCGGCTTTTCGTGACCACGGAATAATAGCTCGCGTCGCCCTTGTGCGGGCAGTGGGTGGTCTTGTCGGTCTTGTCCAAGAACGCCATGGCGATATCTTCGCGCGGAATATAGATCACGGCATCCATGTCGCCCTCGCGCAGTTCCAGCGCATTCTTGGTCTCTGCCAATACGGCCCCCCCGGCGCGGACTGTCCATGTGCCGTTGGCTTTTATGATCTTGATATGGTCTGTCATGTTTTCGTTTCCCCCTGAAATATATTATCTTTTTGGCGCTCAAATCGGCGCAGTTGCGGCATCCAACCATAGTTTCGCCTCTGGCGATAGCCGGGGCCCGATCTTTTCCGCGACGTCGCTGTGATAGGTATTCAACCAGTCGCGCGTCGGCGTATCCAACATATCGGCAAGGATCAGACGCTTGTCGATCGGGGCAAAGCTTAGCGTTTCCCAGAACAGCATTTCGCGGTGATGATCCCCGCCAGCCAGGTCGGGCGCAGGGCGCACAACCAGCAGGTTTTCAAGGCGGATGCCAAAAGCGCCTTCGCGGTAATAGCCCGGCTCGTTGCTCAGGATCATACCGGGGGACAACGGCACGGTGCTGATCCTACTCAATCGCTGTGGCCCTTCATGCACGCTAAGGTACGCGCCGACGCCGTGCCCCAGACCATGGTCGAAATCCTGCCCCGCCATCCACAAGGGCAAGCGACCGATTGCCTCGATATGGGACCCGGCAAGGCCCCGCGGCCAGCGCAACCGGCTCATCGCGATCATGCCCATTAGAACACGGGTAAAGGCCTGTTTCGCCTCCAATGGAGCGGCACCAATGGCGACGGTGCGGGTGATGTCCGTTGTCCCATCCAGATACTGACCGCCGGAATCAAGCACCAGCAGGTGACCGTCCTCAAGCATGCTGTCGGTTTCCTCGGTCACGCGGTAATGCATGATTGCCCCGTTCGGACCGGTACCTGCGATGGTCTCAAAGCTGATGTCTTGCAGGGCGTTGTCACGGCGGCGGGCCGCCTCCAACTTTGCCACGACCTGTGTTTCGGAAACCGTGCCAGGGGTCTGTGCATCCAGCCACGCCAGCAGTTCAACCAAGGCCGCGCCGTCGCGCAAATGCGCCGCAGCTGATCCTGCGACCTCGGCCTCGTTCTTGCAGGCCTTGGGCAAGGCGCAAGGATCGTCGCCCCATGATGCACGGTCTCCTACCGCATCGGCCACGGCAACCGGAACGGTGGCCTTGTCCAGCCGGATCGGCCCGGGCAGGGCGCTAAGATAGGCGAGCAACACATCAGGCGCATGTACGGTCACGCTGTCGCCCAGATGGTCGGCCAGATCTGCAACTTTTTGCGGTTCGACAAACAGATCAACCGCCGCCGATCCGTGCAACACCACAAAGCCATGCACAACTGGATTGCGTGCAATGTCTGCGCCGCGAATGTTAAGCAACCAACACAGGCTGTCCGGCAAGGTAATCACTGCGGCACTCTCGCCCTTGTCGCGCAACGCCGCGCCCAAGCGCGCGCATTTGCCGGTGTGCGATTCACCGGCGAATTCCAATGGGTGCACTTTGGCGGGAAACATCGGTGGCGCGGGCTGATCGTGCCAAATCCGGTCTACCAGATTGGCGCAACGCCGCATTGTGACACCACTGCCTTTCAACGCCTCCTCAAGCTGCTCGATCTGCCCCACGGCATGCAGCCACGGATCAAACCCGACAACCCCGCCACCCGGCAATTCCGCCTTCAACCATTCTGCCAAGGACACCTCGGGCCACGCCACGGGGGTATAGACATCTGCCACCTGCGCCTTGACCTGTGTGCGGTACCGCCCGTCAATGAACACGCCCGCAACATCCATCAACGCAGCACAAAATCCCGCCGATCCGGTAAATCCGGTCAGCCAGCTTAGCCGTTCATCATGGTGCGCTACATATTCGCCCTGATGTGCATCCGCACGGGGCACCAGAAAGCCGTCCAGCCCTTCGGCCTTTAATTCCGCACGCAACGCCGCCAAACGCGGTGGCCCTTGTTCAGGCCTCGATGTCACCTCAAACGATTGAAACATGACGCAAGTCCTTCTTCATTTTGCCAAATAAACTCCCCGCAGAGCGTTCCGCACCCTCAGCTTGCGCGACGCATGCCCATGACGCGCGCCCGTTTGCGGGGATCGGTGTCAAACAGCGCTGCCAGCTGTTCAGTCATCGCACCAGCCAGCTGATCGACATCGGTAATCGTGACCGCGCGGTCATAATACCGCGTCACATCGTGGCCAATCCCGATCGCCAACAGTTCGACCGCTTTGCGCTTTTCGACCATGGCGATCACATCGCGCAGGTGCTTTTCCAGATAATTGGCGGGGTTTACCGACAGCGTGCTGTCATCGACCGGTGCGCCGTCGCTGATCACCATCAAAATCTTGCGCGACTCGTGGCGGGCAATCATCCGGCGGTGCGCCCATTCCAGCGCCTCGCCGTCGATGTTTTCCTTCAACAAGCCTTCCTTCATCATCAGACCCAGATTGGGCCGGGTGCGCCGCCAAGGTGCGTCGGCGGATTTATAGATGATGTGGCGCAGGTCGTTCAGACGGCCGGGCTGCACAGGGCGGCCTTCGTTCAGCCACGTCTCGCGGGCTTGGCCGCCCTTCCACGCGCGGGTGGTAAAGCCCAAAATCTCGACTTTGACGTTGCAGCGTTCCAGCGTGCGCGCCAGAACATCCGCACAAATCGCCGCGATTGAGATCGGCCGACCCCGCATTGACCCCGAGTTATCAAGCAGCAGCGTCACGCAGGTATCGCGGAATTCGGTGTCTTTTTCCATCTTGAACGACAGCGGCGTGGTCGGATTCGCCACGATCCGCGCCAGACGACCCGCGTCCAGCGTGCCTTCCTCAAGGTCGAATTCCCACGACCGGTTCTGCTGCGCCTGCAACCGGCGTTGCAGCTTGTTGGCAAGGCGGCTTACGGCCCCTTTCAGCGGCTCTAGCTGCTGGTCCAGATAGGCGCGCAGGCGTTCCAATTCGGCGGGTTCGGCCAGATCTTCTGCGCCGATCACCTCGTCATTGTCGGTGCGGTAGACCAGATAATTCGGATCGGCATCTGACGCTTGCGGCGGGGCAGGTGGTTCCATCGGGGCGTCGCCATCGGGCATCTCGGCTTCTTCGCCAAGTTCCTGATCGGCCATGTCGTCCATCGACACTTGCGCCTGCGATGCGTCCTGCTGCTCTTCTTGCGATTGCTCGGGGGATGCTTCGGCCTCTTCGTCGTCTTCGTCCTGACCGGTGCTATCGGGATCTTGTTCTTCTTCGGTGCCTTCTTCTTCGGCTTCGTCCTGATCGTCGTCGGATTGGTCAGGATCATCGCCCAACTGGTCGCCATAGCCCAGATCAACGATCATCTTGCGGGCAAACCGTGCGAATGCGGCCTGATCGTCCAATGTATCTTTCAATGTCTCAAGCGTGCCGCCAGCCTGTTCTTCGATATAGCCGCGCCACAGTTCCATCGCGTTGGCGGCACCGGGGGGCAAATCGCGGCCCGTGGCCAGATGGCGCACAAGGTACCCCGCAGCGGTGGACAGCGGTACGTCGCTGGGCTGTTTTGCTTGATCATAGCCCTTGCGCAGGGAATCGTATTTGATCTTGGCGTCGATGTTTCCGGCGGTGCCGGGCATGTCACGCGCGCCTACAGCCTCGCAACGGGCGGTTTCCATCGCCTCGTACAGCTCGCGGGCCATGTCGCCGTTGGGCAGGTACTTCGAATGGGTCTGGCCGTTGTGATAGCGCCTGTGCAGCGCCAGCGCATCTGCGGTGCCACGGGCCAGCAACACTTCGTCACGGGTCATCCGGCGGCTGACCTGCGGCAGGCGCATCGCATCGCCCGAGATGCCCGACGGATCGACGGAATAGCTGACGGTCAGATCGGGGTCATGGGACATGACCTTGGTCGCTTCGGCCAGCGCTTTTTTGAACGCGTCGGCGGGATTGTCTGATGGTTTGCTCATTTCAAATCTCGCGTCTCAGGATGTTTGCTTGCAAAACTCTCGCAGGTTTGTGTCAGTGTTTCAAATACCTTGCGAGACTGCTTGTCGTTGGCATAAATCACGGCTTCGGCCAAAAGGGCCATTGCGCTGCGCTGGTCTTGGATCGTCCGGTCGATTTCAGCCACACGGGCGGGGGCCAGTCTGACGGCAACCGAACGGAACGCATTTGACCGGTTCAGATCATCCGGCGAACTGTCCAAAAACGGTGACCGTTTGGCGTAGTCGTTGAACCCCAACCAGAAGGCAGCGCATTGCGCGGCGGGATAGATCGCCGCGTCATCATAGGCCTGCGCACCGCTGCTTGTCAGCAGGGCTGCACAGACCCCGATGATGGGCGCGCTTTTACCCAAGGCTCACGCTGGCCGCTGATTCAGGCAATTCCTCGTCGAACAGGCGCTGATAAAATTCGGCAACCGTCTGGCGCTCAAGCTCGTCGCATTTGTTGAGGAACGACAGGCGGAACGCATAGCCGACGTTGCGGAAAATCTCGGCATTTTGGGCCCATGCGATGACGGTACGTGGCGACATCACCGTGGATAGATCGCCGTTCATAAAGGCGGTGCGTGTCAGGTCGGCGACGGTGACCATCTGCTTGATCGTTTTGCGGCCTTTGTCGGTGTTGTAATGCGGGTTCTTGGACAGAACGATCGCGGTTTCAGCGTCAATCGACAGATAGTTCAGCGTGGCGACCAGCGACCAACGGTCCATCTGACCTTGGTTGATCTGCTGCGTGCCGTGGTAGAGGCCCGTTGTATCGCCCAAACCTACGGTGTTCGCGGTCGCGAAAATGCGGAAATAGGGGTGCGGTTCGATCACCTTATTCTGGTCAAGCAAAGTCAGCTTGCCGTCAACTTCGAGAACGCGCTGGATCACGAACATCACGTCTGCGCGGCCCGCATCGTATTCGTCGAACACAATCGCGGTGGGGTTGCGCAGCGCCCAAGGCAGGATGCCTTCTTGGAAGGTGGTGACCTGTTTGCCATCGACCAGCTTGATCGCGTCTTTACCGATCAGGTCGATCCGGCTGATGTGGCTGTCAAGGTTGACGCGCACACAGGGCCAGTTCAGCAGGCTTGCCACCTGTTCGATGTGCGTGGATTTACCCGTCCCGTGATAGCCCTGAACCATAACGCGGCGGTTGTGGTTAAAGCCGGCAAGGATCGCCATCGTCGTATCAGGGTCGAACTTGTAGGTGCTGTCCTGATCCGGCACGCGGCTGGTGCGTTCCTCAAAACCATGCACGATCATGTCTGTGTCGATGCCAAAGACTTCGCGCACGGAGATCTCTTTGGTGGGTTTCGCGTTAAGATCCAATGAGGTCTCGGTCATGTCGTGTCGTCCTTCATGCTGGTGCGCGCCCTGCGGGTCAGGGTCGCCGTTGGGTGGCAACATATCTTTCTGAGACGCAAGGGAAAGGGCCAATTCGCCTCTGCGACAATGACGCGGCGGTCAATGTTTCAGCCATTTGCGATTTTCGAGCATTTTTCCCAAGCGACGGGGGCTTTTGCGCGCCTTGCCTGCAAACAGGCCCGAGCGCGCAAAAGGGGGGTTACTGGTCTTTGAAATTCCGGCTGGATTTCAGTTGATCCCAAGCCCAGACGACTTCTTGCAGCTGTTCTTCCTGACTGCGGTCGCCGCCGTTCATGTCGGGGTGCAGGACCTTGATCAGCTTTTTATAAGCCTTGCGCACTTCGGGTTTGGTCCAAGTGTCCTTGGCCTCCAGAATCTCGAGCGCGCGGCGTTCTGTGGGCGGCAGGCGGCGTCCTGCGGCTGGCCCCTTGCCGGGGTTCTGCGTCGCGTTCTTGCCCAATACCTGATGCGGGTCTTCGATGCCAAGCCGCGCCCAAGCCCGCGCTTCAGGGTCGCCCAAAGGCTTGGTTGTGCGTTCCCAGACCTTGTCCTTGGACATCTGGGCGTTCAATTCGGCCTCGGTGGTGCCGTCAAAGAAATTCCACTTTAGGTTATATTCACGGACATGCTGCTGGCAGAACCAGATGTAATCGTCCAGCACATCGGGCGCTTTGGGCGCACGGTATTTGCCGTCCAGCTCGCATCCGGGATGCGAACAGACGCGCTGTGATGTCTCGGACGCGCCGGACATCCCCCGCCGACCACGGGGATTTTTTTTCTTTGAGGACGACACAGACATGTCGAATCCAAAGGGATCAGGTTTTGGCATGGGTTTGGACCTTTCCGACTCAGGCCGTTCACTTTAAGGCTTACAGCGTCAGATAGAAGGGGGCTTTGCGAAAAAATGTCAGTAACTCAAGAAATTGCAGACAAGCTTGAGGCGGCGTTTGCGCCCTCGGAGTTGAATGTCGTCGATGACAGCGAAAGCCATCGCGGCCACGCAGGGCACCGCGAGGGGGGCGAGAGCCATTTCAACGTCAAAATCCGGTCGAGCCACTTTGTAGGCCTTAGCCGTATTGCAAGGCACCGGGCGGTGCATGGCGCGTTGGGGCCTGAGTTGATTGGTCGCATCCACGCGCTGGCGCTGGATCTGGATACCTGAAACATAGTCCCCGACACATACCGTGCTGATTAGTCTTTCGACTTGAGGGGGGGCTGATCCACTTGGGCGGACGTGTCGGGCGCACTATCTTCGGGTGCCTGTGATGGGGCGTCGTCTTCGGGGGCCGCATCTGCAGCGCCCTTGTCGGCGGGTTTCTTCCGCCGCAGGGCCATGCTGCTGACCAAAGCTGCGGCAATGGTCGGGGTGTCTTGATCTGCCTCATTCGCGGTGGGCGATGAATCACCCTGTGATCCTGTGGTTTCGGTCTTTTGCGCCGGGGCCGGATCGCCGTCGAATTCATGCGGAGCGGGCAGCAATTCGGGGCTGAAACCCTCACCATTGTTGTCGCGCAGGCGGCGGAACACCAAAACATTGCGCCATTCGGTTGTCGTACCCGTCAGACCCGCCCGTTCAATCGAAGGCAGGGTTTCCGCGCGCTGATATTCCCAGCCGTACCCTGCAAGCCCGTTCATAAGTTCTTGGAGTGCATGTGAAAACCGCGCTTCGGCCCCTTTGATATTCTTACCCTTCAAGCCCTTGCTGGGGGCGGCGACAACTTTATACTCGTATCGGGGCATGGGGGTCCTTCAAGATTTTTATGCACATCATACCGCATCGAAAAATCTCCGACAACGTATGGCAGTGCTTTTCAGCTTTGAGGTGCCTGTTGCTTGATCGCGATTCTGCGTCCTGCACGTTCGGGAAAGGGCAGCGTGCTGTGGGCTTGCTTCATCTGTTCCAGCTTGGTCAGGATCGTGTCGGGCATGGGGGCAACGCGGGGACCGGATTGATCGACATGCAGGGTCAGCGCCTCGCCGGTGGCGGCAAGCCAGCCGTCTTCGTGCCAAAGCTGCGTAAAGCTGTGAAACCGCTTTTCGTCATAGTCCAGCAGCTGAAAGGTGCAGTAGGTCTGCGCGCCTTCATGCAATTCGCGGACATAGCAGATGTGAAATTCGGCGACATAGGTGGTGCAGCCCTGCTTTTGATACTCGGGTCCGAAGCCAAGGTGCTCATAGGCGTCATCGACGGCGTTATCCATCAACACGGAATAATACGCCATGTTCAGGTGCCCGTTAAAGTCGATCCATTCGGGCCTGACCGGGCGCAGTGATGATTTGAAGGGCGTTTCCAAGGGGCAACCTTTCGTTAGGGTGATCCAGCTTCGGCGGGGAACGTTTTCTTCAAAGAAAACGGGCCGGAATTTTTGAAAATTCCGTGCCGCCCTCAGCCGTTCAGCTTTTTCGCTACGATTTCATTGACCGCTTTGGGGTTCGCCTTGCCACCTGTGGCCTTCATGGTCTGACCCACGAACCAGCCTGCCAGCTTGGGGTTTTCCCGCGCCTTAGCGACCTGATCAGGGTTTGCCGCGATGATTGCGTCCACTGCTGCCTCGATCGCGCCGGTGTCGGTGACCTGTTTCAGGCCCTCGGTCTCGACGATTTCGGCGGGGTCACGGCCTGTGGTATAGGCGATTTCAAACACATCTTTGGCGATCTTGCCCGAAATCGCATCAGAAGCAATCAGGTCGATCACACCGCCCAATTGGGCAGGGGTGACGGGGCTGTCGGTAATTGCCTTTTCGTCTTTCTTGAGACGGCCGAACAATTCGTTGATCACCCAGTTCGCAGCCATCTTTCCATCACGGCCTTTGGCTGTTTCCTCAAAATAGCTTGAGCTGTCGAGGTCTGCGGTCAGCACGGATGCATCATAGTCGCTTAGTCCAAAGTCATTGATAAAGCGCGCTTTCTTGGCGTCGGGCAATTCGGGCAAAGTCGCGTTGATGTTATCAACCCAAGCCTGTTCGATCACCAAAGGCAGCAGATCGGGGTCGGGGAAATAGCGGTAATCATGCGCTTCTTCCTTGGACCGCATGGAACGGGTTTCCATCTTGTCAGGGTCAAACAGGCGGGTTTCCTGCACGACTTCGCCGCCACCTTCAACGATGGCGATCTGCCGCTTCGCTTCGACCTCGATGGCCTGCTGGATAAAGCGCATGGAGTTCATGTTCTTGATCTCGCAACGGGTGCCCAGATGGCTGAAATCCTGCGTTGCTTGGTATTTTTCATACTGGCCGGGCAGGCAGATCGACACGTTCACGTCGGCGCGCATCGCACCTGATTGCATGTCCCCATTGCACGTGCCCAGATAGCGCAGGATCTGGCGCAGTTTGGTCAGATAGGCTGCGGCTTCTTCGGGGCCACGAATGTCGGGCTTGCTGACGATCTCCATCAGGGCGACACCTGTGCGGTTCAAATCGACGAAGGACATGTTCGGGTCCATGTCGTGAATGGATTTGCCCGCGTCCTGTTCAAGGTGGATGCGTTCGACGCGCACCAGACGTGCGATGTTGTCGCCCAGTTCAACCAGCACTTCGCCTTCACCCACGATGGGGTGGTAAAGTTGGGAAATCTGATAGCCTTGCGGCAAGTCGGGATAGAAATAGTTTTTACGGTCAAACGCGCTTTCCAGATTGATCTGTGCCTTCAGGCCCAGACCGGTACGCACCGCCTGTTCGACGCAAAATTCGTTAAGCGTGGGCAGCATGCCCGGCATCGCCGCGTCCACAAAAGATACGTTGCTGTTGGGTTCCGCCCCGAATTTGGTTGAGGCCGCCGAAAACAGCTTGGCGTTGGATTGGACCTGCGCATGCACCTCCATCCCGATGACCAGTTCCCAGTCATGTTTGGCACCGGCAATTGTGCGGACTTTGGGGCTGTCATAGGTCAGGTCAAGCATCGGGGCACCTTTGGCGTCTTTAGGGATATGCTGTGGTCATAAGACAGGGGGCGGGGTGCTGCAAGAGGGTGCAGGTCACCTTGCAAGACGCAAAGGTGCCGGATCAGCGTGCAGGCTGGTCCGGCACAATTCGGGGTACTGATGGGGGCAGTACACTAAATTCGTGATATGTTTCCGCGGCACTGACCTAATACGGGCCTTACCGTTTCAGATCTTTTACGATCATTCCGCTCCAGTGGACCGCAATTTCGGATTGGGCTTTGGGTCAGGCAATCGTGGCGCGGGGGCCTTTGTCGGTAAAGACAATACGGTTACCTGCTGCGATTTCGGATTTGAAAAGGCTTGCCATAATCCGCAGCGCATCTTCGCGCCCGGAGGCCGCAAACTTGTGGGGTGACCGGATGCGGATGTTATTGTCAAACCCGTGGGCCGCGTGGGCCCAGATCATCGGGTGCAATTCCGTCAGATATTCGCGCACAATCCATTCCGTACAATCCGAGATTTGCGCCCGCACGTGATCTGCCTCGTCATTGCCGGAATAGCCTTGGCCAATGGTGTTGGCGCAATAGGCGGCCAGAAGATTGGCGGTATAGGCGTTGGGTCGCCGGGTCAGGATGTCGCGTAACCCGTCGATGAAAAAAGGCAGATCCAGATTGGCGCAGGCGGTGTCATCGCATGAAATCGCGTCGAACTGGACCCAAGTATAGCCGCCGGCCCCCCAGATGTGTTCGGTGCGTGCCGCTGTGCGACGGGCTTCTAGTTCAAGCTGTTCATAGCTGCCAAACCACCGGGGCAGCAGGTGGTTGCCCATGGCGCGCATCGGGCGCGGGTTGTTGGGGTTGAGATCGATAAGATGTTCGTACTTGTCGGCCACGTCGTTCTTTTTGCCGATCGGGCCGCTGACTTGTGCACAGTGGGTGGCAGCCACCAAGGGGCTGTCGGGGTATCTTTCGACGAAGGGGGCAATGATCTCGCTGGCGCGTTCGAAATGCGCGGCAAAAGCGTCACGATTCCGGGGGGCGACTTCCATATCCCACCCATTGCCCCGCCAAGCCCAACCGATGTCGATATGCGCCTGTGCGACGATACAGGCGACCGCGTAATCGTCGGGGCTGGCTTCAAGGACATGTTCGAAATCCTCGATCCCATCCAGCAGGGCTCTGGAGGATTTTTCTTCGATTTCGCTGATCGCATGCTCTGCTGCCGTCACAACGTCAGCGCGCGCACCATAGCTGATCAGCTCGGCCACCGGCATTGAACCCGGGGTCAACGACCGTGCGGCATCAGCTGTGCGGATGATCTGGGCTAGTTCTTGCCAGTTTTCCTGACGCACCATTTTCTGGCCCAATTCCTGATTAGTGTCGCGCAGACGCTCCTCGGCGGTAGGGTCGGGGCAGTGGATGCAAAGCTGTTCTTGCAGGTTTTGGATATTCAGACGCCGCGCCACACGATTTTGGCTTTTTGCGCCAGCGATCCGGTCTGCAAGCATTGAAATAGTGGGCGTCGGTTTTTGGGCACCCGAAAAAATTGCGGGTATTTTTTTACGTTTGAAAATTTTGCTCAAATGCTGCATTTTTTGTCCATTCAGTCGTTGGAACCCGATTAATGAGGCTAGTTTTGCCACCGTAATTGGGCACGAAGATGGCGCTGCGAAGGTCGGTCAAAGATTTCTCTGCAACTTAGGGGGGTGTTTAAGGCGAAATCTTGCCCAATTGTTCATGGATTAGATATGGTGTGATCGCGGATGGTGTATTGGATGAGACATAGCACCGTTAACTGCGCCCACATAAAACAAAGAGCTTTCAGAGAGGGTGCTGACCGGGTGAGGGTATTGCTTTTGGTTTTGGCTATAGTGAGCTGCGCAACTTATGCGTTAGCCAGTGACGCCGTAAGCGCACGCGCCGATCGCGGAGCAGAGGCAGCTTTCTCGCTGGACGCTGATGGCAAGAATGCAACGCCGGGGCTCGTTTTAAAATCGATTGATACATCCGTTTCGGATCAGGCGCACCTTTCTGCGATCTCGCCCCCGACGCGCCCCGGCAATTTACCGCGCACACAGTTTCAACACATGCAAGGTCATGCGCTTTGGACACGGTCTGCCTTGTCCGCATTGAAAGGCCATGGAGCGCCCTTGGTTGATACAGTGCCTGCCGACATCGCGCAGTGGTGTCCGGCGTACCCCACAGCGGATGATGCGGCGCGACGGGCGTTTTGGGTGGGTTTCATGTCGGCGCTGTCCAAATATGAGAGCACCTACAAGGCTCGGGCTGTGGGTGGCGGGGGGCGCTGGTTTGGGTTGTTGCAAATCCTGCCTGCGACGGCGCGCGGGTATAAGTGCAATGTCGGTACCGGAGAGGCGTTGAGAAACGGTGCCGCGAACCTAAGCTGTGCTGCACGCATCATGGCGGTCACGGTGCCGCGTGACGGTGTCATTTATGGGCGCGGCGGACGCGGCGTTGCAGCAGATTGGGGCCCAATGCGCAGTGCCGCAAAGCGGGAGGCGATGGCGGGTTGGTTGAGGCGTCAGAATTACTGCAAGCCGATTGGCGCGTCACGTCCCAAGGCGCGGCCCTGAAGGGGCGCATCAAGCGTTGGTGTTTGGCGCATTGGCTGGATGCCTTCGGCGAGGATATTTAAGAGCCAGAGAAGCATGGAATCATTGTCTGAGGCTGAAATGGTGACGCTCGGTTGTGATGTCTTTGGCGTTCAGGGCATGTTCGAAGTCTTGGTGGGGCGGCGTTGCCTCAAACGGTATCCGGATTTTGCGGCCGTTTTTCAGGATCACCGTTGCGCGGACCGAAAAGTCCAATCGTGTGTCAAAGCGGGTCTTGTCGATCTCTGCCAAGGTGATCTGTGCGTTGCGCGACCCGCTGTGCCAGCACAGGTCGCTGTCCGTCA
>NZ_JBFEKM010000092.1:0-16440 GCF_041552635.1 Sulfitobacter sp.
AAGCTCTTCAACCGCTCTCAGGAACTGAGGAAACCCCCGCAGCGGCTCCATCCCCCGCGTCGCATAGGTTAAAACCTTCCCACCAACCGGCAATCCCAACCACTCAAAATCAACCCCAAACACCAAGCTACCCCGGTGAAGCTGACAATCTACCCCATCTGGAAGCACCTCGATGAAAGGTTGCAGGGCAGGGGGGAAACGGCTTTTCTGAAATTCCGTAGGGCACCAACTGGCATCAGCGCAGTCGAACTCTGCTACAATCGGCAGATTCCGCATCCTGTTACTAAGCGTTGTTGACACATTCACCGGACGCTCCGCTTTGCCGCCTTTGGACCAGTCTTGTTCTGTATAATACCACTCGTGATAGGCTATATATTTGGTTGTGGGCCAAACCTGCTTTACGCAAAGACCGATGCCCCAGCCGACATGGGCAATCACGACATCAGGTACATAGTCTTCGCCATCACGCATGTTGAAAAACAACCGGGTCGCCCCAAGCGCATTTTGAGCCGCATAATCCAGAGGATAACGGAAATCATTTTCGCGGTGATCTGTGGCACGGGTCCGAAAGCCGTAACTACGGATGTTGTCTGCTTCGGTGACAGTGTCATCGCCCCGATAGGCCGTTCGCACATCCCAGCCATTCTTGGCCAACCACTTGCCTAGAAATTCGAACTGGCCCGTCGCATTCAGATGTAACAGCAGGATTTTTGGTCGCGCAGTATCTGCGCCGCACGGGGGAAGGGGCATTACAGCACCTCCCTTTGACCGTCCTTGCGCAGTGACAGCCAAGGGATGCTTAGCAGCGCTCCCAGATCAACCGCACCGGTTTTTGTGGTGCGGCTCAATAGCCGTGCACGCGCGCTACCAATATCTATGGGCGTCTTCATTGCGCAGTAGATTTTTGAATTATCGTCCACCTCAATCAGATAGACCGAGGTAAAACATGTCTTCAGCCGGTCCTCTAACTCTGGGTCCAAGACCTGTGTGACACACAGCAATGCTCCCGATGTGCCCGCCAATGCGCGTGCGATATTGCGAAGCGCTGGCACATCGGGGGCAGACGTTGCGCTAGGGACTGTCAGGTCGACCAATACGCTGTCCAGCCCTTTGAGGGATTCTAGCGGATCGTCGAATGTCTGCACATCCAAGGGCGTGCTCCGCAAGGAGGGGGCAAGGCCCAGTTGGCTGATGGCATTCATCGGCCAAGCATCGGGCTGGGTTGTCAAAAATGCCTTCATTCCCGGTATGATCAACAGGGTTCCGACGATTAGATCCAATTGGCTTGGGTCCGAAAACAGCGCTGGTTTTCCCGTTGATAGTGCCGCCATCAAGCTGAGTAATGCACGGTTTTTGCGTCCTGTGGGGCGCAGCGGGTCAAGCCCGTCAATATGTGTCAGTGCAGCCCCCGGCGCATCTGGATGAACCGCCACAATGTTCGGCGCGCTAAACCTGAGACCTGAAGCAGTCTCAGGGCGTGATCCGTCGTAGGGCGGGGTTGAATATAGCCCCACGTTTACGGCCTCGAACAACTGACGGCGCGGGGCGTCGCGTTCATTCAACAAAGCCCTGTGAAAAGCGGATAGCCACCCAAGTGGCGCAGGGCTGTCCAACAAATCAAAAGCTTGCTGCGCACGAAGCGCCAGTTCCCCGCTAAGATCAGCCTGCTGTGCGACGCCAGAAAGGTCGGTGCCCCGAAACGTCAGCTTTTTGGCGCGAGGCGTATTGCGCCGGATGGGTCCGGTGTGTTGCGAGGTTTCAGCATGCGACAGCGCGAGCGGGCCAAGCGAAACGATGGTGGGATTCAGGTAATAGCCCGTCAGGTCCCCCTGCCGCAGCGCGATGATTTGAACCGGCAGCCCCACAGCTGGCCCAGATAACACCCCATCGCCAGATTCCGCTAACGTATCGCCCAGCAGCCGGATTGCAGCCCGTGTCATAGGATCATTGGGGGCAGCACGCGCGGCGCGCAGGCCAAGGCGGGGGTCGGCGTGATCAAGTAAGGCAGGCATAATTTGTTTTCGCTTTGGTTAGTGAAGGGGCGGATCAGTGGCGTCTTGTGATGCTTGTGCGTCCAGAACTTGTGCCAACAGTTTTACACAAAGTTGCCGGGCAGTCATGGCATGAGAGAACGATGCGATGGGAAAGGTGATCCCTAGATCCTGTTCAATGTTCAACCGCAATTCCATCGCCATCAGGGAATCCAGACCATAATGCCCAAAGGGCCGCTCTGGATCGAACTGATCGGGCGGGATGCGGGTGATCGCCGTCACGATCTTGCCCAGCTCTTTTTCCAGACGGCGCAAGGCGGCGGACCACTCCAGCGTTTGCAAGACCGCGATCAGGGCTCCCTCGTTACGAGGGCGTGCAGTATGGGCTGGCACGATCTGCTCAAATGTTCGGCTGGACAGGGCGGGCAGGAACTGTCCCATTTTCTGCCAGTCAATCGCAGCATAGCAATAATCGCCGGCTTGCGGCTCTACGATGGCGCGGAACATTTCTGCAATGACGTCGCGGATTGTCAAAAGCCGCAAGCCTTCTTGCTTTGACAGTTGCGTGGCAACTGCGCTGTTGCGGGTCAGATAGCCCCGGTCGCTGATCGGTCCCCATCCAATGGCCAGCGCAGGCAGGCCGTCTTGCCTGCGGTTTCGTGCGATAACGTCCATTGCGGCATTGCTGGCAGCATAGGAAATCTGTCCGTGATTGCCCAGTTGCGCCGCGATAGACGAGAAAAAAACCACATGGTCTGGCTGCTCAGGCATGCTGCGCAGGCATCTATCCAAGGTTATCGCTACGCCCAGCTTGGCAGTGATAACCTGATCTGCTTCGGCGCGGTCAAGATCTTTGACGGCCCGGTCGCGTAGGATCATCGCGGCGTGGATCACACCGCCAAGCCGCTGCCCCTGAGTCCTCATTTCATCGAATACTGCCTGCAAGGCCTGCGGGTCTGATGCATCGGCAGCACACAGAATGATGCGCGCGCGGTTTGCTGGGGGCAGTTGCAGGCCCTGCGGCAGTTCAGGCGATCGCGATACCAGACGCACCCGCGCCGCCCCCTTGCGCAGCAATTCTTGCGCCACGGCAAGGCCGACACCACCGGTACCGCCAAGAATGACCCAGTCATCGCGCACCGGTCTCGCGCTGCGTTTGGCACGGGGCGTGGGCGGTGCGATGACCAACTTGCCCATATGCCGCGAGGCCAGCATGTGCCGAAAAGCTTCTTCGGCCATCTGGTCTGGACAGCAGGTGACAGGCAGGGGCGTCAGATCGCCTGCTTCGAATGCAGAAAGAACAAGCCGCAAGGTCGCCGCAACCCCGTGTGGATCGGCTGCCAACCGTTGGTCAAGATCATAGGCATGATAAGATAGGTTCGCCGCAAAGGGCCGCAAACCCATATGCCGCCCTTCGGCAAAATCACGTTTGCCCAGCTCAACAAAGCGCCCGAACGGGGCCAGACATTCGACCGACTGTTGCATTGCTTCGCCTGAAAGGCTGTTCAGCACAACATCAACCCCGCGCCCGTCCGTCGCCCTGCGCAGGGCATCGGCAAACCCCAGATTCCGGCTGTCAAAGACCGCTTCGGCCCCCAAAGCGCGCAGCATCAGGCGTTTTTCTTTTGTGCCAGCGGTGGCAAATACACGGGCCCCGTGCAGTTGTGCGATCTGAAGCGCCGCCAGCCCGACGCCGCCCGCTGCACCGTGGATCAAAACGGTTTCTGCGGGCTGCAACCGTGCCAGCCGCATCAGCGCATCCCAAGCTGTGGTAAAAACAACCGGCACGGCAGCTGCTTGCGGCAAGGACAGCCCATTGGGGACTGCAAACAACGCATCTTGGGGCAGGGTGACCGAACTGGCAAAAGCCGAAGCGGCAAAGCCTAGAACGCGGCTTCCTGTCTTGAGGCGGCAGTCAGACCCAACGCGCCGGATCACGCCCGCGAACTCCATTCCCAATCCGGCAGCCGAAGCCCCGTTTTGCAACATGCGTTCCGGCAACAAGCCCCGCGCCCACATCACATCGCGAAAGTTAAGGCCGGTGGCGGCGACAGTGACTTCTGCCTCTCGTGGGCCGGGCCGTTTTCGGGGTGCAGTGTGCCATGTCAGGCTGTCCAACTGGCCCGGTGCCGCTAGGTCCAGATGCACGGCTGCGCCTGTTGGTGCAAGCATGGGCAGGCGCACAATGCGGTCCCCCCATACGCTCGATGAATTGACGTGGATATGGCTTTCCCGATCGGTCAGGGCAATAATCGAAGACCACCAGTCCGGAGCTGCCGACGCGGAAAAATCCTCAATGGAAACCAGCGCGATCCGCCGGTCGGGATATTCATTCGCCAACGTCGCAACAGCAGCCGAGAGGCCAGCGGCCAATATCGCAGTGTCGCCCGCGCCAAAGCACAGAATGAGCAGGGGGGTGGTTGCACCTTCGACTTCGGATCTTAGGGACATCAGTATGTCCACCAAAGCCTGCGGGACAGATTGGCCAGCCCGGTGCAAATGGACCAGAACCCGGTGGGTTGCCTCGGCTTCTGACGGGATAAGGTAACCTGAAAGATCAGCGGTCAGGGCCGGCCACTCGGTGGGGCTGGGGCCAATTGGATACAGCTTTGGCTTTATCACGGGCTTAGGTTCTGGCGGGGTCGCGTCATGCGCGCTGCTGATCCGCAGTCGCAAAGGCAAAGGGCCTTCGTTGCAGTAAACAGTTTTGCGCGCCTCGTGATCCGACCCGTCTGGCAACGGCAAATCGGGGGCATCCAGCGTGATGTGTAATCCACCATGCGCAAGGAATTTTTTGGGCGGCGTATCCTTTTGGCCAGCGCCGACCGTCACAGCAATATCGAACTGCGCTGGTTCAACTTTGATCAAGATCAGCGGCCAAAGATCAGGAGGCAGCATCTGCTGCAAGACCTGGGCGTGCTGATCATTTTGCGCGGCCATTGCCACACGATCAACCCCTGCATCCGCCGCAAGACGACGCAGAACATCGGTATCTGGCAATCCGTCGATCAGGATATTAAGCCGCTCATGATTGCGCCAACCGCGCTTGAGCGCGTTGATCACGCGGTCCGCCAAGCCCCACAGCCGTTGCTGCGTCGGGCTGTGGATCGCGATGCTATCTGATGCCGTCCCGTTTTGCCAAGCCAGCAAAATGCGGCAATCGTCGGCAAGCTGGGGCGCAATGCGCAATACATCGGCCAACGCGTCTTGCGTCGCCGTATCAGAGGTGACCATCGCGCGGCGCAAGGCTCCGATGGCTTTGGCCTCTACTGTCTGGATTGCGGTATCGGCTAGCCCGAGCCGCGTCAGCACCGCAGCGGGTTTGCGCCATCCGCGTGGCAAGGTAACGGGCGTTGTTGGCAGCCGCAGCCGCACGGCGCGACGCGCAGTGCGCGCGTGTTTGATGCGATGCTGCGCACCTTGCGGCACAAGCGCAAATTCAACACCTTCCAAGGTGCAAACCGAATGGCCGTCGGCATCAAAAAGCGCAAGATCGACCAGAACGCTGCGCTTGCGCGCTTGGGTCAGTGTTAACTTTGCAAATACAGGCTGGATGCCCGCGCGCGATATAACCATGTGCCCGACGCGGACAGGGATCAGGCTGCCGCCGCCGGCCACCTGATTGCGCAGGCTTGTGTCTAGCAAGGTCAGGTGTTCATGCATCAAAACACCAAGGCAGTGGAATGCTGCATCAAGCGCGGTTGGGTCCAGCTGGAAATTCGTATCCAACGTCGGGGGGGCCAACCTGCCCCAAACAGTGTGCTTTGCCGTGCGGCGCTGCGCCTCAAGCCTGCGAAAGCTTGGGCCGTAAGCCAGCGCCCGATCTGTCAGCAAATCGTAGACCGCGCCAACGTCGCCTTCAATCTTGGGCGGGATGTTGGCCTTGCGATTATCGCTGCTATGGCACTGACGCAGGGTGGCGCGCGCAAAAACGGTCCAGTCGACATCGGTCAGCACTGGCCGCTTGGCCATGGTCAAAGCCCCGGTATCAGCATCAAAAACCGTCCGTATGCGTATGCCTTCAGAGGGCACAAGGGCGGCGTCCAAGATGTCGAAATCGCGTAGCTCCACACGGCTGTCTGGCCACATCTCGGCCCCCACATCCAGCGCCATTTCAATCAGCGCTGCGGCCGGAAGGACGGTCAGCCCGGCTACTTTATGGTCCGCGACCCAACTGGGCCACGCTGGTGAAAATTGTGCTAGCCACACAGGGGCCGCGCGTTCGGCCCTCTTGCCGACAAGGCGGCGGGTCGCGGTTTCCCCCCAGGCATCCAGACCGTCAGCGGATAGACCCGCGCGGTAATATGTTTCGTCCCAAGGGTAACGGGGCAGGTCGGGCATGGGCGCACTGCGGGCACCGGCCAGAATGCTGCGATCAACCGCCACCCCTTGGACCCATGCGCGCGCTGCGGTGTAGGCCGGACCTTGTTCTCCAATTGCCCCGTCCGGTGCGAAATGTTCCAGCGGCAATCCCGCAAATCGTGCCATGTCGCGAATATTGCCTGCAAAGGTTGCTTTGGATGCCACCTCGACCACTTGGCACGGGCCGCCCGCGGCCAAGGCCGAGAACGCACCGAAAAAGCGAACAGCATCGCGCACATTGCGCCAAAGGTAGTCGGCGTTGCATTCGGAAGGGCGCAACATGCGTCCCGCTGCCGACGCTGCCACGGGCAGTCGGGGCGGGAAAAACTGGATATCCGCAAGGTCCGCCATGAACCGTTCTTTCAGCGGGTCCATCTGCGGCGAATGGAACGGAACATCGACATCCAATTCGATCATCGCGATCTTTTTGCCAGCGATGGTGGCCCGCCCAAGGCGCGCGATCGACCCCGCAGAACCGGACACGGTGACCGACCTTGGACTGTTGATCGCTGCAATTGCCAGATCGGGCGCGCCCACGCCGATGATCGCTTTCTCAACTTCGGATTCTGAGGCTGCCAGCGCCGCCATTGTGCCTGTGCCCTTAAGTGCCGACAAGGCGCGGGACCGGCTGGCGATGATTTTGACCGCAGCAGCCAGATCAAAGCACTGGGCGATGTGAAGCGCCGCGATTTCGCCGACTGAATGGCCGATCACTGCATCAGGTGTAACGCCAGCGGTAATCAGGCTTTGGGCGTGGGCAAGCTGGCTGGCGAAAAGCAGCGGTTGCACAACAAGAGGATCGCGCAGCCGGTCCATAAGATCGTTGCTGTGCAGAAGGCTGGCAATGTCCTCAATACCTTCCGCGGTAAAGGCTTTGGCCGTCTGGTCAAAAGATGCGCGAAACGCCTGATCGTCGCGGTAATGCGCGCGGGCCTGATCGATAAATGGCGCGCCGTTTCCGGCAAAAGCAAAAACGGTACGTGGTGATTTCTGGCGCGCGGTCCCTTGCAGGGGACGCATGACCGTTTCGGCCCCGCTCGCAAACTTTTCAAGCACCGTCTGAGTGCTTTGATCAAGCGGAAGGGCAATTCGGACGGGCAATTCGGCGCGTGCGGTGGCTGCTGCGGCAAGCTGCTGCATTTCTGGGGCAGCACAACCGGTCAGCCGCCCCGCCCATTGATTGGCAAGTCTGCGCATTGACACATCAGATGCGGCGGACAACATCAGCCAAGGTTGGGTTGTTGGGGCAGGGTTTGCCACGACGGCGGAGACGGGATCATCGATGCTCTCGACAATGACGCAGACATTTGTCCCGCCAAAGCCGAATGAGTTGATCCCCGCGACCAGAGGGCCGGTGCGCGCAAGCGGGTTCAGCTGCGTATTGACCCTAAGGTTTAGCCCCTCAAAGTCGATTGTGGGATTGCCCGATTTGAAATGCAGCGACGCTGGCAATTTACGGTGTTCGAATGCCAACATCGTTTTGGCCAGCCCGACCAGACCCGCGGCCGGTTCAGGGTGGCCAAAATTTGTCTTGGCCGACCCGATAAGCAGAGGTTCGCGCCGTTGTTGGGCCACGGCACCGCCGATCGATGCCGCCTCGACCGGGTCCCCGATCGGCGTGCCGGTGCCGTGGGCTTCAAAAAAGGCAAAATCTTCGGGGTCGCGATCACTGCGTAAAAGAACCGTATCAATCAGTTTTTCCTGACGGCGGGTCGAGGGCACGCTGAGCGGGGATGCACCGCCATCGGTGTTCACACCGCTGGCCAAAATCCGAAGCCGTGGTTTTGCGGACATCCGGCGGGCGGCTTGGGGGCGTTGCAACACAAAGACCACGCAGGCCTCTGACCGGACATAGCCATCGGCGCTTTCATCGAAGGCGCGGCACAATCCGGTGGGCGATAACATCTGCGCTTGTGAAAAGCCGACATAGCCGCCGGGGGCCCGTACTACGTGAACCGCGCCCACGATGGCGGTGTCCAACTCGTCGCGCAGCAGTGCTTGGGTGGCGTTATGCAGCGCATAAAGCCCCGAGGAACAGGCCGCATCCAGAACATAACTTGGGCCGCCGAAATCAAAGTTCGCCGAGACGCGGTTCGCGATGCTGTTGAGGGTGTTGCCCAGCATGAATTTCGATCCGCCGCGTGCGGAATCAAAGAAGAAAGGTGACAGGTTGTCGACGACTGAAGCACCGACAAAAACGCCGGTGCGATCACCGGCCAACTGGGTCATATCCAGCCCAGCGTCTTCGACAGCTTCCCATGTGGTTTGAAGCATGAGCCGCTGCTGGGGGTCCATTTCTTCGGCCTCTCGCGGGCTGATGCCAAAAAACGAAGCATCAAATTGGAACAGATCATCGATCTGCCCCGCTGCGATTGAATATGTTTTGCCGCGCTGCGTTTGTCGGGGATCGTAATATTGGGCGGGGTCAAACAGCGTCGGATCAACAGTCCCGACGACGCATTGCCCGTTTTCCAGGATGCGCCACATGCCGCCGGTTGTGCGCGCACCAGGCAGGCGACAGCCCAACCCTACGATCACGGGCATATCCATTGTGGCCAAGCCGGTGCCCTCCATATTCTTGCAATCTAGGTTAACCAGACTAACCGTAGAAAATGCAAGGCTAACTTGGTTCATTTCGTGCTAAGCTGGGCGACTAAACAGGGCAAAGTGGCGTAGGGTTCGCGTTGATATCAACGCTTAATTCTTGCAAACAAAACCTGTGGGCAGAGACGGATCCACCTGAACCCGTTCTAAATCCGAATAAAGTAATTGCCGCCCAGAAAAGTACCGCCGTTGGCCCGCAGCACTGCATCGGATTCCTCGATTGCGATGCCTGACACGACGTTGAACATCAAACCCTTTGAGCTGCGGGGGGCTGACCATCCGCGCACGGCCATGATGATCCGTTCCCAAATATAGCCGCCAAGAGGTGTGGAGCGGATATCACCGCGCAGATAAATGGTGTGCATATAGGTGATATAGTTCATCCTGCTGCCCATAAACGGCCGATGGACAAAGTAGGCAAAAGCGACGGGTTCGTTTTCATATTCTACGAAAACACCACCATGGCGGCTTGGAATGTCGATGATAAACGAGCAAATTTTTTCGTACTGTTCTGCATCAAATGGCATGTCCGAAAAGATGCTTTCTTTATGCATCTGGCGCACCAGAGGCAAAACCCGCGGCACATCCGCAGCATCGGAGCCGATAGAAATTTTCAGTTTTGAAAGGTCGTCTTGCGAAATATCAGGTCTCATACTGTGGCCCCCCCAAATGTTGGGCTGCGGTTGTAGGCGTTCGATAGTCCCACCATCATTCCATCGTCCGCCTGTCTATCCGACTGATATATAGGTTTGTTGTTCTTGCGGTGTCTGGCAACCAAGGATCGGCAATCGCGCCCTTTAAGCATAAGAAAGGCGCTCTCTGTTTGTCTCTGATCTTTTGGTGATCCAAAGCAATCGGGGAAGATTTCCTCAATCTCTGCCCGGTCATCATTTGACAGATAGTTCAATGCGACGGGTCCGGGGAACAGCGTTTCCGCTTCGATGCCTTCGGTTCGCAGAACAGTGTGTCTATCCACCATTATGTGGCAATAGGTAATCTGTCGTACATCGCCATCGACATCTATGCCGTTGAAGCCAATCAGATGTTTCGCGGCGGCAAGGACTTCTTTGCTCCCGAACATGCGTTCCGCAATCGGCGACCTAAGCAAAAGGCGGTGTTGGGGCGAAAACAAAACGTCTTTTCGGGGCAAGCCTTCGGCAAAGGACCCGGCGGCAATCCTGATCGGCAACAGTTTTGGGTTGGCCATAAGATCGATGACATCCAACGATTTCTTGCCTGCCCATGACACGCGCTTTGGCCCATCATGGGTCAGGACAAGATCGCCGATCTTTAACTGATCTACCGGCGTTTGGCCGCCGGGCACGTCGATCATTGTGCCCGCTGCGAAACACACCGCATTCAGATCTTCAAAGTTTGAAAACCGCGTTTGGTTCACCACTGTGTCCCCGCCAGACAGGGTCCGCACACCGCCCCACTGGACTGTGCCGCTAAGCAATGAGGGCATTCCGATAACCTGGTTGAACTGGTCCGAACTGAATGAATTTGTTACCAGATCGCCAGATCCATTCCCGTCGGTGTCCAGCGTCGCGTTTCCGCTGGATAGGGTCAGCGTCCAGTCTCCCATCAGGTTAAGGGTATCAATGCCCGTACCACCTTCAAGGGCGAGCGGGTCCTGACCGGCTTTCTGTGCGGCCTCTTCCTCTGACACTTGGCCCGACAGATCGACGCGGGCTAGGTCATCGCCGCTGCCCATGTTGGCGTCCGAGCCGCCGGAATCATTCATAAACAGCGTGTCAGCGCCGCTGCCCATATCCAGTGTGGTACGGAATGCGCTGCGGTTCATTTCGACAAAATCGTTGCCGTCGCCCATATAGATTTCGTCAAACCCAACGTCGTCGCCCGAGGCATTTACCCAAGGCATGTTCGTCGCGATCAGAGTGTCGTTTCCAGCCAGAAAATTGACATCATAAAAGCCGTTATTGTTGGATTGCGAAACCGTGACATTGGATGTTTTGTTGACGGTGACGCGCGTGGGGTCCTTTAACGGCGTGCCTGATCCATCCGTGGCGTTTGTTAACGTCGCGCCATTCGCAGCACCAGTTCCGGTAAGGGTATTATTAGCCATGCGTCACACTTTTTCTTTTTTGTGGTGTCGAATTTCTCTCAGGCCAAGATGTTCTTATTTTATCTGGAACAAGGCTTTTTGGTGGTGATGTTAGCGATCGGCACTGGTTTACGATCTGAAAAATTGCTTAATAATCCGTCTTGATTTCCAAGGGTCAGAGCTTTTTAAGCCTATATTTGCGAATAAATGGAGGAGATTTATGGCATTTGTGGACCTGCCGAAGCTTTTGATATGTCGGTTGAAAAGGCTGCGTCTTTTCCCAGGCTACTGATGCTCTGCAGCTGCTGTGAGTTCACGTGATGCGAATGCCTTGACAGTATCTCGGAAAATCGAGCCATTTGAAAAACAGGGCGTCGCAAAAAATGACACAACTATTTTAGGATAAGGTGAAAGTCATGAAGGTCTCGGTACTTTAGGCGCTCCTTCCGTTTGATAGCATCGGCAAGCAGTCCAAAGGATTGCTTTTGTTCCGTCTCGCGCCCCGCAGGGCAAAGCACTTTGATATGAAGTTTTACCGCAGGGCCAGTTGCGCGCGTTGCCCGTCAGAACTCCGAAATATGCGCGCCGTGGGTATTGCCTTTCGGCTTTGGCGCTGGATTTCAGTCTGTGGCACTGCAACGGTTACTGTGCGGGGGATAGTTTTGTGCGACTTGCTGGTTGCCGTTACGTTAGATAACTTAACCCGCATAAACCTATCCGAAAGGATAGACGTCTATCCCTCTGCCCGTTGGCAATGATATTTATCCAACGGTATTTAGATTTAAGTCAGGACAGGGAACCTTCGAATGGTGAAGTTTTTGCTCAGGGCTCTTCAAGTTTTAATGGTTACAGCGTTACCTGTTTATGCTGAAGATCTGAGCGTGCCAGAAGGGGACGTGATCCTGACGGTTTGGGGCGCTATCGGGGCGACAAACGTGGATGGGAAAGCCCAGTTTGATTTGGGTATGCTTGAAGCGATTGGCGATCGGACGGTTGAGACATCAACCATCTGGACCGATGGCCCCCAGACATTCCTGGGGGTTTCCTTGAACCTTTTGGTCAAACGGCTTGGCGTAAGCGGCGATGTCCTGCGGGCGCGTGCAATCAACGATTACTACGTCGACATTCCGGTATCTGACGCCATCGAAGGCGGCCCGATTATAGCCTACAAGATGAATGGCGATGTGATGCTGGTGCGCAACAAAGGGCCGCTTTGGGTGGTTTATCCCTATGATGAGAACCCTGAATACCGCAGCGAAGTGATTTATTCGCGCAGTATTTGGCAGCTCGACCGTATTGAAGTGATCAATTAACACTTTCTAGTGTGACATGATTGTCGATCGGGTGCTGCCCAAGACAGGAACGATGCCCATGCCGCGCTTTGTAAATTTGGTTGTGCGCCTTCGACTGCTATTATTGTTGTTGCTGGGGCTGTTTACGATCATGGCAATCCTGTATTTGGCAGGAAATGTGGCGCGTGATCTCAGGCTGCTGAATTCTGCCAGTTCTGACAATGTTCAATGGTCTCTTTCGCAAACCGAGGTCGAGTTCCTTGAATTCGAACTTCATTTGAGAATGTTCCCCCAAGACACACCTGACATGCTGAATACGCTGCGGCGGGAATATGATATTTTCTTCAGCCGCATTAAAACGCTTCAAGAAGCATCCATTTACGAGGCGTTGCGAGCGCAAAGTGATTTTTCGGATAGTCTGCAAATGGTCGGGGCATTTCTGGATGATACCGTCGACATCATCGATGCCGCGGATACAGAACTGGTCGCGCGCCTGTCAGAGCTTCAGCTGAAATCATCAGATGCAGGCCCGGCTGTCCGCAGGCTGTCTAACTCTGGTCTGAGCTACTTTGCCTTGTTGTCGGACCAACGTCGCAACAATGTCGCTGTGACGCTTAGTCAGATGGCTTTTGGCGTGACCGTTCTGTTGTTCGCCATGCTGCTGTTGTCGCTGTACCTGAGCCATTTGAACCGTCAAAGCAATCGCCGTCGCAGAGATGCCGTTGAGGCAAGCCAGCGGATGAATATCGTTACAAGCACCTCGCTTGATGCGGTGATTGTGACGGATGCCGGGGGTAGGATTCTCGATTTCAACGTCGCGGCCGAACAGATATTCGGGTACCGGACGGCAGTCGCCATTGGTCAGGATCTTGGCGCGTTGATTGTGCCTGACCCCTATCGCGCAGGGCATGAAGCCGGCATGCAGCGGATGCGCGAGAAGGGTGAAAAACATGTGATTGGGAAGGGCCGTATCCAGCTTGAAGCAAAGCATAAGAATGGCGCAATCTTCCCGATTGAATTGGCTGTCCAGTGCGCCCAGACCGATGAGGGAGAGATCTTCGTCGCCTTCCTGCGCGATATTTCAGCGCGCGTTCAGGCAGAACAGGAATTGGTGACCGCCCGCGATCGTGCGTTGGCCGGTGAAAAGGCCAAGACTGACTTTCTTGCCACGATGAGCCACGAAATCCGGACGCCGTTGAATGGGTTATTGGGCAACCTGACGTTATTGAATGATACTAGGCTGACCGCGCAACAAAGCCGCTACATCAAGAATATGGATACCTCGGGCAAGCTGTTGATGAGCCATGTTTCCGATGTTCTGGACATTACGAAATACGATGCGGGCAAGCTGACTTTGCGGCCCGCGGCCATGAACATCAGCGCGCTTTTGCAAGACATCGTGGACAACCAAAGCAGCGCCGCATTAGCAGCTGGCACAACGCTAGAATGGGCGTGGACATCGCCATCGGTCGATTGGATCCGCGCGGATCGCGACCGTGTTCAGCATATCTTGATGAATGTGATCGGAAATGCGGTCAAGTTTACCCACCAAGGCCGGATAACCGTGCATGTGGCGGTGTCGGGGCAGGCCGATGGCACGCCAATGATTGAATTTCAGGTGGCAGACACCGGCATCGGCATTGATCCCGACCTGCAATCCCAAATCTTCGACGACTTCACGATGGGTGACAGTTCTTATGACCGCAATGTGGGGGGCACTGGCCTTGGGCTTGGGATCGCCCGGCGCTTCGTTAAGGCCTTCGGGGGGGAGATTACGCTGGAAAGCACCAAGGGTGTCGGCAGTACTTTCAGTATACGCTTTCCAGTTGAACCCATTGCAGCGCCCGGGGCATTGGCAGCAAAACGCAAGGCCACTGGGCAGGGGCAGTCCCGGTCCATTTTGTTGGTCGAGGACAACAAGATCAATCGTATCGTCGCGCGTGAAATGATCACCTTGGCAGGACATGCCGTAACCGAAGCGCATAACGGGCGCGAAGCTGTTGATTTGGCTAATGCGCAGGCCTTTGATTTGATATTCATGGATATCAGCATGCCTGTGATGGACGGGCGCAATGCCACTCGTGCTATTCGTTTGGGAAAAGGGGCCAGTGCCCAAACCCCCATCGTCGCCCTGACCGCAAACGCCATGGTCGAAGAACAAGAAGCGTTTTTGCACGATGGTATGAACTATGTTTTGACCAAGCCCTTGTCACGCGATGACCTTTTGCATGTGATTGCGCTTCATACCGATGGCACAGGCGTTGTCAGGTCGGATCCGACACCCCCGAAGACAGCTGTCGTGGCACCGGATCTTGATACCCTTAGAGAAACCTTGGGCGTTGACGGCTTGAATGATCTGCTGGGGCGCTTTTGCCATGAAATTGATGAAGTGATCGCGACACTAAGCAATAGTACCCCGATGGACCCGCCAGATGTTGCGCAGATGGCGCATAGCTGCGCCGGGTCTGCGGCGACCTTGGGCACCGTCGATCTCCGGGCTGCTTTTCTGGCTGTCGAAATGGCGGCAAAAGCACAGGAAAAGGGCAAAATGCTTAAGCTGATTGCGGACCTTTCGGATGTCTGGGGGTGCACCCGGCCTTTTCTCTTGGTTCATGAGGCGTGACAGCCTTGCAGGCTGGTCTTTGACAAGGCCAGAGGGCGGCTGCCTAGGAGAGAAATTTTACCCGGCCGCGCCCCGAGCGCTTGACGTAGTCAGCGCTGACTGACACCAAGCGTGTTAGTCTTAAACGAGGTTTGCCCATGCCCCCCCGCGCCATTATGATTCAAGGGACGGGGTCCAATGTGGGCAAGTCCATGCTGGTTGCAGGTTTGTGCCGTGCGGCACTGCGCCGGGGCATAGCAGTCGCCCCTTTCAAGCCGCAAAATATGTCGAACAATGCCGCCGTCACACAGGACGGTGGCGAGATTGGCCGCGCCCAAGCTTTGCAAGCGATGGCCTGCGGACGTGACCTTTCGGTGCATATGAACCCGGTATTGCTCAAGCCCGAAACCGATACCGGATCGCAGGTTGTCATTCAGGGGCGCGCCCAAAGCCACCTTGAGGCGCGTGATTTTGGCGGAGCGCGTGGCGCGTTGTTGAAACCTGTTCTGGAAAGCTTTGGCATCCTTGCGCGCACCGCCGATCTGATCATCGTCGAAGGGGCCGGCAGCCCCGCCGAGACGAATTTACGCAACGGTGACATCGCCAATATGGGCTTTGCGCGGGCGGCAAATGTGCCTGTGGTTTTGGCAGGGGACATTGACCGTGGCGGGGTAATTGCGCAGATCGTTGGCACGCAAGCAGTGTTGGATCCGGACGACGCGGCGATGGTCAAAGGTTTTCTGATCAACAAGTTTCGCGGTGATGTTGCCCTGTTCAATGACGGGTACGACGATATCATTCAACGCACGGGTTGGGCAGGGTTCGGTGTGTTGCCGTGGTTCAACGCCGCGCATCTTTTGCCCGCAGAAGATGCTGTTGATCTGGCCCGCGCAGACACGGGCGGTGCATTTCATATTGTGTGTCCCATGCTGTCGCGGATCGCTAATTTTGACGATCTTGATCCGCTGGCTGCGGAACCCTCTGTGCGGTTGACCATGATCCCGCCCGGAACACCTTTGCCTGCAGATGCTGATCTGGTGATATTGCCGGGGACAAAATCAACGCGCGGCGATCTGGCATTTTTGCGGGCGCAAGGGTGGGATATTGACCTGCGCGCCCATGTACGGCGCGGTGGCCATGTGCTGGGGATCTGTGGTGGCTATCAAATTCTGGGGCAGACGATTGCTGACCCCGATGGGCTGGAAGGTGCTGCGGGCCAAGATGCCGGCCTGGGGTTGCTGGATGTGGCCACGCGCATGGCCGCAGACAAGACCCTGACCCGCGTAGAGGCGCGCCATCACGGATCAGGTGCACAGATCGACGGCTATGAAATCCACATTGGCCAGACAGAAGGTGTGGATTGCCAGCGGCCATTCTCTTGGATCGACGGCGTGGCGGACGGGGCTTCGTCGCGCGATGGCAAGATTACGGGCACGTATCTACATGGATTGTTCTCGAATGACACCTTTCGAAAGGCGTGGCTGGCACAGTTCGGACTGACCTCGGCACCGGTTTCCTATAGCA
>NZ_JBFEKM010000093.1:0-16351 GCF_041552635.1 Sulfitobacter sp.
CCTCTCCGGTGGCGTCCGAGACACCGGAGGGCTGCAGCCGATAGAGTAGGTCCAACAGATTTGATTGGACCACGATGCTGACCGCGCCCCAAAACACATCCCGCCTTGCACAGAACCTGTTTGCCTATGGCGCGTCCGAAGTGGCGGCCAAGGCATCGCGGTTGCTGGTTGTGGTGGCGGTTGCCCGTTCGCTGGATCTGGCGCAGATCGGTGTGGCAGCGGCCGCACTTGCGGCGGCGGATATTCTAAAGGCGCTGACGGAAAACGGTGTCGGTCAAAAGATCATCTCGGCCCCCGAGGATGCCCTGCCCCAAACCTGCGCCACGGCGCATCGCATCTTTTGGGTTTGGTGCATCGGTCTGTTTCTGGCGCAATCGGCCATCGGCTTTGCGCTTTATGCTGCCAACGGAAATGGGTTGTTATTGGTGATGATCCTACTGCTGGCGGGCGAATATCTGTTTATGCCCGCAGGGCTGGTGCAAACCGCCCTTGCGATGCGCGCCGGAAAGCTGCGCCAGACGGCGGCGATCTCGGGCGGGCAAATCGTAGGCGCGAACATCCTGTCGATGCTGCTGGTTCTGGCCTGGCCCACGGCGGTGGCGCTGATCCTGCCGCGCCTGTTGACCGCCCCGTTCTGGTTGATTGCGATGCGCCGCCTGCATCCGTGGACCATCGACCTGTCTCAGGGCCGCGCGCCGCTGCGTCCGTTTCTCAGCTTTGGCTGGGCTGTGTTGGGCGTTGAACTGGTCAAGGCGCTGCGCCTGCAGGCCGACAAGCTGATCGTGGGGTTGCTGATGGGTGCCGAGGCGCTTGGGCTTTATTTCATGGCGTTCAACGCGGGCCTTAGCCTTGCCAATTCGTTCTCTGTCGCGTTTTCCACGGTGCTGTTTCCGCATCTATGCGCCAGCGCGGACAAAGCTGCTGCCTTGCGCCAAAGTATCTTGCTGGCAGTCGGGTTGATCACCCCCGCCGTGGTGACCCAAGCGTTGCTGGCCCCCTATTATGTACCGGTGCTGTTCGGGGAAGGCTGGTCTGGCATCGATGATATCGTGTCGATCCTGTGTCTGGTCGCGATCCCCACGACCCTGTGGTCAGCGACCGCAGGCTGGCTGCGCGCCACGGGCCGCGCAGATCGCGAATTCTGGATGACCGCTGCGATGACTGTGGCGCTTATGCTGAACACTGCGGCGCTGGCCCCGTTCGGCCTTGTCGCCGTGGCCACCGGATATGCCCTGACGGCGACCATTCTGATGGTCGGCGCATCCTTTCCCGCCCTGTCTCTGGCCTTTGGCCCAAAACCTGAAAAGGCCTGATCCATGCCCCTGTTTTCAATCATCATTCCCTGTTTCAATGCGGAAACCACTATCCTCGAGACTTTGGCCAGCCTGTCGATGCAAAGCTGTTCTGACTGGGAAGCGATATGCATCGACGACGGATCAACCGATAACACCCCTTTGTTGATCAAGACGGCTGCATCGCAGGACGCGCGCATCCGGCTGGTGCGTAGCCCCGGCAAAGGCCCGAGTACGGCGCGCAACACAGGCGTTACCGCCCACGCCCAAGCGGACCTGATCGCCTTTTGCGACGCAGACGATTTGTGGCAGCCGCATAAACTGGCCGAACTTGCGTTGGTCTTTCAGGACACAAGCATCGACGGCGTTTTCGGTCAGGTTGCTTTCTTTCGGGAAACGCCATCAGCGTCGTGCGTCGTGTCCACGGTGCCGACGCAAGACCTGTCGATTGATGTCCTGCTGGGCGAGAACCCCGTTTGCACGATGTCCAACCTGACCCTGCGCACGCAGGCCTTTGCCCGCTGTGGCGGTTTCGACGACACCATCGTCCACAATGAAGATCTTGAATTTCTGATCCGTCTGGTCGGAGGTGGCGCGCGGATCGTTCCGTCCCCGTCGCTGCAAACCTGGTATCGTACCAGCGTCGGCGGGCTGTCCACCGATCTGGACGCGATGTTGCAGGGCCGCAGCCAAGCCATCGCTACGGCAGCAAAATTCGACGTCACACCCAGCCGTGCCAGCCATGCGATCCATCACCGTTATCTGGCGCGGCGTGCTTTGCGTGTCGATGCCGGGCGTACCAAAGCGCTGCACCATGCCATCATCGGTATCGCCCATTCGCCGGGCGGTTTCATGTCGCCGGCGCGCCGCGGCACGCTGACCCTGGGGGCCGCCATTGCCGCAGCGGTCCTGCCGCGCAAGCTGCGCCTCTCCCTTTTCTCCTGACTCCCAACGGAAAGTTTTATCGTGACATTCGCCTCCATCATCATGCCCGCCTTCAACGTTCAATCCACCATGCGCCACACGCTCGACGCCTTGCTGGCGCAGACCTATCCCCGGTTCGAGATCATCATTGTCGATGACGGATCGACCGATAGCACACTGAAAATCGCGGCTGAATACGCAGCCGATCCCCGCGTCCGCGTGATCCGTCAGGCCAACCGCGGGCTGGCCGGTGCGCGCAATACCGGCATCGCGGCAGCCCGTGGCGAGGTTATCGGTTTTTGCGATGCCGATGACCTGTGGGTGCCGCACAAGCTGGCCCGTCATGTCGCCCATTTGCAAGCAAATCCAAGCGTTGGCATCAGCTACTCCGGCTCGGCGCTGATGGATGATGATGGCACGCTGACCGGTCAGGCCCAGCGCCCGCGCTTGCAGGGCGTCAGCGCGGGCCATATATTCAAACGCAATCCCATTGGCAACGGCTCGGCCCCGGTGATCCGCCGCGCTGTGCTGGAACAGATCGCGTATCGTCCCCGCCACGAGACCATGCGAGACTGGATCTTTGACGAAACATTTCGTCAGTCGGAAGATATCGAATGCTGGCTACGCATCGCGCTGACGACCGACTGGATCTTTGAAGGGGTGCCGGGACTGTTGACCCACTACCGGATCAATGCGGGCGGTCTGTCCGCGGCAACGGACCGTCAATTGGCCGCATGGGAGCGGATGGTAGAAAAACTGACACCACTGAACCCTGCATTCTTTACCGTGAATACCCCCGCCGCACGGGCCTATCAACTGCGCTATCTCTGCCGGCGCGCCATCAGCGATCTGGACGCCCCCCGCGCCCAAAGCCTAAGCCGCGCTTGGATCGCGCAATCGCGCACACCGCTGGTCGAAGAACCCGTTAAATCGCTCGCCACCCTTGCTGCAAGCACGCTTCTTTCGGCCTTTGGCGGGAATGTCCTGCGTCGCGCAATGATGCTGGCCCAGCGTTTGCGCCCCGCAGGCGCGATCCAATGACCCGCTTGCGCGTTCTGCATCTGGTGGATGACACCACAGCAGGCGGGGTGACGCGGGTGCTGACACACATCATGACCGCGCCCGCGCTGTCTGAAAACGCCGATCACAGCCTGCGCTGTGTCGATCGTGGCCGTGTGCGGCCTGAACGGATGAACGCTGACGTGATCGTGTCGCATCTGGCGATCAGCTGGCGTGCGCTGCCGATGTTGGTGGCCTTGCGTCTGGCGTATCCGCGCACGCCGCTGATCCATGTAGAACACAGCTATACCGAGCATTTTACCAAGCACAATGTGACCCACAAAGGTCGCTTTGCGCTGCTGTTGCGCACCGCTTATGCGCTGTTTGACAAGGTCGTCGCGGTCAGCCACGCCCAAGGCGCATGGCTGGTGCACAGCGGCGCGATCCGGCGCAAGACACTGAAGGTCATCCAGTCCTGCGTCGACCTTTGCGCGTTTCGTGCGCTGCCCGCACCAACAGGGCCAATCCGCGTGATCGGTGCCATCGGGCGGCTTGACCCCCAAAAAGGCTTTGACGTGCTGGTGCAGGCCTTTCGCCAGACAACAAACCCCGACATCGCCCTGCACATCTATGGCGAAGGGTCCGAGGAAAGCGCTCTGCGTGCGCTGGCCGGATCCGACACCCGCATCCAGTTCAAAGGATTTGCACCCGATCCGGTTGCGGCAATGGCCGCCATCGACGCCGTCGCCATGCCCTCCCGATGGGAGGCATACGGTCTGGTAGCACTCGAAGCCCTCGCGGCAAAGCGCCCGTTATTGGTCAACGGCATTGACGGGTTGTGTGACCATGTCACTGCCGGGGCCAAAGTGGTGGCGCAGCAAGACAGTCGTACTTGGCAGCACGCGATCGAAGCATTGACACAAGCGGATGCCTTGCCCCTTCGCCCACCCTTGGAGGAGAGCGAATTACCTGAAGACAGGTTCGACACCGGCTGGAAAGCGCTGCTGGACGAAGTGACTGCCCGCCATGTCCGCCAGAAGAAACGCACATCTCGCGAAGCAGTTTGCCTGAGGTAAATAGTCGCCCCGCCCTGCCCCGACATCATGGCCGATCCTTCACTTAAGATTTCCGCGCAGACGTGAGCCATGTGACCCTTTCCCCTAAGCGCAATGGGGCGCAATGGAGTGAGCCGCATCGGTATGGCGTATGATTTGGTCAAACCGATGTCGCGTGCAAACTGGCGGGCGTGTTCGTAATCTTAGGGGGCGATCTTGCGGGCATGGGCGTGGGCGCAGCATTTCACCTTCGATGGGCAAGCCTGACAGTTTTGCTTCACAAAGATGCCATTCAGAACGGGCAGGAACTCCTTGCACGCAGCTGCTTTAGCATTGCGGGTAAATTTAGATGACGGAGCATGATACAAGGGCTAACCTTTATCTTAGACTACCGATGCAATCTGGAGGACCAAGTCATGAAAAATCTCGCATGGACAATCGCCCTGACATGCGTCGCAGGGGCTGCGATGGCGGAAAATCTGGTGGGTATCACCAAAGACATGCCGTCGGTCTCTGTGCCAACTGCGGACGGTATGGTTGAGATCGACCGGATACAGGATACCGAAAACCAGTTAAGCGGTGAATGGGCGCTGACATCCCGCCGCTGCCCGAATTTTTGCATACAACCGCACAGCCCTGCGGAAGGCGTGACGACGATCGGCGAACTGGAACTGATCGAGATGCTCAAGGACCCCGATGCCGTAGTGCTGGACAGCCGCACCCGTGACTGGTTCGACGGCGGCACGATACCCGGCGCGATAAACATTCCTTATACCTATGTCGTGGATGAACTTGCGCAGCTGGGATGTGAGCCGGATTTTGACGGCTGGGACTGTGCGGCAGCAAAACCCGTAGCGCTGTTTTGCAACGGGATCTGGTGCGGTCAATCACCCACAGCGATCCGCAACATGATCAAGGCTGGCTACCCCGCAGACCACATTTTTTATTATCGCGGTGGCATGCAGACCTGGCGTTTGCTTGGCTTAACCGTAACTGGCAGCGAATAGCGGCGCAGACCTGCTATTCATGCGCTGTTGCGACGCTGCAGCGCAGCCCGCTAGGGCGGCCATTCGTGGTGCGTGCAGCATTTTACTGGATCAAACATCGCTCATCGGGCCAGACGGGCATCCAGATTTCAGCAATGACGAACCACGCTTGCAAAAGGTGAAGACATTCGTAGCTGACTATTCATGCAAATCCGCTTTGCGTCGACCGTAGAAACCTGACTATCACATTCAAGACCATCCATGCCTCAAAGAGCATTGAGGCCGATCACGTTGTCATCCTTGGTGCAGACAACGCACCTATGGGCTTCCCATTTATGATGGTCGATGACCCTCTCTTTCTACGCCTATCACCTGAGACGGAAATTCGCCGTAGGTGCGCCCCCTTCGCCCAGCTGTCGTTCAAGCGGATATCAAACCAAGCTGATCGGCACCATGCCATCGCTGCCGTGGCCCAGCATTGCTCGGCCGAGTACTTTCGGGTGTGGCTTTTGCAGAATTGGCAAAATTAATCTGGGGCCTAGCTTCGCGTGTGCCCTGTGTTTTGATCAGATTATCTGAGAGCTTCATCCTCCTTGGATATGCCGCAGTCTCAACCAAACAGCAGTGTCTCTTGGCCTGATCTCTAAACCCACCCAGACAAAAATAGCGCCCAATGCAAGAAAAATGCCCCGGCGAGGCTGGGGCCAAAAGGAATGTTCTGGCTTGGGCCTCCACCTCTGACCAAGGCAACAGCAATCCCTGCGATGGAGGAAATCAGTATGATAGAAGGTAGCGCTTGCCATCCCAACCATGCCCCGGCTGCGGCAAGTAGTTTCGCGTCACCAAGCCCCAGAGCATCTATCCCGCGCGCCCTGAAATAGGCAGCACCAATGGCCCAAAAAAATGCAAACCCCGTTACCGCACCAATCATCTGATCGACTGGAACCGATCCGTCCCTCCAAACCGCCAGCATCAAGCCAGATATGATCAACGGCAAAGTGCCTGCATCTGGCAAGCGAAAACTCCGCCAGTCTGTAACACCAAGCCAGATCAGAACGGCGATCAGCGGCGGTGTCCCTATGACATCAAGGTTTGTCGGGTGCGATTGCGAAAGAAAGAGCAGTATTTGATCCAAAACGAAACCTGTCAATTGGTCAGGCAATGCCAGCACAGAACCGCACGCCTCTGCATCTGCTACCATCCTGATGTGATCTTTTGAAATAATTTCAAAGTTTGAAAATCTTTTTTGAAACTTAATTGCGGCTTCATGCGTGGCTTCGCCCGTATGCCCGGCAACGGACTTGCTGCTGTTCTTCAGCGGTTGGACGGACAGCCTTTTTGCATATTCCAACGTTCCAAGTGGAGGAAGTTCAATGTTGATTAATAAGAAAAAGGCTTTTGTGAGCGCCGGGGCCGTACTGGCAACGGTCTGCGCAACGACTGCGTGGGCGTCTTCGCATCGCGAAGCACCGGGCATCACTGCGATGCCAAAAGTGGACGCTACAGATTTTTATATGTTTCGAAGCTATGAAACAGGCAAAGAAGATACTGTAACCTTTATTGCAAACTATCAGCCTTTGCAGGCACCATACGGCGGCCCCAACTATTTCACGATGGACTCCGACGCTGTTTACGAAATCCACGTGGACAATGATGGCGACGCGATGGAAGACATCACGTTCCAATTCCAGTTTAAAAATACGCTTGCCAATGGTGGCAAGGGCATCGCGCTGAACGTCGGCGGGCAGGACATTGCGATCCCACTGCGTCAGGCCGGTACGATTGGTGCAGGCAGCACTGGCGCACAAAACGAATTCGAAAGCTACACGGTTCGCAAGATCAACGGCGACCGCCGTTCCGGCTATGCCGCAAGCGCGCTTTTGACAAACACAAGCGGCGGTGGCACGACCTTCAACAAGCCGATCGATAACATCGGCAACAAAACCATCGCTGATTATGCGACTTATGCTGACGGCTTTGTCAGCGATACGACGATCCCAGATTGCGCGGCACCGGGTCGCGTTTTTGTCGGCCAACGCGCAGAAGCGTTTGCGGTGAACCTTGGCGAGATCTTCGACCTTGTGAACCTCGTGCCTATTCAGGGTGCGGATAATCCCACCTACCCTCAGTACAATGCGGCATCACCTTTCGCGGGCGGCATTACACAAGACCGCGCCAACGATGACCTGATCGACAAGTTCAACGTCACATCGCTGGCCATCGAGGTGCCCATTTCCTGTCTGACAGGCGCGGGCAACGGTGTGATTGGTGCTTGGACCACGGCAAGTCTGCCGCAGGCACGGCTGCTGGATCCAAGCCCAACCTATGAAGGCACAGACAGAAACGGTGGTGCTTATGTGCAGGTTGCACGTTTGTCTGCACCCTTGGTGAACGAGGTCGTTATCGGTCTGCCCGACAAGGATCTGTTCAACGCTGCCGAACCGACCCAAGATGGTGCGCTTGCCGCTTACGTCACCAATCCAACGCTGCCCGAACTGATCGAGCTGCTGTTTGGCGGTGTGGCAGGTTTGCCAGCCGAGCTTGCGCCAAACAACTTTCCACGCAACGATCTTGTCGCGGCGTTCTTGACCGGTTTCCCCGGCTTCAACCAGCAAGCAACCGTAACCGGCTCTGAAATGATGCGCCTTAACACCGGCGTGGCAGCGACACCTCTTGCCAATCAGCACGTCTTTGGCTTGGTTGCGGAAGATCTGGCCGGATTTCCGAACGGACGTCGCCCGGCAGATGACACCGTTGACATTGCCCTGCGCGTTGTCATGGGCCGTCTGTGCCATCCCGTCCCACTGGGCCAAGAGCTGAGCGGGGATCCGACAGCTGCTGACGACATCAACCTCGGTCTTTGTGCCCCGGCAGATGCGCCCGTTGGCACAGCGGCACTTACTGATGGTGCACCAATCAAACCAACCGATCTTCGCGCGACGTTCCCTTACCTGAACACGCCGCTCGCCGGATCGCCAAACTAAGTGGAGGATCGTATGACACTCACGATGAAACAGACACTTACGCCCAAAGCCAAACTACTCGCCGGAGCATCAGTGCTTTTGGTGGTGGCGGCTTGCGGAGGGAGCGCGGCTTCGGGGATCAACTCCTTGGGTGCGGCCTTCGTGAAAGCGTTCCAGACGAATGCAAATGGACCCGCTTTGGCTGATCCTGCTTTGGCAGGGTTGACCGTCAACCCGAACATCGACCCGTTTAACCCCTAAGGGGAATGGATTGCCGTTCAGGCAAACAACGACCGGGGCGCAACCGTTAACGCGGTTGCGCCCTTTTCTTTTACATGTCCGGTATGGCTGGCACTGTATTCAGGGGCACACCGTACGCCCTTCGCGTGACAAAAACACTACGGCCCGCAAAGCTTTCCCTGCGTGCTATTCGGCTGCGAAGATTTACGGCAATGCCATCAACTTCGGCCAAAATATCGATGTCGAAATTCTGCGAGGTAAACCCTGCCAATGCGGGACGAACGGCCCCCACGCGGTCAAGGTCTTGGGGGGTTAGCAGCCCCACACCTGTGCGCCGGCTTTCAAGCCGCAGCGCCGCCGAGCGGTTGTTCAGCACCGCGCGCAAAAGCAGCGGTGCCGCAGTATTTAGATTGAGCGTTGCCGTTGCGGGCAAAAAATCAACGAAGGGTGAAAGCGTGCTAATCGTTTGGGGGGAAATGCTGCGCAAATCAGACAGGTTTTTCAATCCCGGCCGGCCAGCAATTTCAGCAGCAATTCGCGCGCCATCTGCACGGCTGATTTCGAGTTCGGCCAGAACACGCAAAAGCGCTTCGACTTCGACCTGCGCCCCACCGGCCAGACGTGTCAGGTTCAGCTTGGCCTGCGCATCGCGGATTGTGACAGAAAACCGCCCCGTAGAAAGACCGGCTTCTTGTTGGGCGACCAGCGCCCAGGCCTCTGTGTAATTATCTGTGTCCGGGGCATTCACCATGTCGCGGCGCAGTGCGGTCACCGCGCTCGCTTCGGCCCCTCTGGCCAATGCATCTGCGGCGGTTGCCGCCGCCATCGACTGCGCACGCCGCAAGGACACATCCTGCGAGGTCAGCATCAAAAACACCACGATGGACGCAATCGACAGGATCACCAACACATTGATCAAGACGACCCCAGCGTCACGGTCGCGCGTCATTCCTCTGCCCCCGCGGGCACATCGACAAGTCGGCGAACAGTGCCTTCGCGCAAGCCCAATTGCAGCTCAACGGCCTTCAATGTGGGTGGCAACCCCAACGATTGGGTTTGCTCTACCGGCCAGCTGTCATGCCACATTCCGGCAGAATCCAGCGATCTGAGCCGGATGGAATTTACCCCGTCAATCATCTGCTGGTCAAAGTCTCTTCGGGACAAGCTGCGCAGGAGAACGCCTGAAGGTACCTGATAGGACAACAGACCTGTGCCCGTCCTGTTCATTGTTATACCTGTCTCATCGTGCCGCACGCTGCCCGAATCCGATTCCTGCAAATCACGGCTGAAAACGACCAGCGCGCGGTCAATCTGCCCCAACCGTTCCAGCCGCCCTTGTGTCCCTGATTGCGCCCGCAGAATGTTATCAAGCATGGTAAAACCTGCCAGCCCAATCAAAGAAAACAGCGCCAGCGCGACCAGCACCTCGACAAGTGTCAGGCCCGCCTGAGCGTCGCGGTGCGCCTTCTGGGTCATGCCGAGGCAGACCCGATCATCGTGATCGCCCCCGCGCCCACATTCAGCACCGCAAGGCCGCGACTGCACAGGCCTGATTTGCTGAATTTATAGGGGCCAAGCACACCGGAAAAGCCCTTGTCGCGGGTCAGACCGCCAGCGGTCTGTTCCTGAATACGGCCCAAAAGACGGGCCGTTTCAACGCCATCAAAGGCCACACCGGCAAGTATGCCGGGGCTTGTGCCATGCGCCGATTGATACGCAACGGCAAAGGGTTCGAACGCAAGCGGGTCTGGTGCCGCATACCAAGCATCTCTGAGGGCTGGCAAATTACCGGGATCGCGCGATGACCACTGCGATGATCCCAGAACCTGGGTTTTGCCCCGCAAAGCAGAGGCCAACGCTTCCAGCTCCGCGCCAGCACCGGGCAGATATACGGCCTTGGGCAACGTGCCCCCGTTTGCCTTTGTCAGTTTGACAACTGCGGCTGCGGGGTCGGTTTCGATGATGGGGGGCAACATGGTTTGCCCGGTCGCTTTTCCAACGGTTGCCGCTGCCTCGGCAGAGCGTGCGCCAAATGCGCCGGGGGCGACGACCACGCCAACAGTGTTCAAACCGCGTCTGGCGGCAAACGTCAGGACCGCGCGTGCAGATTGTTCCGGTGTGACGCCCAGCACAAATACGCCACGGCCAGCGACGCTGATATCGTTCGACAAGGTCAAGACCGGCACGCCAGATCCAACCGCTTGGGAAACCGCAGCAACCTGCGCCCCGAAAAGCGGGCCAACGATCATGCGCGCCCCCCCTGCGACGGCAAGCCGGGCGGCAGTGGCGGCTGTTTCTGGCGTATCCCCTGAATCGAAAAAGGCCATCTCTCCTGTATCGTTCAACGTGTTGCCGCCAAGGGTTGCGGCATTGCGCATGATCTGACCTAGTTGCGGCGCACGACCAGACACCGGTGCCAAAAGAGCGGCCCGCCCCGGCCCATCACTTTTGGCGGGTTTACCCTCAAGGACACTGCCCAACCCTGTGGCAGAACATGCAGAAAGAAGCGAAGCAGATGCCGCCAACCCCGAAAGAAACACCCGCCGGTCGCGGCGCACAGCGACACGCGCCGGGGCGTCGGATTGTATCGATGATTGGTCTGTCATTAGTGGCACTCCTGTTTTTCGGGGGTACGGTGTTGATGAACCTGCCCACCACCACTATGGCACGAATAACGGGGGTGCCGCCACAGGTGCGCGCGCTGTCGGGCAGCCTGTGGTCGGGTCGCGCGGTGTTGGACGGCGGCTTGGTGCTGAACTGGCAAGGGAAATGGACCAGCCTGTTGCGCGGGCAGATCGGTGCCGACCTGACCCTGACCGGACCGCGCACGTTGTTGCAAGGCTATGGTTTCGCCAGCCCCTGGCAGATTGGCCTTAGCGATATATCCGGGCGCGGTGGCGCTGACCTGCTGGTTTTGGTGCCGGGCGCGTCCCCGTGTGACGGACAAGCGGTTGTCGATATCGCACGCGCAACATGGTCGCGGGCCCGTGTGACAAGCAATGGCCGGGTGCAAATCAGCGACAGCCTTTGTCAGGTGCCGGGACAAGCGGCCCTTGAGACCCCGCCGCTTGATCTGGTTCTGACCAGCGAGGGGACGGATGGCGTCGCAACCCTGACAACGAACAACGCCGTCAAATCGGAAATGGGCCAAGCACGCCTTGGCCCTGACGGCTGGATCAAACTGAGGATCGAACCGGCTGCGGCGCAACTGATCCCCGGCCTGCCTGATAGCGCGCCCACATTGCTGGAATTTCAGCTGAACTAACCGCGTCAACCACATCAAATCACCAAATTGTTCAGATTTACGATGGGCAGCAATATGGAAAGCACCAAGAGCATCACAACACCTCCCATCAGCAATAACACTGCGGGTTCGACCAACGCCACAAGGGCTGCTACCAAGGCATCAAGGTCGCGCGCCTGATCCGCGGCCGCACGTGTCAGGCTCGCCCCTAGTGTGCCACCCGCTTCGCCGCTGGCCACCATCGCGACCAACAAAGGCGGGAACACTGCCGCCTGATGCATCGCCTTTGACAGCGCCGTGCCTTCGCGCACACGGGCCCCCACGGCCTGCGCCTTGGCGCGGATATAGCGGTTGCCGATGGTGTCTCCTGCGGCTTCCAGTGCTTCTGAAAGCGGGACACGGCTGACCGTCAAAGTGGCCAAGGTGCCCGCAAACTGGGTCGCGTTTGATTTCAACACGAAATGCCGCATGGGCCAGGCCCGCGCTGTCCATTGATCAAACTGCATGCGCGCAGACGGGCGCCTCAGCAGCCATGCCCCTAGCGCAACCAGTCCAAGAACGAGCCCCAGCACGATCAACCCGTAATTCGCAACAAAGTCACTGACTGCAATCAAGCTGCGGGTCAATAACGGCAGTTCGGCCCCGCGCGAGGTGAAAACCTTGACGATGTCAGGCACCACATAGACCAGCAGCGCGACGATAACCCCCAAAGACACCAGCGCCAAGATCGCCGGGTACAGCAGAGCAAGCTGAACCGTCTGGCGGTTCTTTGATCGCGTTTCGACAAAATCGGCCAGATGATCCATGACGTCACCCAACCTGCCCGACGTTTCGCCGGCTTTTACAGATGCGCGGTAGAACGCATCAAAAATGTGGGGATGTGCGTCAAGCGCGGGTGCAAGCCCCTGTCCGTCAAGCACATCAGCCCGCAGTGTCAACATCAATGCTGCAACTTTTGCATTGCTCGCCTGATCCGCAACGGTCTTTAACGCATCTTCGATACGGACCCCCGCGCCGATCAACGTCGCAAGCTGCCGCGTGACGACCGTCAGCGCGCGTCCTCCGATGCCCTTGCTGCGCCCGCCGCCGAACAGTGATACGCTGGAAAGTCCCTTGCGTGTCGGCTCGACAGAAAGCGGCAACAGCGCGCGTGCGCGCAATTCCTGCCGCGCCGCACTTGCGCTTGATGCTTCGATCAGGCCGCTGCTGCTGGCCCCGGACTTATCAACCGCCTTATAGGAAAACGCTGCCATATCTTAGGTCTGGTCCGGTATCACAAGATCATCACGCACCGCGCGGGCGACCTCTTCTACCGTCGTTTTGCCTTGGCGAAGCTTATCAACCCCATCCGCCAGAATGCCGGGCCCCTTGGCGCGGGCACGGTCCTGCAACTGCGCCTCTGATGCGCCTTCGTGAATCAATTTCTCAAGCTCCCGGTCGATCTCGATAATCTCGTAGATTGGCAACCGGCCCTTGAAACCCTGGTTTTGACAGGCGTCGCAGCCCACCCCGCGCTGGACGGTTTCGCCCGCCGCAACGGCCCCAGACAACAACGCGCTTTCGCTTTCGCTGATGATGTGCGGCGCGGCGCAATCGGGACACACGCGGCGCACCAGGCGTTGCGCGACCAAGCCGCGCAGCATCGGGGCCAGCAAAAAGCGTTCCACACCCATTTCCACCAATCTGGACACCGCGCCGATCGCCGTATTGGTATGCAGCGTCGACAGAACAAGGTGGCCTGTCATCGCGCTTTCCACCGCGATCTGCGCCGTCTCGCGGTCGCGAATTTCGCCGACCATGACCACATCAGGGTCCTGCCGCAAAATCGCCCGCAGGCCGCGTGCAAAGGTCAGGCCGGTCTTGGTGTTGACCTGCATCTGCCCCACGCCATCCATCGAATATTCGATCGGATCTTCGACCGTCATAATATTGCGGGACCGGTCGTTCAGTCGCCCAAGCGCCGCATATAGCGATGTCGTTTTACCGGAACCTGTCGGTCCGGTCACCAGCAATAACCCGTCAGGCCGCGCAAGGATGCGTTCAAAGGTCTCGCGATCACGTGCGCTCATCCCCAGATGGCTGATACCGCGTTGGGTCTGGCTGCGGTCCAGCAGGCGCAGCACAACCCGTTCGCCAAACTGCGACGGGATCGTGGACACCCGCACATCAAGGTCATACCCACCGACCCGCAGGCTGACCCGCCCGTCTTGGGGCTGCCGCTTTTCCGCGATATCAAGCTTGCCCATGACTTTGATCCGGCTGACCAAAAGCCCCGCCAAAGCGCGCTTGGGTTCGATCACCTCGCGCAGGACGCCATCGACCCGAAACCGGACGACCAAGCGGCGTTCCTCTGTCTCGATATGAACGTCTGAGGCGCCTTCCTTGACGGCCTCAAGCAGCAGCGCGTTGATCAGCCGGACGACGGGGGCATCGTCATTCTGGTCCAGCAGATCGTCAACCGCGGCTGCCGTGTCGGCAAGCGCGTTCAGGTCATCACCTGCGGCGGCCTCTGCGGCCTCGGATGCGCTGTCTCGGTAAATGCGGCCCAATGCGGCTTCGAAATCCTCGGCCTCAATCGGGACAAAGGCGACGGGCCGGTCCGCCCTGCGCTGCGCCTCCATCAACACGTCAACAGGTGCGCCGGGGCGAAAGTGGCAGCCAAGCGGGCCGCCGGGTGTGCCGGCCATCAAAACAACACCATTTGACTTGGCAAAACTGTAGCTTAGCCGCGGAAAGGATGGCGTGTCATCAAGGCTCATTTCGCATTCTCCAAGGTCAGGCGGGCGGCCACAATGCCGGGTGCAGTTTTACGGTCCATCTCAAGCGCGACCAGGGCGATGGCAGCGTCGGTTTCCATCGCGGCGATCCAACCGATGACGGTATCATAGGGGGCATCATCCAATGAAACCCGTACCATCGCGCCCTCTGGCTCAAGCCGCCGTACAAGCACCCCGGCAAGGTTGGCACTGTCGGTGATGCGGGTGGCCAGCGGCGTCGTGATAACGGGGACAGATCCCAATTGAGCTGGCTGGTTTCCCTGATTTTCTACCGCTGCAATAAGAGTTTGATACCCTCGAATTTCGGCGCGTGCCGCCATCCGTGCTTCGCTTAGCGGGACCCACCCATACTGGTATCCGGCGAACAGGGTCACCAGTGGCAAGGCGATCAGCACCAATATCTTTTCTCGCAGAGACAGACGGTGAAAAGCGTTCATTCCCTGCCCCCCGCGGTCACGACAAATTCAGCTTCTGCCACCCCGGCAGTGGCCGTGGCGGCACCGCTGGTCACGCCAAACCCGGCCGCGCGCAGCAAACGTTCTGCCTGTTGGAGATCGTCCAGCCCCGGCACCTCGACCAACATCGTCAGCCGCGCGGGGTTGTCGGCAAATGTCAGACGACGAAAGCTGATCGGGGTATCAGCCTCAAGCAACGCGGCGGACATATTTCCAAGGATCGGCAGGAATGCACTGCCTTTCGGGGCGGATACGGGGGGGGCAAGGCGACGCAGGATCGGTTCCACATCGCGGGTGACAATAAGGCCAGGAAGCACGGTATCAATCGCAGCCTGCACCGCTGCACGTTCACGATCTGCAATCCGGGTGAGTGCAACTGTATCTGCGACCATTATGCCAAGATGTCCGATTGCCCCCACGGCGGCAATCATCGCAGCCCGCTTGGCGTACCCTGCCCAATTGGTAGCTTTGTGAGCAAACGCGCCTTGTCGCAGATCAACGGCCAGGTCTTTGGGGTCAGGCTCGGGGGGATGCGCATCGTAGGAATGCACCTCAATCGTTTCTGACAAAACGTCGCCGTAGCTATTAATCAGCGGTTTGGCAGCCTGCGCCCAGATCAGTGGCAGCATGGCGACGTCGACGACAAACCCGGTCCCGTCCGAGACGCGTACCAATGCGCGCGCGCCGCTGAGCCATACGGCCCAAACAGGTTTTTCATCGACAGAGGTTGGCGTAGGCAGCGCGAAAATTTCGGGCACGACAGCGCTATCGCCGGCATCGACTGCGGCCTGCATGATGTTTCGATCCACGACGGCCGCGACAACCAGATCGGGTTCGTCCAGCGCCCGGCACAACGCGATGTGAACATCTTCAAGCGGGGCGCTGATGCGATCCTCAAGCGCGAAGGGCAACGCAGCCCGTTTTGCCCGTGCGCCGCGCACCGGCAAAACCGCGGCCATCAGGCTCACCTTTTCGCCGGGCAAAATCAGCGGCGGAACATCCAAGGATTCGGCCAGTGCGTCACACAGTGAAATGGTGAATTCCGACGGTGGCGGCAGTGAATTTAAAGCGCCCTCAAACACGCGTTTTGAACCCACCCGATCCGGGTCGATTTTAGCGGTTTGTCGCTTGTTTATGTGCCCCTTTTGCAAGGTTTCATCATTGTGCGAGGGTCTGTTTTTCACTACAATTCTTTCATTGTGACCCAATAAAATAGGTACGTTCTAGAATGATAAAGAGTTTCATGAAGGGTACAACAGAGATGAAAAAACTTCGTCAGAGGGCTTCAGAAAAGCGGGGTGTTCATCGTCAGAGACGCCGGGCGGATTCAGGTGTGACGCTTATCGAAATGATGGTGGTATTGGTCATCATTGCGTTGGTCGCCGCGATGATTGTTCCCAATGTGATTGGCCGCCC
>NZ_JBFEKM010000094.1:0-16187 GCF_041552635.1 Sulfitobacter sp.
CATCTTGGCCAAATTGGCCACCCATGGCCTCACTCGTATCTTTTGTGAAGGCGGCGGTGGCCTTGCGGCATCTTTGCTTCGGGCTGACCTCGTGGATCACCTGATCGGCTTCACCGCTGGCCTTACAATCGGCGCAGACGGGTTATCCGCCATTGGCCCCTTAGGTCTCTTGCACCTTGGGGACGCACCCCGGTTCCACCTTCAAAACACGCAAGCCATTGGCCCCGACATTTTCCACACATGGACCCGGACGTAACGACCTACAATTCCAAATGGTTCTAAATCCCGGGGGTCCGGGGGCTGGCCCCCGGTGCAGACGTCAGCCCTTGCGCCACAGATGAGCCTTGCCCGCAAAGGCTCCCTGCAATTTCGCCAGCAGTCGGTTGCCCAAACCCGGATGGGGTAAATCCGCTTCGGCCAGACGCTGCACCACCACTTCGACAGGGCAGGCCAATTTTCTGCGTGGATCAAAATAGCGCGGATAATCAATCAACGTAGCATGGACCAAGCCTTCCAAACTCACATCTACCCGTCGTCTGGGCGGCACATCGCCCCGATCATCGGTCAGGCCCCAGCCTGCATAAAACGGCGCGCCAAGGGTCACGACACGCACCCCGCGCACCAGTGCCTCGAACCCCAAAAGCGATGTCATGGTCCAGACCTCGTCGACATCAGCCAAAAGGCTGATCGGGTCCGCCTGCGTCAGCACGCGGTCTGCCAAACCGGTCGCGTCCACCATGCCAAGGCGTAGGCCTGCTTCGACGTCGGGATGGGGTTTGTACAAAATCAACGCATCGGGGTTGGCATCCCGTGTGGCCTGCAAAAGGGCAAGGTTGGTTGAAATGCGGTCAGTGCCTGCCTTGATCGACGCGTCATCCTCGACTTGACCGGGCACCAGAATGCGCGGCCCTTCGGGCAGCCCGTCCAGCGTCACTGCGCCACCAAGGTTATATTTGCTCAGTCCCGTTGACCGCAACGTCTCGATCAGACGCTCCGCCCTTCGGCTTTGGTCGGGGCGCAAACGGCTGCGGGTCTCGATCCATTTTTCCAAGCGACTTGGCTGATGCGGGTCATAATAGATCCCCAGATCATCGCACACCAGCGATAGGGGCGGGATCAGGTCAGCACCCAGCCCGCGCGAGCGCAAGAAGCCGTCTTCGACCCTTACCGCGTCACCATGCCCGATTTTCGCCTTGGTTGCCCAGACCATCCACGCCTTGCCGTTGTTGCGCGCACGGGCGGGGTCGTCTTCAAACACCATTGGTGACCAAGATCCGAAAAACTGCTGCAATGGACCCCTTTTCCAAAGGCTCATCCCCGACGCGGCCCAGCCCCTGTGGTCTTCGCGCCATGCGCGCGCCGTGGCTGCAAGTGCCTCGATCGTGGTTTCCAGATCGCACAGCCGGTCGCGGTGCGGGTCGTACCATGTCGGATAAAGGATCATCGCCGCGGCAAAAATCTGTGCGCGGGTCAGAGTGCGTTGGCGGCGCTGCACAGGAAATTCATCTTCGGTCAGGCCCCAGCCCGCATAAAACGGTTGTCCGAAAACACGGGGCTTGTGGCCTGCAAAAATTGCTTCGAATCCCATTTGCGACGACACGGTATAGACGCGCACGGCCCCTTCAAACAGCACCCAAGGGCTGATGGGATCAGACAGCAGCGTAATACGCGCATTTTCGTCTTGCGGGCCGAAATGACCGGGGCGGTAACCCTTTGCGGTCTCGGGATGGGTCTTGATCACGATCCGCGCGCCGGGGTTTTCCTGCTGGGCAAAGACCAGCATTTCCAGAAACCGCGACCGGTCTGCACCCGATGCCGTGACAGACGCATCGCCGCGCGTCTGATCGATCACCAGCACATAGCCCGGATCAGGGGGAGGGGTATCCACAGAAAAAGCGGTATATTTTGTCAGATGCGCCTCTTGGATACGGGCCGTGCATCCGCGCGCGCGGTCCAGCAGGGCGGTATCATCAAGCGGGTGCGTGGCCAGCAGAGTTTCCAGATCAGAGGGCTGGCGTGGGTCGAAATGCAGCCCCTTGTGGTCAATCAGCAGCCCCAATGGGGGCTCTCCTGCGCGGCCGGGGAACAGCGACCGCAACATGGCGTCTTCGACCGTGACCACTGGCACCCCGCGCTTTTGCGCAACGGACAGGCCACGATGGGCGGTGGGCGAATTGCCCCAGACAGCCACGGCATCGCCCGCGCGCGGCAGGCCCAGATGCAGGGAATGGCCTGCCAGCTGCAAGATCCGGCGCATGCGCCGCTGGGTCAGAAACCCACCATTATACACGAAAAGCCGCCGGTCCTTTTCAGGGCCGGCGGCTGGGGTGTCGTATATTTCAGGCCCGAGAGCCATGGGGCCGGATCAGTTTCCGGTCAAGGTAGAGCCGACCGAACCGAGGCTGTTCAGCGAACCGGCCGATCCTGTGATCGAGGAGATCACTTTGCTCCATTGGGTGAACGGCGCTTCGGTGACATAAAGCGTGTCGCTGTCGCGGATCACGAAATCACGTGCCATGAACAGGCCATTCGGTTTGGTAAGGTCCAGCACGTAAATCATCCGCTGCGCGCCGATCAGATCGGTTCGACCCAGCACCTGTTCGACAACTTCCTGAGGTTCATTGCGGAAGATAAAGACGCCCGTCGGGTCTGCGGTGCCTGCATTCAGGCCGCCAACTTGGGCAATTGCTTCGAGGGCGGAAAGCGTCTGCGATTCAAACGCTACTTTTTGCTGCGATCCGGTGGCCCCAAGGGCGGTGAAGGAACGCGAATCCTCTTCGATCAAGATCTTGTCGCCACCGCGCAACGCGATATCAAGCTCGGGGTGATCGTATAGGTCTTCGAACCAGATCTGCCCTCTCATGTTGCCACGCAAGACGGTGACTTGTGCGATCTCAGGCACGATTGACACGCCGCCAGCCCTTGCCAACATGGTCGACAAGGTGCGGGTTGGACGTTCGATTGCGTAGACGCCTTGCGCGCTGACGGCACCGATCAGGGAAACCGTCGCGCCGTCGCCTGCGACGCGGCGGACCTGAACCTGTGGATCGGGGGTTTGTTCGGACAGACGTTGGGTAATGATCCGGCGGATCGCCTCTGGTGAATTGCCCGCAGCTTTTATGCGTCCGGCATACGGCACAAAGATGAAACCGGACCCGTCGACCTGCACTTCTTCCAGCGAGGTGGCGTTGCCGCCTTGTGCGGCCAAAAGACCGTCATCGACGTTCTCCCAGATCGTCAGGCCCAAGGTGTCGCCCGCGCTGATCGTGTCAGAACCAAGCGTGCTTGCATTGATGAACTGTTGACTAAAGCCAAGGGCAGGGGTCACCGCAGTGGCGCGGCTGACGCGGTCATTGACCGCAACGACAAAGGCGTCGCCTTCTTGCTGGACAGAACCCGCATAGATTTGACGTTTATTTGGGCCAACCTGTGGCAAGCCACACGAAGACACTATGGCCACAGCCGCAAGTAGTGCGATGGGACGCGCCCACCGAAATGTTTCGGATTTCACTGCCCGGTCTCCTCGACCTGTTTTAACTCTGCCTCGAATTCGTCGATTTTTTCGACGTAATTCCTGTCAGGCTAACCCAGTTCAGATCAAAAAGCTACTGTTTGACGCCGAAACGCCTAGGTGACGGCCCGCAACTGTTGCCGTGGTGCCGCGGTCCCTGTTTCAAGCCCGTCATAAGGGTCCTCTACGGCCAGCATCATATCGACGACTTGGCGCATCAATTGGGTGCGCGCGCGGGCAGAATAAAACCCGCCCGGAATCTGCGATGTCTCAAGCAGATAGCGACGATAGTCCTTGTATGCCTTGTTGTCGGGCCGTGAGGCTGCGGCGAAAAAGTCGGGCAAGGGTTGATCGGACACGAATTCAGGCTTGGCATAAACGGCACGCCCAAACACCTTGAGCGGGATACCGCGCCACAATACCTGCTGGCCAGCGGTTGAATTTACCGTCACAGCTGTGCGGGCATCATTCAGCAACTGCGCCAACTTTCCGCCGCGTACATAGTGAACGCGATCCGACACGCCCAGTTCACGCGCCAGCCGTTTGATGTCACGGCGGACGGGCGTGCGCCCGTCTTCCAGGGGGTGCGCTTTGACGACAAGGTGGTGGTGACGCGGCGCGCCTTTGGCAAAGCCTTCGATGACGACGTGCAAGAAATCCGACATCGTTTCAAATGACGAATGTTCCTGAAACGCGCTGTCATGTTCCAGCTGAAGCAGGGCCAGATGATAGGGAAATCCCCCCAGACGGATGCGTAATGTCGCAATCAGCCGGGTCAGGGCCAACACCGGCATCAGCAAGAGGCGCTTGATATAAAGCTGGAATTCCTTGGTCACCGGGATTTTGCGGTGCGGCCGAAAATTGCGGTAATCCCCGTTCCGGAACAGCACAAACCAGTGATAAAGCGCACCGTAAAAGATATGTTGCCGCATGTCGCCCCAATGGCCGGGGGGCAAGGGGGCCTCCATATCGGAATTCGCCAGCGCGGTTTGCATCTGTTCAATCGTCATGTCCATCAGCCGCGAATTGCCATTTGTGCCGCCACGCTCGTAGGTAACCCAGTAGGGCCGCATGTAGCCTTCTTCAAAGACATGCACCGTCAGGCCAAGGGCCTTGGCTTCGGTCACTGCGGTGGCGTGGATCGGGCGGGTATCACCATAAAGCACAATATCAGTGACACCTTTGTCGGCGAGCAGCGCAACAAAGGTGTCTTTCCATGCGTCGGCTGTCCCCCGATAGGGGATATAGCTGCGCGGATGGAACCAAAAGGCGCGGTCGCCTGCATTAAAGCCCACGCGCCATACCTCTGCCCCGGTCAACCGCAGCATTTTGCCAAGACGGTTGAAGAAGGGACCATGCGGCCCTTGCAGAAACAGGAAAACCCGGTGTCCGGGCGCGGCGGAGGTCATGGCTGGCCTTTGTAATAGTATAGTCGTTTCATAAACAATCACGCGATCCGGGCCAAATTGTGGCACCGCTGCGGACTTGTCATGCCCCTGGCAGAGGGCTACTTCGGTATGTGACATATATATAAGGGGCAGGCCCATGTTTACAGGGATTATTACAGACATCGGAAAGATCGCATCGCTGGCCCAAGAGGGCGATTTGCGGGCACGCATCACGACGGGCTATGACACCGACCGAATCGACATGGGCGCATCCATCGCCAGTGACGGTGTATGCCTGACTGTCGTGGATCTGGGGCCGGACTGGTACGAGGTGCAGATCAGCGCCGAAACCGTGGAAAAAACCAACCTTGGCGGCTGGGTTTTGGGGCAGCGGTTGAACCTTGAGCGGGCTTTGAAGGTCGGAGACGAATTGGGTGGTCACATCGTATCGGGCCATGTCGACGGTGTCGCCGAAGTGGTCGCCATGCGCGACGAAGGCGACAGCACCCGCGTGACACTGCGGGCCCCGCGCGACCTTGCGCGCTTCATCGCCCCAAAGGGCTCGGTCGCGCTGAACGGCACATCGCTGACGGTGAACGAGGTCGACGGCTGCGATTTCGGGATCAATTTCATCCCCCACACCAAAGAGGTCACGACGTGGGGGGATGTCGCAGTGGGCGACCGGATCAACCTCGAGATTGATACGCTGGCGCGCTATGTCGCACGGCTGGCGGAAATGTCATGACCGCCGGCATCGGGCATAACATGGGCCCCACGATGGAGCGAGGCCAGAAATGGCGGGCGTTTCAGTGGCAAAAGGCCCGCGAGGCCGCGATGCCCAAAACGATTCCGCTGATGGTGGTCAAGATGCGCGTGGCGCGGGCGCGCGCATTGGGGTTGGACTACAAAGCCTATGCGGCGATCCGGCAGGCCACGGGGCGCGATATTCTGGCATTGCTGTTTTCAAGCAATGCGCTGCGGGTTGTGCGCGCGGATGCGCCACAGATGCCCGTGCACGAGGCCGAGGTTTTGAACGCTGTGCAGGGAGCGCAAAAGCTGGCGCTGGTGCATCGCCCGCTGGCATGTGACGCGGTTCAGGCGGTGAACCCGGTTCTGGATCATGTCGCTTTGGCACCCCGTTTTACGGATACGTGGGCCGAAATGCGCGACCATCTGTCTGGCGTGGTACAGGGCCGCCGTCTGGTGTCAGATCAGGTGTTGATCATCGGCGATACGGGGCTTGAACGCGATTGGTCCGGGGCGGCCAAAGCTGCGGGGTATCTTGAGGCAACACGGTATTTTGGCCGCGATCTGCGGGCATAGTGATTGAACGATGTTGTCTGCGCGCAAGTGTTGCCGTGGGATTGAGTTTACTTGGCAAAATGAAGCTGCGGATGGTGGTGTACCGTCTTTGGCAGGGGATGCCGGATTTGCGCGCGGTTGGTTGATCTTGTTGAAGGTGCCTGCCGATGTTATCTGGGCGTTGACGCTTATCGGCTACCCCTTCGGGGCATGCGCGCTGACTTAACGGAGTAAACCTCATGGCTGCTGGAAATCACACAACCCTAGTTACGCCCACATTCGACAAGCCTGTGAAGGTGTTGATTGTTGTGTCGCCCTATTATTCGGATATCGCTGCCGGGTTGCTGAAAGGTGCCAAGGCAGAGATTGAAGCTGCGGGTGCAGAGTGGGATGTGATCGAGATGCCCGGCGCGCTGGAAATCCCGACGGCGATTTGCATTTCCGACCGGAAAAGCAATTTCGACGGCTATGTCGCCCTTGGATGCGTGGTGCGCGGTGAGACGACCCATTACGAGACCGTGTGCAATGACAGCAGCCGCGCGCTGCAATTGATGGGCTTGCAGGGGCTTTGCATCGGCAATGGTATCCTTACGGTTGAAAATCACGAACAGGCAGCCGTGCGTGCAGACCCTGATGGGCAAAACAAGGGCGGCGGTGCAGCTGCTGCGGCCTTGCATCTGATCGCACTCAGCCGTAAGTGGGGCGAAATTCGCAAAGATATCGGTTTCAAGCCGCGCTCAGAGGAAATTCTGATGGCGGGCGACAATGATGGACCCACAACAGCATGACCCCAACCGCCGGCCTTTCGGGCAACCAAAAACGCAAGATGAAATCCGCTTCTCGGCTCTATGCCGTGCAGGCCCTGTTCCAGATGGAGCATTCATCCCAAAGCTTTGACACCGTCCGCACAGAGTTTCTGGAGCACCGTTTCGGTGCCACCTATGACGGGGCCGAGATGATTGATGGTGATATCCGTCACTTTGCCGATGTGCTTGAAACGGCAGTGAATTATCAGGCGTCGATCGACCAGATGACGGATCGCGCTTTGGTCGCGAAATGGCCAATCGCCCGGATTGATCCCACCTTGCGCGCCTTGTTCCGTGCCGCAGGTGCCGAATTGCGCGACCCGGGCACGCCGCCCAAGGTGATCATCACAGAATATGTCGATGTGGCCCGCGCGTTCTTTGAGGGCAGCGACGAACCGAAGTTTGTAAACGCTGTTCTGGACCATATGGCCCGCGAGGCACGGCCAGAATCGTTTTGACGCCTCTAGGCGCTATTTTCTAGAATTCGCGGATCAGCTTAGGCACAGGAACAGATGAATTTTTTCACTGGTCTGCTGGTTTGTGCGTATTGACGCATATTCAGCACGTTTTTGGGCCCATAGGAACAAATTCTCGAGGCTTCTTACTGGGTTGTTTGCTTGACGCTGCCCTGATCTGCGAAAGCCGCTATTATCAGCGTAGCACTGTCGCCGTTGTATTCTAATACGATCAGGGTTGCGGGCATCGCGCCGGCGGAAAGCAGGTCTGCCATACAAACGGTAGGCCCGCGGTAAAAATATGCTTCTTGTAATATGAGGTGGGTTAATCGCCGTGGATACCGAAACCTAAGGCTGCAACCGCGCAAACCCTTTGGCATATATCGCGATCGTTTTGACCAATGGGGGGATGTTTTCCATGAGATCGGAGCGCGAAGTGTGACGGAACCACCGCTGCCGTTTTATGTTTTATATTCCCGAGGACCTGTATGTACAGGTGGGCGCCAGATAAACGAACCAGGGCTCGAACAGAGCCAGCTCCCTCGGATTTGCTTAAGGCCACTGGAATGTAACTTTTACAAACAGGGCAGAACCGTCACGCTTTACAGGTAGGCTTGGGCATCGGCTACGACAAGGGGTATCTTGGCTGCGTGGTGAATTTTACCCGAAGGGCTAGCCCGACGATTTGATATGCCGCGCTAGTCGGATGTTTGGCTATCTTGGGGGATGGCGCTAATCGGTAGTATGGTGAGCATTTTTCAGAACGGCCCTGCGCCTTGACCACTGGCATCAGTCAAGCCGCGGCTATTCGTCAATGAACCCATAGCGCGCCAATTCTTCGGGCAAGAGAACGTAAATTTCACTCGGCGGAGTGACGAGCGCGTGCTGCATGACCAGTGGATCAATGCCCATGCGGTCAAGATAGGTCATGACTTCGCCCTGACCGCGCTGGATGTCATTCACAGCCACAAACGCAGGCAGCAGCGTGCTTTCACCGAAATAGTGTTGATGAACCCCGACCGAGGCGTCGTCCGGGATCGTCCGGCTGGTCCCCGCCGCAAGCAGATAGGGGCATGCGGAATAGCAGATATCGCCGCTGCGCAAGGCCGTGGTCAGGTCGGCGCTGCGAAGATAGCGACCAAGCATCAGCGCGTCTTGCACTGATCCTCCCGGTGAATTCAGAATCACTCCTTCGGGTTTTGGTGCAAGTTCGGCCAATTGCTTTTCGATGCGGTCAGCGTCGCCGGGCACAATGCCCCCCTCAAGCAACGCACGTTTGCCTCCTTCCACTACGGTTAGGGTCAAACGGTCGGGCAGGGGCGTCGACGGCATCGGCCGTCCACCGGGCGGGGCGCGGTCGGGGTTAAAGCGTCGGGTCTGGTCGCCCGGTCTCACAGGTTCAGTCAGTTGTGGTGCGCGCGGGCCAAAGCCGGGCAGGCGCAGCCCGTCGCGCAGGTCACCCCAAAATAGCAGCCCCGCAAGGGCGATCTGGAAAAACAGCACCCAGATCAAGACGCGGCCAATCGGGTTGCGCTTTGGCGTATCGCTGGCGTCGGTCATGTGGATTTGATCGGCGTGACATGGGCCGGCGTATCCTTCGGCGCAGCAGAGGTTTCCTGAGGGCGGTCAACCGGGTCGGCCCGCATCGCCATATCCATGTCGCGCACGGCGTTCACTGCGGCGCGCAGTTCCGCCAAGGTCAGGCTTTCCTCAATGGCAGTGCCTTCGCGCCCTTCACGGATCGCGGTCTGGGTAATCGCGAGGATGAACACCAGTACAGCGGGTAGCAGGTCAATCGCGATGGCACCGGCCCAGGAAGGCACAAAATTACGGGCATATTTGATCACCGCATCGGCACTGGAAATTGGTGTGTAAGTGGTTTCTGTGGGCGGTGGCATGGCCAACACGCCTTGGGCCGCACGTTCAAGGGTGGTTGCACGTTGGGCCAGAACCTCAAGAACCGAAGTGATCGTAGACGCCTGATTGCCGCGCTGCTCGACCGTACCGCCATCAAGTTCGGGCAACACCACTGACGCCGACAAATCCTGCGCCGCACGTTCCACAAGGGACGCCACCGACAGTTGCCGCAATTGGGTGATCAGTCCGGCAAGGCGCACGGCCTGTTCTGAAAACTCGACTGACCGCGCCTCGACCGGGCCGGGTTCAACGGTCAGCGCACGCATCCGGCTAAGGATCTGGTTGCCCTCGACAAAAGCGGCCTCGACCAGTGGCGTTTGCGTGGCGATTTGCGCCTCTAGCCCCGACAGTTCGGATGATTTCTGCCGCAAGACCCGGAATACTGCACCACGTCCTGCCATGCCGGACAATCCGCCGGTGGCCTCTTGCTCGCTCAGATCCTCGAAACTCTGGCGCACACGGGCCACGTCCCGCTCAAGCCCTTGGGCGGATATTGCTATCTCGTGGGCGCGCTCCAGCGATCCTTGATAATCCTGCACCGTCTCGGCCAGATGCTGTTCAACCGCCGCCGATCCGGCCAAGGCTGCGGCGTTCAGCCAGCTCGACATGGCGATAATCGCGACCGATCCCAGCCCCATCGCCCCCAGCAGACCCGCCCGTGCCCGCGCCCCGCGCACAGCAGGGAAAAGCCGCAACATATAGGACCAGAAAACGAAAATTCCGACCGACACCGCAACAGAATAGGCAATCGCAGCAAATGCAGACATGGCCCCGTTGTCATCCAACAAGGACGAAACCCCCAGATAGGTATAGATGCCCGATGCAACCGCCAGCACCCCAAGGGCGGTACCCGAGAATGTTTCAAGCCAGGCCAAATGCCCCTCAAGGTCGCGCGCATAGCTTATGCCACGTTGCTGCGCGTTGGACTGATCTTGCGTTTGTGACATTTCCCACCCTCTACGTTACCTCGCTAAGATAAGTCGGGGGTTCGGAATTACAAAGCCAACTTGCGGTTCTTGTCAGATGTTCACTAATTGTTCATAATGCGCGCATGTCTTTTGATGTTCCACAACCCGTCCAACCAGGGCAGTTTCTGGCCCGCGGTGTTGCGCGCCACCTGGCCTCGCTGGGTTTCGTCACGGTCGAAGAACTCGTGCCCGCGCGTGGCCTGCGTGTGGATGTAATGGCGCTTGGGCCCAAGGGGGACATCTGGATCATCGAATGCAAATCCAGCCGCACCGATTTCATGTCTGACCATAAATGGCACAACTATATCGAATGGGCCGACCGATTCTTCTGGGCCGTGTCTTCTGATTTCGACGTGGATTTGCTGCCGACCGAATCGGGCCTGATCGTCGCAGATGGATATGGTGCGGAAATACTGCGTATGGGCCAAGAAACCCGCCTCGCGGCGGCGCGTCGCAAAATGATGACCCAGAAATTCGCCAGGCACGCCGCGCGCCGCCTTCAGATGCTCAGGGATCCGAACGCAGGGACGGTCTGGGGCTAGTCTTCAAATTCCAAATGGATCAATATCCCGGGGGGCCGCGCCTTGGCGCGGTGGGGGCTGGCCCCTAAACAACGCGCCCGCCAAACGTTAACGTTTGGATTTGCCGGTTTTGCCAGCCCTGTGGGCTGCGGCCATGATCTCTTCTGCGATCTCGACGGCCTCATCGGGGGTAAAGTCCATCGGTATCTCGATGCCGCCATCGGCTTCGATAAACAGGCGAACCATACCTTTTTCGGTCGGGCCGATTTGTAGGTTTGCTTCAATGTCGCGTTCGGTGTCGATGCCCATAGGTCCCTCCGGAATGTTGCTGCAAGCCGTATCGCGGGCTTTGATAAAACGCAAGTTGGACAAGACGCCATCTTGGCGCGCGCCTGATTTCGGACACTCAATTAAAAAACTGTCGTCATAGGGTATTGCAATCTATTTGCATGGGCGCTAAATCGCCCCCAGTGCCGCCTTAGCTCAGTTGGTTAGAGCGCCTGATTGTGGATCAGGAGGTCCCTGGTTCGAGACCAGGAGGTGGTACCACTCATACCCCGCCAAATTCAAAACGTTCAGCACCTTAGCGCTCGTAGATGTACTGGCGCTCAATATCGACCGTTTGACGCAACGCGCCGCTCATCCGGTCAAAGATCAATATCTGGTCATTCGCCGTCACCACCGCATACCAATCGGGCCCTTGCGTAAAGGCGACGGGCTTTTCCCCACCGGGCATTGCAATGACTTCTGGCAAATTGGGTGCCTTGCCCGAGAAGCGGATGACAAGCAGGCCAATCACGACTAGAAGGCCGAAAATCATTGTGGCGGTCAGCCCCGTCACCAGCCGCCGCAGGAATTTGATGTTTGGGGGCTCGGAAGGATCAGTCATGTCTCACCGCCGTATCAGTTTCATCATCGCGGAAACGCCGCCGCCCCGCCTTGATAAGGCGCTTGCCCGCGATGTGCCAGAGGACGCGAACCTGTCGCGCACCCGTTTGGGCCGCCTGATTGCCGATGGTGGGGTTCAGGTTGACGGGATTGTGGTCACTGATCCGCGTGCGCGCATTGTTGAGGGGCAGGAAATCACGGTCGACGTCGAAGAGGCCGAAGACAGTCATATCCTACCCGAATCGATCCCGCTCGAGGTGGTTTTTGAAGATAGTGACCTGATCGTGATCAACAAACCTGCGGGCATGGTTGTCCATCCCGCACCCGGCAGCCCCTCGGGGACGCTGGTCAATGCGCTGTTGGCCCATTGCGGCGATGATCTGTCTGGCGTCGGCGGCATGAAACGCCCCGGTATCGTGCACCGCATCGACAAGGACACCTCGGGGCTTTTGGTGGTTGCCAAATCCGACGCAGCCCATCACGGGTTGGCCAAACAGTTCGAAAAACACACGGTAGAACGCTATTATCAGGCGTTGGTTTACGGCGTACCGGACGCCAACGACCCCCGCCTGCGCGGCATCAAGGGGGCCAGCTTTGAGCCGGGCAATATCCTGAAGATGACCACACAACTCGCGCGTCACCGCACCGACCGTCAACGGCAAGCGGTGTTGTTCCAAGGTGGGCGGCATGCGGTAACCCGTGCGCGCACCATCAACCGGTTCGGCACGCCGCCTGTGCTGGCGTTGATGGAATGCTGGCTGGAAACAGGTCGCACGCATCAGATCCGCGTGCACATGGCGCATGCTGGCCATTCGCTGGTGGGCGATCCGACCTATGGCGGAAAGCGCAAGCTGCCCAAGCTGGCACTGCCCGAAATCGCATCCGAAGCCGTGCGGGCCTTTCCGCGTCAGGCGCTGCATGCGGCGGTTCTGGGCTTTGAACACCCTGTCTCGGGCGAGATGGTTCGATTCGAGGCCCCTTTGCCCCGTGACATGACCGATTTGCTGGATTTAGTGGCGCTGGCACAGGCGTAGCGGCTAAATCTGGTGCATCGTGCGAATTGGTAACTTTTTGTTTATACAATTTGGGCTGATATTCGGTATCAGGGCAACCGCGTAGCACTTGAAAAAATGTTAGCGCTCTCCATATCTATGTTAAGCTCGATAACATGGGCCCCTGATAATAAGGGAAGGGACACTAAAATGGCTAATTATGCAAATCTGCCAGCACCAACACCCGAAGGCGGCCTGAACCGCTATATGCAGGAAATCCGTAAGTTTCCGCTGTTGGAGCCTGAAGAAGAATACATGCTTGCCAAGCGTTGGGTCGAAGAACAAGACACCGAAGCGGCGCACCGCATGGTCACGTCGCACCTGCGTCTGGCCGCTAAAATCGCTATGGGCTACCGTGGCTACGGTCTGCCGCAAGCCGAGGTGATTTCCGAGGCGAACGTCGGTTTGATGCAGGCGGTAAAGCGCTTTGACCCCGAAAAAGGCTTCCGTCTGGCGACCTATGCCATGTGGTGGATTCGCGCCTCGATCCAGGAATATATCCTGCGCTCGTGGAGCCTTGTGAAACTTGGCACGACCTCGGGTCAGAAAAAGCTGTTCTTTAATCTGCGCAAAGCGAAAAATCGCATCGGCGCGTTGGAAGAGGGCGATATGCGCCCCGAAAACGTGACCCGCATCGCAACCGATCTGGGTGTGACCGAGGCCGAAGTCGTGTCGATGAACCGTCGTATGTCCGGCGGTGACGCATCGCTGAACGCGACCGTCGGGTCCGAGGGCGAAGGCACGATGCAATGGCAGGATTGGCTAGAGGATGAAGACGCCGATCAGGCCGGCGATTATGCCGAGCGTGAAGAGCTTGAAACCCGCCGCGAGATGCTTGCCGACGCGCTGGAAGTGCTGAATGACCGTGAAAAAGACATTCTGACCCAGCGACGTCTTTCGGACGAAACCATCACATTGGAAGACCTGAGCAGCCAATATGATGTCAGCCGCGAACGCATTCGCCAGATCGAGGTGCGCGCCTTCGAGAAGCTGCAAAAACGCATGGGTGAACTGGCCCGTGAAAAAGGGATGGCTGTTTCCGCCTGATCCCTTGCCGACCCGGAAAAATCTCCTCGCAAACATCCCGTTTGCGGGGATTTTTTATGCGAGCCTCTTTGCTTGCACCGAATTCCGCCTAAACTACAAATAAACATGGGGGCCGATATGAAGACACTACGCTGGGGCATCTTAGGGGCTGCAAAATTTGCGCTTGAGCATATGGGGCCCGCGATCCACGCTGCACGCGGGGCGCAGTTGGTGGCGCTGGCCACCTCGAGCGCCGGGAAAGCAGACCCTTTCAAGGCCTTCGCGCCCGGTCTTCATGTCCATGACAGCTATGATGCGCTGTTGGCCGATCCCGATATCGACGCGGTTTACATTCCGTTGCCCAACCACATGCATGTCGAATGGACGCTTAAGGCGCTTGAGGCAGGTAAACATGTGCTGTGCGAAAAGCCGATGGCGCTGAACGCCGCCGAATTTGACCGTTTGATTGCTGCGCGCGATGCCTCTGGCATGCTTGCCGCCGAGGCGTTCATGATTGTGCATCACCCTCAAATGATCCGCGCCCGCGAGATTATCGCCTCAGGCACCCTTGGGCGGGTGCGTCATGTGGGCGCGACGTTTTCCTTTTATAATGACGACACGACAAACATTCGCAACCAGGCTGAGGCGGGCGGCGGTGGGTTGCCCGACATCGGCGTCTATACCTTTGGATCAGTGCGGTTTTTGACAGGGCAGGAGCCTGTTTCGATCCCCTATGCCAAGATCGATTTTGCAAATGGCGTCGATACCTTTGCGCAGATCGCAGCCGAGTTTCAGGGATTTGACTATTCCGCCACCGTGTCGATCCGCATGTTTCCGCGTCAGGAAATCGTGGTGCATGGCGAAAAAGGTGTGCTGCGCCTAAGCTGCCCGTTCAACGCCGGGGTCCATGCCCAAGCGGAACTGCATCTTGAGACCGTTCAGAACGCGATCACCACCGAACGCTTTCCCGGGGCCAATCAATACGTGCTGCAGGTCGAAGCGTTCGGGCGATCTGTCACAGAAGGCACAGCCTATCCTTGCCCGCTGGAATTCAGCCGCGGTACGCAAACCATGATCGACATGGCCTATGTCGCCGGAAAAGGGGCCTGAGATGGCCGGAGGATGGGCCAAAGACGGGGCCGTGAGCGAACAGATCGAAGCATCAATCAACGATGAACTGGCACGGATGAAGGCCCGCAAGATGCCCCAAGGCGAAAGCCGCACCCATTGCGCAGAATGCGAAGACCCCATCCCCGAGGCGCGGCGCACCGCCCTTCCCGGTGTGAAATTGTGCATCAATTGTGTGAACGAGCGGGACAACAGAACGGAAAGGCGGGGCGGGATCAACCGGCGCGGGTCGAAAGACAGTCAGTTGAAGTAACGCGGGCTGTCGGCTGAGAAACGTTCCTTGCAACCTGCGGGACCTATGACGCTAGAGCGACAGCACAGTAGCAAGTCGGGCAGCCATTTTGACGCCATCGATCAACCGTATATTTTCGTTTTTGTCATAGAGTTCGGGAATTTCCACCATACCCGCGCAGCCCAGTACCACAACCTTGACGTCATCTTCGGTCACTGCGCGATCAATCTCTGCGATCACTTTGGGGGCAGCAGTCGCAAGGTCACTTTCCAGCGCAAGAACGGCAACCCCGCTTGCCCGCACACGGCCAAGGTATTGGGCAAAGCCATAGCGCTGGATGTTCTGTTCGAGGACAGGCACAGATACCGGCAGCGTCGTAACCACCGAGAAACGTGGCCCCGCGAGTGCGGCCATGTGGTAGGCGGCTTGGCCAATCCCGATAACGGGACAGCGGGCGATTTCGCGGGCAGGTTCCAGCCCGGTGTCGTCAAAACAGCCGATGATGATGACACGTGCTCCGGCATCCGACGCTTGGCGCACCAGCGACAGCAGCGGTGGGATGCAGGCAGCACCGTCCTCTGGCCCTTGGATCGCTGCGGGACCATCATGCGAGGTCCAGCCTTCGACTGTGACACCGACGCATAGCGCCGCATGGACCATGGCATCGGTCATTGCTTTGGTGCTGTTGGGGTTGATGATTACAATCATATCAACCCTTTGCCCGCGTCGTTGGCAGCCTTTGCGCGGCGGCGGTTGCTGATCAGTGCCAGCGCAAGGAAGGCACCAATGATAACAAGCGAAAAGACCGTCGTAAGCGTGCCAAGCGCATAGAGCACGGGCGAGGTCACATTCGTTGTCATCCCGTAAATCTCGAGCGGCAATGTGTTGTAGCTGCCTGCGGTCAGCAGGGTGCGCGCAAATTCATCGTAGCTTAGCGTAAAGCCGAACAGCGCCACACCGATCAGCGACGGTGCAATGATCGGCAACACAACA
>NZ_JBFEKM010000095.1:0-16021 GCF_041552635.1 Sulfitobacter sp.
CTTCGATCGCGATAACCTTGCCTTTGACAACTGAGCCCTCTTCGGGCGTGTCCATTTCAAAGCTTTCTTCCAAAAGTGCTTCGAAGTCTTCCATTGAGTTCATAGCCATGTAGCTTGATTTTCCTTTAGCATTTGGTTTCTGGCCGCGCGGTTGTCTCCGCCGGTCTGTGATTAAAATTGTCGTCCGTGATGGATTCCGTTCGCAAAACAAAGAGGGCCGGATGAAACCGACCCTGCCTGATATATCGCGCCCGAAACGTGTATCCGCCCCTTAGACAAAAGTTCCTTTAAGCGATTTCGCCAGATCGCGCAAGGGTTAGACGAACCGACGGGAACAACGGGCGATGCAGCCCTTCCGATCACCGAATGAAAAAGCAACCGTTAGCGTGATCGCTCGCGCACTGGTATCACTACCTATTTCAAGGCAGACGATGCCGTGGCTTTTCCATCCTTCAGCGTCACCGTGATTGTCCCCTTTTCCGTATCCACGGGTGTCTTGAGAAGAATATCAAAAACAACCGTCCCGGATGGTGCTTTGTCCGACGCGCGCAGCTGGACGTTGCTTGTCGCGGTCACATTCATTTTCATCGCAAAAGCCGCAGGCGTATTAAAAATCAGCGCACAGGTCGGCACAAGATCGGTGATAAAACTTTGCGACAAATGCTCATGCGTGACCTGCGTGTAGCTAATGCCGCAGGAAAGCTTGATGTCGAAGCCCTTCGATTCCGACAGGCCCAGCTTTTCAAAGATGCTACGCGCCAAACTGTCCCAGACCAATGCTGTGCCGCTGGACTTGGTCGTAGTTGAAACTTTGCCCGTTTCTTCCTTGGTGTCCGGCTCAATGGCTCCAAAGGGTTTTCCCTTTGCCGATCCGCTCTTGTTGGCATTCTGCAAAATCTTCCGACTGCCCGAGATCGCCCCGGTGAACTTCAACTTCTTCAGCTCTTCCGCTTTCTTTGCCGCTTCCTCTTTGGCCTTCACTGCCTCAGCCGCCTTGAGATAGGGCGCAAGGGCGCTCTTCCAGGTGCCAGTTTCAAAACCGCTGTTGATCTTACCCCCTTCAATGCGTGTGATTTTGGCATATTCTTCAAGGCATTTGGCGACCTTGGGATCGCCACGGGGTACTTTGGATTCGGGCAGTTCGATATGCGGTTGATCCCAGGAACACCACGCAGCCTTGCCTTCGGCATTCACCAGCGTGTTGCTTTTCATCAAAGACACCCATTTGGTCGTGAATTCGTTCAGCGCGACAATGTTGTGTTCCTTGGCCCCGAACGCCTTGCTTGCCCCCCAAACCAGCCCGGCCTTTTTTCCGGGGCCGCCGTAAAACAGGTTCAAGTGGCGGGCCATGTCGACCATATGCGAGCTGGCGCAGGTCTTGCTCGTGCCTTTTGAGATAAGTTCGGCTTGGGCCCGTGGCGTCCGGTTTTGGTCCACTGCGTTTTTTGAGTACTTGAAATAGGCTGTCGATACTTTCGCGTCGAATTCGGCCTGAATGGATTTGTCCTTGGCGTCTTTTTTCGCCGCTTTAATAAGGGCAGCAATTTTCTCGGTACGCTTCACCGCTAGAAAAGAATTGATGTCAGTTTCAAGCTTCTTGGCGCGGGTGGTAATTTCATTTGTGGCGGATGGCATGAAAAAATTCCTTACAAGAATACGCCACCACCATGCAGCGAGGCAAATCACCGGTCAACCCGCCCAGATTGTCCAAAGAATTGCCGCCCGCAAAGAAGGTACATGTCTGCGTCCGAAATGCGCCGTGATTTATGCGCGCCTCCGAGATACCCCGTTCAATAGAAATGCGCCCCCAAAATTTAATTCAGGGGCGCAAAAGCGATAAGACTTATTGTCATAGCACGGATCGAGGCCCTTCAGAAACAAGAGGACTTCAAACCCGGATCAAGTCTCGGTCGGGCCGCCCGCGTCTTTCCAGCCGGGAAAACCGCCGATGTTGGTCACATTGGAGTAGCCCATGTCGTGCAATGTCTTGCCGGACAGCGCTGCTTGTCCACCCGCACCGCAGATCAGATAAATCTCGGCTTCTTTTTCAAAGATCGGGTTGTACAGTGATTCGACCTTTGGATCGGCGCGAAATTCGATCATGCCGCGCGGCACACGGTGCGCGCCTTCGATCGTCCCGCTTTGGGCGATATCCGAAGAATCGCGAACGTCAATAAACAGGCCCTTGCCTTCAGCGTGCTTGGCGATTGCGTCCTTCGCATCCATTTTCGGAACGACGGCGTTTGCTTCGTCTAGATAATCTTGTGCATTTTTCACGATATTAATCCTTTAACAGAAATTGCCTGTGCCACCCGTCAAGAAACGCGCGGTCTTACCTACAAACGCCCCGGTTGCCCGTCAGGTTCCATCCGGCATGGCATCATCGGTGAAAAAGTCACTTCGACAGCTTGCCGCCTCAGGCACCGCGCCGGATCGTGATCAGCGCAATCGCCCGTGCGACAGCCGCGTCAATATCCATGGTGGACGTATCCATTTTCTCGGCATCTGCGGCGGGCTTCAAGGGGGCTTCTGCCCGCGAACTGTCGCGCGCATCGCGTGCTTCGACATCCGCCAGAACTTGTCCCAAAGTCACGTCCTCGCCCTTGGCGCGCAGCTCGGCAAACCGCCGCGCGGCGCGTACTTCGGGGGTCGCGGTGACAAACAGTTTCACCTGAGCATCCGGACAAATCACCGTGCCAATATCGCGCCCGTCCAGCACAGCGCCGCCCGCCTGCATGGCAAAACTGCGCTGAAAATCGACCAAAGCCGCGCGCACGGCAGGGATCGCGGCAGCCTTGCTGGCGGCCTCGGCCACGGCATTGGTCCGCAATTGTTCATTCTCAAGATCGGCAGCTTGCAAAGTCTCTGCCGCCTCCTCGGGCGTCATCCCCTCTAGAACTTTGGCCCCGACCGCGCGGTACAACAATCCGGTGTCCAGATAGGCAAAACCGAAATGCCGGGCCACCGCCCGCGACACTGTGCCCTTGCCCGCGGCCGCAGGTCCGTCAATCGCAACCGTAAAGCCCATCATCACAAAGCGCCCCGCGCAACCTTTGCCCCAAGCTGCGCCATCAGCGGCTCGAATATCGGGAAAGACGTAGTGATCGGCGCGCCGTCGTCAACGCTGACCGGCGCATTCGCAGCCATTCCCATGATCATGAACGACATCGCAATCCGGTGATCCAGCTGGCTGGCACAGGTCGCCCCGCCCGGCACATTGCCATGACCCAATCCGGTCACCGCCCACCAATCAGGGCCCTCTTCAACCTCGATACCATTGGCGCGCAGCCCCTTGGCCATCGCATCAATCCGGTCGCTTTCCTTGACCCGCAGCTCTTTAACGCCGCGCATCACGGTCTGCCCTTGGGCAAAAGACGCCACCACAGACAACACCGGATATTCATCAATCATCGACGCAGCACGCGCAGGCGGCACCTCGATGCCCTTCATATCGGGTGAAAACCTGGCCCGCAGATCGGCGACAGGCTCGCCACCTTCGGTGCGCTCGTTTTCATAGGTCAGATCCGCGCCCATCTCGCGCAGTGTGGTAAACAACCCCGCGCGCGTCGGGTTCAGCCCGATCCCCGGCACCAAAACATCCGACCCTGGTACAATCAGCGCTGCACATACCGGAAACGCAGCCGAAGACGGATCACGCGGCACATCGACATGCTGGGCGCGCAACTCGGGCTGACCGGTCAAGGTAATGACGCGCCCCTCATCCGTATCCTCGACCGTGATTTCAGCGCCAAAGCCCGCCAACATGCGTTCCGTATGGTCGCGCGTCGCTTCGGCCTCGATCACCACAGTCTTGCCCGGTGCATTCAGCCCCGCCAACAAAACCGCCGATTTCACCTGCGCCGACGGCACTGGCACAACATAGCGCACGGGCACCGGGTCGGCGGCTCCCACAATGGTCATTGGCAACCGGCCGCCCTTACGCCCGACAGCCTGCGTTCCGAACAACGCCAACGGATCAGTGACCCGCGCCATGGGCCGCCCGTTCAGACTTGCATCACCGGTAAAGGTCGCGGTGATGGGCGAAGTCGCCATCGCCCCCATGATCAACCGCACACCGGTTCCGGAATTCCCACAATCAATCACGCCCTCAGGTTCGGCAAAACCGCCTACACCAACACCGTGCACCGACCAATTCCCGCCGCCCAAATCGGTAACCTCAGCCCCGAACGCCCGCATCGCACGGGCCGTATCCAGAACGTCATCACCTTCCAGCAAGCCACTAATCGTCGTCTCGCCCACGCACATCGCGCCCAAAATCAGCGACCGGTGCGAAATGGACTTATCCCCTGGCACCTCAGCCACCCCGCTCAAGGGTCCGCAAGAAGACGAGGTCATGGGAATAGGTGTGGCGTGACTGGACATTGGGCAACCCTCAATCTGAATTCTGACCGCCGTCATAAACCAGCCAGCGCCCCTCGTCCATGACAAGCGCCCATCTTCTCTGGCTCATAAATATCCATGGGTGTCCGGGGGCAATCAGCCCCCGGTGCAGACCTGTCAGCGTTTACGAAAGGTCAGATAATGCGGCACGCGGTCTTCGCGCAAAGCCTTTTGTTCATAGCGGGTGGAAATCCAGTCTTCCCATGGTTCTTTCCAGTCCGACGGACCTTCTGCCAGCCAGTCAAAGCCATGACGCGGAACCTGTTCCAGCGTCTGACGCACGTAATCTTCGATATCTGTCGCGACGCGAAAAATCGCACCGGGCTTCAACACACGCACCAAAGGTTCCAGATGCTCGGAGGTTACAAACCGGCGCCGGTGATGGCGGGTCTTGGGCCAAGGATCAGGGTACAGCAGAAACGCGCGGTCGATCGACGCCTCTGGCAGCACGTCGAATATATCGCGGGCATCGCCGGGGTGGATCGCGACGTTGTCGACACCGGCTTTGCGGATTTTACCCAGCAGCATCGCAACGCCGTTGATATAGGGTTCGCAGCCAATGATCCCCACATCGGGGTTTTGGGCGGCTTGATGCACCATATGCTCGCCGCCGCCAAATCCGATCTCGAGCCATACGGGCTTGCCACCAAACAGCCCGTTCAAATCCAGCGGCGTGCGCGACGGGTTGGCCTCCCAATCAACGGGACCGGGCGACAACGCATCAAGGTCTTCCTCAATATAGCCCTTTTGGCTTTGCTTGAGGGATTTGCCTTTGAGGCGGCCATAAAAATTGCGGCGGGGGCGTATGGGATCTGTCATGCGCCTGCCTTTAGCGTGCCACACGAACAGGCGCAACGGCCCGCGTTAATCCGGCCTTAAGCCAGCGATGCAAGGATCACGGGACCAATTGCACGCCGGAGGGGGGACAAGTCACCATGTTTCAATACAAAACGGTCACCGGACCTCTTCCGGATCAGGCACGCGTTCTGGTTTTGGATGATGAACGGTTTGACCGGCATCGTCTTGGGCGGCTGTGTGCGGGGCTAAAACCCCATTTCGATGTCTCGAATGTCGCCTCATTGGCTGAACTTGCAACGATTCTCGAGGCTGATACTTTCGACCTGATCTTTGTGGATTACGGTCTGCCTGACGGCACCGGTCTTGATGCGCTGGAACTGATCAGGCTGTCACCGCGCAATTGCACCGCGGCCACGATCCTGATCACAGGGATGGGACGGGATGATATTGCCATTGCAGCAATGGATGCCGGGTGCAGCGATTACATCCCGAAAGAAACGTTAACCAAAACTGCATTCAAGCGCGCTGTCACCAACGCGCTAAACCATTCGACATCGCCCGCGCGGTCTGTCGGGGTCGAGACCACCGGCGCGCTCCACAACTTTGCCCGCGCATGCGCCATGGACCTGAAACCGATGGTCAGCCGCATGTTGCGTCAAATCCGCGACTTGCGGCACGACGATACTGGCAAGTCCGGGCGGACGGCAGAAGAACTCGAAAACTCTTGCAACTTGATGTGGGACTACCTTGTCGCGCTCCAGGAAATGGAAGGGCATCCGGTAATACGCGCAGCAGAAAGCAAAACAGCCGCCAGCGCAGTGCCGAAACCTTCCAGACCGCCTTCCCCCTTTCGACGCACGTCTTGAACATTGGGCTTTTGCCTAATCGGAATAAGGTTCCTCAAAAAGCAAAACGGACCCCCGATCATATCGAAGGTCCGTTAATTTCAGCGGCTGGCAAGGGCACATGCAGTCCCTTGCCCCCAGACTGGGGCTTAAAGCGCCGCCTTCAGCGCGTCGACCAGGTCGGTTTTTTCCCAGCTAAAGCCGCCGTCCGCATCGGGTGCACGACCAAAGTGGCCATAGGCCGCAGTGCGTTCATAAATCGGCTTGTTCAGTTGCAAATGCTCGCGGATTCCGCGGGGTGTCAAGTCGATGATCTTGCCGATGGCGCGTTCAATCGCGGCGTCTGCCACGTCACCATCACCGCCAAAGGTGTCACAATAGATGGACAACGGCTTGGACACACCGATCGCATAGCTCAACTGGATCGTGCATTTTTCAGCCAAGCCCGCCGCCACGACGTTTTTCGCCAGATAGCGTGCAACATAGGCCGCTGACCGGTCCACCTTTGTCGGATCTTTGCCCGAAAACGCGCCACCGCCATGCGGGGCCGCGCCGCCATAGGTGTCGACGATAATCTTGCGGCCCGTCAAGCCAGCGTCGCCATCAGGGCCACCGATGACAAATGTACCGGTCGGGTTCACCCACCATTCGGTGTCGGTTGTGATCCAGCCTTCCGGCAGCACTTCGGTGATATAGGGTTCGACGATGGCTCGGATATCATCGCTGGTTTGCGATTCATGTGCGTGCTGTGTCGACAAAACGATCGAGGAAACGCCAACCGGTTTGCCATCCTCATAGCGCACGGAAAGCTGGCTTTTCGCGTCGGGGCGCAATGAAGGCTCGGTGCCATTTTTGCGGACTTCGGCCAAGCGGCGCAGGATCGCGTGGGAATAATGGATCGGGGCCGGCATCAGTTCGGGTGTTTCGGTCGTGGCGAAACCGAACATGATACCCTGATCGCCAGCGCCTTCGTCCTTGTCGCCTGCCGAATTCACACCCTGCGCAATATGCGCGGATTGTTCGTGCAGCAGGTTGGTGATTTCACATGTCGCGTGGTGAAACTTGTCCTGCTCATAGCCGATGTCTTTGATGCAGGCGCGGGCAATATCTTCGATCTTGCCCATGTATTCGCTTAGCTTTTCCTGATTGGCCAGGCCGACTTCGCCGCCAATGACCACACGGTTCGTGGTTGCAAAGGTTTCAGCCGCAACCCGCGCTTCGGGCTCTTCTGTCAGGAATGCGTCAAGAATCGCGTCGGAGATGCGATCGCACACCTTGTCGGGGTGCCCTTCGGAAACGGATTCCGAAGTGAAAGTATAGTTTTTACGGGACATGTAGTGCTCCAATAGATTAAATAGCCACGTCAGGAAGCCGTTGTGGCAGATTGGACGGACTTAGCTGTCCGCCCTCTTGGCGTCAAACTGTAACTGCCTTTGACGCAGCATTGCGGCGATAGAAAGACCAATAAGCAACACAATCAGGGCGGGTATCTCACCCCAACGGCTATATAACGTCGGCGGCCGTGGCAAGGGCAGGCGCGCGTCGATAAATCCCGCCTCGTTCAGACCAAGGCTTTGCGTCACCCGGCCCCAAGGGTCGATCATTGCGGAAACGCCGGTATTGGCGACCCGCGCCATCGGCAAACCTTGCTCAATGGCGCGCATCCGCGCTTGGGCAAGGTGTTGCAGCGGCCCCTGCCCTTTGCCAAACCACGCGTCATTCGTAAGCTGCATCAAAAAGGCGGGGCGCGCCGGTGCCGCGTTCACATCCCGCGCAAAGACGGCCTCGTAGCAAATCAGCGGCAGCGCCTGGCCAAGCGTACCCAAATCCATCAACGCGGCCCCCGCCCCCGAGGAATAGCCATTGCCAAACTGCGAGGCGAGGCTTCGGATGCCGAAGTTGCTGAGGAAATCGCCAAAGGGCATATATTCGCCAAAAGGCACCAGATGGTGTTTGTCGTAGGTCTGAAGCACCTCACCGGCGGGCCCAAGCAACACGGCAGAATTGTAGTACTGCAGATCGTTCCGCCGCTGGACCCCTAGCACCACAGGCGTGCCCCCCGCAGCAAAGCTGATCTGGCTAAGAGCACCGTCTGCCATGTCCAGCGTCCACGGGATGGCGGTTTCGGCCCAAAGGATCAAGTCTGGCGGGGCATCTGCCGACACGGGGGCGGCGCGGGTCAAGGCCAGTTGGCGTTCAAAAAACTGCGGGATCATAAAGGGATCCCACTTGTCCTTTTGCGCTGCGTTGGGTTGCACCATCCGGATGGTAGCATCGCCCAAGGGGGCCGCGGGCATGCTGAACGGAATGACCAAAAGCGAAACCAAGACAACAGACACGCCAACGCCCGTCCCGTACCTGCGCCCTGCAAAAATCCGCACAACACAATAGGCTGCCGCGACAAACAACAATGTTAAGCCATACGGGCCAATGGCCGCCAGCGCCTGCCCCGGCCAAATATTCACCAAACCTTGGCTGAACATGCCCCACGGAAAGCCGGTGAACAGATAACCGCGCAGCATTTCGGCTGCCGTCAGGCAAAACACCAAAGGCCAGATCCGTGGCGACAACCAGCGCGCCGCGCCAAAGGCCGCACCCCAAAACAGCGCCAGCCCCCCACACATCAGCACAAGCGCGAACGGGGCCATCCAGGCATAGCGTTCCGGGTCGACCATGAAAGGCGAGACCAGCCATGTCCAGCCGTGCAAAAAATAACCAAAGCCAAAGCCCCAGCCAATCGCGGCGGCCTGCTTGGGTGTGGCGCTGCGGCGGAACATTTCGATCGCACAGACCAGCCCCATTAACATCAGAACCGGCATGTCGTAAGGTGCCTGACCAAAGGCGGCAAACGCGCCCACACCGACAGCTACGGCGAACCGCACCCAAACGTTGGAAATAAACGTCATTATGCGGTACCGGACACGCGCACCCGAAGGCGTTTGATCCGGCGAGGGTCCGCATCGATCACCTCGAATTCGGGCCCATCGGGATGCACGACGACTTCGCCGCGCGCGGGCACCCGCCCCGACAGCATAAAGACCAATCCGCCAAGCGTATCGATTTCCTCTTCATCGACATCATCATGGTCGGTGAGGGAATAGCCGATCTCGGCCTCGAAATCTTCGAGCGGTGTCTTGGCAAGCGCCAGATAGCAGCCCGGCTTTTCGACGACCCAGTTATTGCCCTCGTCCACGTCATGTTCGTCTTCGATCTCGCCGATAACCTGCTCGATCAGGTCCTCGATGGTGACCAAGCCGTCAACGCCACCATATTCGTCGATAACCAAGGCCATGTGACGGCGTTCGGCCTGCATTTTCGTCAGCAGCACGCCGATTGTCATCGACGGCGGCACGAAAAGCAGCGGCCGCAGCATCGCGGTCAGATCAAAATCTTCGGTGTTGGCGTTGAACCCATAGGTTAGGGCCAGATCCTTGAGATGCGCCATGCCAACGGGCGTATCAAGCGTGCCTTCATAGACTGGCAGACGCGTCAGGCCGCTTTCTTTGAACACCTCGACCAGTTCATCAAGACTGGATGTTACGGGAACTGCCGTGATATCGGCCTTGGGCACCGCGACATCATCCACCCGCATCCGGCGCAGGTTCATCATCCCCCGCGCTGAAAGCCGGTCGGTCTGGGGGGGCGACATCTGGTCGTCCTCCGTCGCCTCGGATGCGCTGAGTGCGCCCATCACCCTAGAGAAGAAACCACCCGATTTCGGGGCATCCTCTTCATCAAGAAATATACTACCTAATTCACTATCCAGCTGCGCGCTTTGCGCCGCGTCAGATGATCCGTCTGTGTCGCCCATCGGGTCCCGTCTTTGTTGTTTTGAGGCAGGCTATTGCGCTGCATCTTCTCTATATGGGTTATCCAACCCCAGTTTGCCAAGTATTTCGATTTCGATGCCCTCCATCAACGTGGCATCCGCGTCACGTTCGTGGTCGTAGCCCAAAAGATGGAGTGTGCCGTGAATGATCAAATGGGTCACATGATCGGCCATGGATTTGCCTGCGGCACGTGCTTCGGCAGCGCAAGTATCATATGAAACGGCGATATCACCCAGTTCAAGCATGCCGTCGAAATCAGGGTCGATAGGCAGCGGTTTGCCGCCATCCTGCGCTGCGCCGCGTTCGTCGGCGGGCCAGCTCAGAACATTTGTGGGGGTAGGTTTCCCACGAAAATCCGCGTTCAAGTCTGCAATGCGGGCGTCGTCGCACGCGAGGATAGTGATTTCCGATGCGTCAGGGTCAATGTCGAGATGTTTGAGACAGGCAACGATGGCTGTTTCGGCACGGGTTTGCAGGTCGAGATCGGCCCAGCGGGGGTCTTCTTCGACGATATCGAGAGCGGTCATTTGGGTCATTCGGGACGGGTGCCCCCTGCTATGGTACCGACCGGGGGCCAGCCCACGGACCCCCGGAGTTTATTTGGCAAAATGAAGCAGCACGCGCCCATCAGGCGTGTCCGGTATCGGCCTCGTAGGCCTCGATGATGGCGGCGACCAGCGGGTGACGCACGACATCTTTTGATGTGAAATAGTTGAAGCTGATTTTCGGGATCGTTTTGAGCAGACGTTCAGCATCTTGCAAGCCGGATGGAACACCGCGCGGCAGGTCGATTTGCGTACGGTCGCCGGTGATGACCATGCGCGACCCTTGGCCCAGCCGGGTCAAGAACATTTTCATCTGCATCGACGTCGCATTCTGCGCCTCGTCCAACACCACAAAGGCATTGGAGAGAGTACGACCACGCATAAATGCAAGCGGTGCGATTTCGATCTTTTTGTCTTCCAGCAGTTTCGCCAGTTGCTTGCCCGGCAAAAAGTCGTTCAGCGCGTCATAAAGCGGCTGCATGTAAGGATCGACTTTGTCTTTCATATCGCCGGGCAGATAGCCCAGCTTTTCGCCCGCCTCGACGGCCGGGCGTGACAGAATGATCTTGTCGACATGACCGCTGATGAACATCGACACGCCGACCGCAACCGCGAGGTAGGTTTTGCCCGTGCCCGCCGGCCCGATGCCAAAGGCAAGCTCATTATCGAAAAGCGATTGCACATAGGCTTTTTGGGCTTCGGTTCGCGGCTCGACTCGTTTCTTGCGGGTCTGGATTTCAACACCACCCAAGATCGGCATTTCGATCTGGTCACCCGGCTGGATGCCGGTCCCGACTGCCGACGTTCCCATCCGCAGCAGGCTGTCGACATCCGCAGGTTCAACGGTGCGCCCACCTTCAAGCCGCGCATACAGCGATTCAAGCACCGACGCCGCGCGCCCGACCGCATCGTCTTCTCCCATGACGGAAAGCTGGTTACCGCGCCTGACGATCTGGACCTCTAATGCCTTTTCGACGGCAGCAAGGTTCGCGTCATAGGCACCACAAAGGTCAATCAGCAGCCGGTTTTCGGGAAATTCCAACCGTGTCGACGTATGAGCGGGAGGGGTCATGATCTCACTGGAAGTCAAAGCCTAATCCTATTTGGGAGGGTCTGTAGAGAATATGGGGCGCATTGTATGGATGATAACCCCGTTTTGAACAAAAAAGGCCGGAGCGTGAAACGCCCCGGCTTTGATGTTCTTTTGCGGGTCAGCAAAATCAGTTCGGGTCCGGGATGCGCGAACCGCCTTTGAAATCGCCGGCGGTATAAGTTGGTTGCGCTACACCTGAACAGACAGGCTTGCCGTATTTATCAAGACGCTGGCTGAGGTAACCTTCGACGCCGTCGTCGATGATCCAGTGATCGCAGCCGTTTGGATCGACCCAGATGCCGGCCTGAAGCTGGCTGAGGTGCTTTTTATCAAAGCCCCGGTCAAAGGATTTATCCGCAGGGTAACCACGCCCGCCTTCGAGATCGCCGCAAGCGGTCAGGCCCAAGGCACAGGCTGTCGCCATCAATATCTTTGTTTTAAACACTTTTCTGTCCCCTTAGCGAATGCAGATGATTTCGACGCGGCGGTTCTTGGCCATGCCGGCTGCCGTGTTATTCGCGGCCGCTGGAATGCGTTCGCCGTAGCCGCGCACATCTGCGATCCGAGCACCGGTTTGCTGTGCGATTGCTGCGACTGAATTGGCGCGGTTCAGCGACAGTTTCATGTTATAGGCATCCGACGCGCGGCTGTCTGTGTGACCGCTGATGATATAGGAAACGGCACCGGTCGACTTGAAGAATTCGGTCAGGCGGGCCTTGCCCTGTGGGTGAATGCGGTAGCTATCAGTCTTGAAAAACTGATCGGTTTCCATCACACCGCAGACATTGCCACGTCGACACACCGGAATACCCTGACGGCTGACATGCGGCGTCATGTACCCTTCGGCACCATCATCCATCACCCAATGTTCACACCCATCGGGATCAACCCAGATGGTTGGAATGTATTGGCCTTTATCGCGGCCACCTTGCGACCGTGTTTGCGCATCGGCAGCCGATGTCTGGAAAACGAATGTTGCGGCGATCAATGTGCCAGCAAACAGTCGGAGCCCTTTGGTAATTGTGTTCAACACAGCCCTCGTCCTTTTTTAATGCCCCCGCTAAAGAAACTACCAATGCCCCAAAGCACCCAGTCCCCCGCAATATGTAGTGAGATTAGGTGGTAATTGAGGGCCTGTGAAGTACGAATGCAGCGCCAATTAGTCAATTATGGCCACAGTTTGGCAAATTTATGGCAATTGCAGCGCAATTGTGGCGGAAACGATAACAATAAGATCCTAAACAGCGTGACGTTTAAATTTGCCGTGCGGTCAAAGAGTTGGTTTTCGCATCGACGATTCTAACCGGTACGACATCGCCGACCGCTGCAGTTGCGTTATCGATATGGACCGAATGCAGGTATTCCGACTTGCCGACCATTTGTCCCGGTTCTCGCCCCGATTTTTCAACCAATACCGACACATCACGCCCGACCATTGCTGTTTGTATTTCGCGCTGGTGTCCGGTGATCAGCGCCTGAAGACGTTGCAGGCGGTCATCGGCGACGGCTGCGTCGACCAAGGCGCGTTCAGCTGCGGGGGTGCCCGGGCGGGTCGAGTACTTGAAGGAATAGGCATAGCCATATTTGACCTCGCGCACCAAATCCATCGTCGCCTCGAAATCGGCATCGGTTTCTTCGGGAAAGCCCACGATGAAATCACCCGACATCACAATATCGGGGCGCGCGTCGCGAATGCGTTCGATCAGCCGCAGATAGCTGTCGGCGGTGTGGCTGCGATTCATGCGCTTAAGGATACGGTCCGACCCCGATTGTACCGGCAAATGCAGGTAGGGCATCAGTTTGTCGACCTCGCCGTGGGCAGCGATCAGGGCGTCGTCCATGTCATTGGGGTGGCTTGTGGTATAGCGGATCCGCTCAAGCCCGTCGATCTTGGCGATCTCGCGGATCAGGCGGGCCAGGGTATAATCGGCACCCTCGGGGCCTGTGCCGTGATAGGCGTTGACGTTCTGGCCCAGCAACGTGACTTCGCGCACACCGCGTTCGACCAATTCGCGGGCCTCTTGCAGGACGCGGGTCGCAGGGCGGGATACTTCGGCACCGCGCGTGTACGGCACAACACAAAATGCGCAAAATTTGTCGCAGCCTTCCTGAACCGTCAGAAAAGCCGAGGGCGCGCGGGCCGCTTTGCCGCGGCCTTTCATCTTTTCGAATTTGTCTTCTTCGGGAAAATCCGTGTCCAGCGCGGTCTTGCCCTCGCGCACGCGGGCCTCCATCGCGGGCAAACGGTGATAGGATTGCGGACCAACCACCAGATCGACGGCAGGCTGACGGCGCATGATCTCGGCTCCTTCGGCCTGCGCGACACAGCCCGCGACACCGATCTTCAGATCGGGGTTCAATGCTTTCAACGACTTGAGGCGGCCCAGTTCGGAATACACCTTCTCTGCCGCCTTCTCGCGGATGTGGCAGGTATTGAGCAAAATCATATCGGCGTCGGCCGCCGTCTTGGTTTCGACGTATGTATCGCCCAGGCTTTCGGCCATGCGTTCACTGTCATAGACGTTCATCTGGCAGCCGTAGGTTTTGATGAACAGCTTTTTTGGCGCGGTCATGGCAAGGTCCGTTGATAACAAAGGTGCAAGCCTGCCATCTAACAGTGCCAGCGTTCTCTTGCAATGCGTGCCGATTTGACCGATTTAGAAGAGGTGTAAAAATCCACGAGGGTCCATGCAGTACCGCAGTCTCGATCACTTTCTCAACGAAGGCAAAGATGCGCTTGTCAAAGGCCCGGTGGCCTTGGTTCTGGTAGAGGACGATGTCGAGGTGGACACCACCCTGCGCCATCACCAGCAATCCGGCTTTGCGCAGGTAATCGCCTTCATGCCGCAAAGCTTTGATCTGCCAAGGGATGTGGCGGAAACAGTGATCCGCATCGACTATGAGATGCACCACGACGGGGCGATGGAAACCGCGGTCAACCGTATCATCGACGCAGCCCCGAACCTGTGGATATATTACTGCTATAACGCAGAATATCTGTTCTATCCGTTTTGCGAAACCCGCACCATCGGTGAGATGCTAACATTTCATACCGAAGAACGGCGCGGGGCGATGTTAAGCTATGTCATTGATCTGTATGCCGAAGACCTGACGGAATGCCCTGACGCCGTATCGCTGGATCATGCGCATCTGGACCGGTCAGGTTATTACGCACTCGCGCGCCCTGACGGGACGGTCGCAAACCACCCCAAAGACCGCCAGCTTGATTTTTATGGCGGATTGCGCTGGCGGTTCGAAGAACACGTACCCGCCGCGCGCCGCAAGATTGACCGGATTTCGATATTCCGCGCCAAACCCGGCCTGCGTATCCGCGATGACCACACGTTTAACGACGAAGAATACAACACGTTTTCCTGTCCGTGGCACCACAATATTACTGCCGCTATTTGTTCGTTCCGCACCGCAAAAGCGCTGAAAAAGAACCCCGGCAGCAAATTCGAAATCCATACCTTCAAATGGCACAACTCCGCGCCGTTTGAATGGCATTCACGGCAATTGCTGGACTTTGGTCTAATTGAACCCGGGCAGTGGTTTTGAGGGACTGGGGTTTTAAGGGGCTGATTTCTTCTGGTCTGGGAATTATCCTAGACAAGGATACCCCTAGCCGACAGCGACTTTGCGCCCAAAGTGATCAAAGTTGACATGACAATCGCACTGCCCGATAAATTTGATCTATAGGTACATCGTATCGTCGCACTGCCAAAATGAAGCTCCTCTTGCTGAAAAAAAGGACCGTTCACCATGACAGCATTCGTAATCGGCCAGATGCAAATTCACAGTCGCGACTGGATGGAGGAATACTTTGCCAAGATTCCCTTGGTGGTATCTGACAATCAGGGAAAATTTCTGGTGCGTGGCGGCGACCCCGAGCATTTGGAGGGTGACAATACCATTCCAGACGCCGCATTCATTATTGAATTCCCCGACAGGGAGCATGCACGGACGTTCTGGAATTCGGACGCGTTTCAAGCACTTGCGGTGCTGCGGCGTACCGGCTCTTCACTAAATGCCCTTTTAGTCGATAAATTACCCTAGGCCGCCGGTAGCAACGACCGTACAACCAGCATTCACCCCATCAACATCGGAAACCAATCCTCCCTCAGGCGTTGGCCCTGCACCATCTCATGCCCCGGAAACGGCGGCGAGGTCGGGCCGGGGCGTTGGGTATAGGTTGCGTCGTCGCCCAGCAACCGCAAGGAAAACGCACGCCTGCGTGACGTCGATTGATTGCCGCGTGCCCCGTGAAGAATGCCATAGTTGAACGCCACCGCGTCGCCTGGCTCCATCGTCCATTCGCGTATGTCCATCCCTTCTGCGTCAGGGTCTGGCACGGGCATATAAGGCGCAGGGTCAAAAAACGCATCGCCCTTGACCCAACGTGTGGGCAGCACAGGTTTTTCCCACAAATGCGACCCCGCAACACAGCGCAGCGTGGCGTCGGTCACCGGATCAAGCGGGGACCAGAAGCTGACGTTCTGACGCCCTTCC
>NZ_JBFEKM010000096.1:0-15965 GCF_041552635.1 Sulfitobacter sp.
CGTTGTGGTTGCTGATCCGGGCAGTATCGCGGCGGCCCGAACCTTGCCTTTCGCGTCCGAACTGAAATTGGTGCCTTTCGACCAGCCCAACATTTCGGCGGCGCGCAACCTTGGTCTGACCCACGCGGCAGGTGATATCATTGCTTTTATTGATGATGACGCCGTGCCTGAACCGATGTGGCTGCGCCATCTGATCGCCCCCGCAGCACGGGCAGATGTTGCCGCGATGGGGGGATATATTCGTGGGCGCAACGGTATTTCATTCCAATGGAAGGCCGCCAGTCTGGACGCGCAGGGACTGCCCCACGCCTTACAGCTGGACGACAAACAAGCGACAGTGATGACCCCGCCCAAAGGCCGTGCGATCAAGACCGAAGGCACTAACATGGCGTTTCGTCGCGATGTGCTGATCGAATTGGGCGGCTTTGACCCCGCGTTCCATTACTTTCTGGACGAAACCGATCTGAACATGCGTCTGGCGCGGGCGGGGCATGCGACTGCGCTGGTGCCCTTGGCAGAGGTTCACCACGGCTTTGCTGAAAACCGTATGCGCACTGCGTCGCGCGTACCTACGGACCTGTTTGATATCGGGGCAAGCTGGGCGGTGTTTCAGCGCAAGCACGTCCCCGAAGGCGATCGTGCAAAGCAGTGGCAGAACTTGCGCGAGGAACAGCGGAGCAGATTGTTGCGTTTGATGCAGTCCGGCCACCTTGAGCCGCGCGATATCCGCCGTCTGATGAAGCGCATTGATCTGGGGTTTTCTGATGGGCTGGCCCGTTCCTTGGTGCCGCCCGCCTTGCCAAAACACGCCTTGGCACCTTTCTTGCGGTTCCCCAGCACGGCGCGCGACAGCGTTATGATTCTCAGCAGACCGGCGCGCGCCAAGCAAGACCGTGCCCGTGCTTTGGCACAGGTTGCGCAAGGGCAAATCGTCACTTTGCTCATTTTATCGCCGACGGCGATGTTCCACCACTTGGGTTTTGACAGGCAAGGATTCTGGGTGCAAAGGGGGGGGCTGTTTGGTAAAGTCGCTCGCAATGAGCCGATTGTAGCAATTGTCACGAGACAGAAAAAATGGCATCGGGAAATAGGGCGCGTTGCTTCACAAAGAGGCTTTTGCCACCAAAGAACCAAATAACGGCCTTAGTTTTAGATTAAGGCGCTATTATATGCAGAAATATAGTGCTTTGCCTGTGAGCAAGGTAAAATGATTTAGAATGACGTAGGGATTACGACAGATGGGAAAAAAAGTAACCAAAGCGATTTTTCCGGTGGCCGGCCTGGGGACGCGGTTCCTTCCGGCGACCAAATCGGTGCCAAAGGAAATCATGACATTGGTGGATCGCCCGTTGATCCAATACGCCATTGACGAAGCTCGCGCTGCCGGCATCAAGGAATTCATCTTCGTCACCTCGCGCGGCAAAGGCGCTTTGGAAGATTACTTTGACCATTCTCCCGTGCTTGAGCAGGAATTACGGTCCAAGAACAAGACCGAGCTTTTGGAGATTCTGAAGAATACCAATATGGATAGTGGGGCAATTGCCTATATCCGCCAACACAAGGCGTTGGGTCTGGGCCACGCCGTATGGTGCGCACGTCGGTTGATTGGCAATGAACCGTTTGCGGTGATCTTGCCGGACGATGTGATTGCAGCCGAAAAGCCCTGCCTTCAGCAGATGGTCGAAGCCTATAACGAAACCGGCGGAAACATGGTCGCCGCGATGGAGGTCAATCCCGATCGTGCGTCATCTTACGGGATGCTGGACATTGATGAAGACCGCGGCGAGATGGTTAAAATCAAGGGTATGGTCGAAAAGCCAAAAACCGAAGATGCGCCGTCGAACCTTGCGGTGATTGGTCGTTATATCCTGTCGCCAAATGTGTTGAGGAATCTCAATCAGTTGAAATCCGGCTCGGGTGGGGAAATCCAGTTGACCGACGCCATTGCGGCAGAATTGACCCAAGGTCATGACGTGTTTGGCTATCGCTTCAAAGGTCAACGGTTTGATTGCGGGTCTAAATCAGGGTTTTTGCAGGCGACTGTGTCTTTCGGTCTTGCCCGAGAAGAACTGCGCGATGATCTTTATGCTTATTTGCAAGACGTTATGCGGGTTGATAAAGCAGCTCAATAGGGACCGGCAAAGGCAGTCATATGACAAATGTATTGGTAACGGGCGGCGCGGGTTATATCGGGTCGCACGCTTGCAAAGCGCTTGCTGCGGCCGGCTTTACGCCCGTGACCTTTGACAATCTGGTAACCGGCTGGCGCGATGCCGTGAAATACGGCCCCTTCGTCGAAGGTAACCTGCTGAACCGTGATCAGATCGACGCGGTGTTCGCGCAATACCAGCCCGTTGCCGTCATGCATTTCGCAGCCCTAAGCCAGGTCGGCGACAGCATGACGCAACCGGGCTTGTACTGGCGCAATAACGTCGAAGGTTCATTGAACCTGATCGAGGCGGCGGCACAGGCAGGCTGTCAGAGCTTCGTGTTCTCATCGACCTGCGCGACCTACGGCGATCAGGACAATGTCGTGCTGGATGAAAACAGTGCGCAACATCCGATCAACGCCTATGGGGCTTCAAAACGCGCTATCGAAGACATCTTGCGGGATTTCGACGTGGCGCATGGCATGCAATCGGTGATCTTTCGTTACTTCAACGTGGCCGGTGCCGACCCCGATGGCGAGGTGGGCGAATTTCACCGCCCCGAGACTCACTTGATTCCGTTGATGCTGGACGCGATTGACGGCAAACGCGATGCGCTGACGGTTTTTGGCACAGATTACGACACGCCCGATGGCACATGTATTCGCGATTATGTCCACGTGTGCGATCTGGTCGATGCGCATGTGTTGGGGCTGCAATGGCTGCTTGACGGGAAATCGAGCCGGGTTTTCAATCTTGGTACCGGATCGGGTTTCTCTGTGCGCGAAGTGATCGAACACAGCAGCAAGGTCACAAACCGCGCGGTTCCGATTGTTGAAGGTGACAGACGGCCCGGGGATTGTACGAAATTGGTTTCCGGATCATCGCGTGCTGTGGCAGAGTTGGGCTGGAAGCCGACACGTTCGTCCCTGTCTGAAATGATCTCTGACGCTTGGAGATGGCACCAAACTGGCCACTACGACACATAAAGCCCCGCCTGCCCGGCTGCTGGATCTGACGCGAACTCTGCGGCGCGCAGGGCGTGTGGCGACAGGTGTTGACCGTGTTGAGCTGGCTTATCTCGCGCGGTTCGTGTCTGAAAATACCCCTTGTTTCGGGTTGGTCCGAACCGCGTTCGGCTATCTTTTGCTGGACCGTGCAGGCTTGCAATCTGTCCATGATCGGACCGTTGGGCAGACCCCTTGGGGAAAACCCGGCGGCCTGTCGCGGCTTTTGCGCGGCGGCAGTGCTGCGGGCAAAAGCGCAGAGGCTGATTTTCGCAAGCTGTCCATCGCACGTGCTGCGCCGTGGCGTGTACCGACGCTTTTGCGCCATCTTCCTGACAATTGTGCCTATTTCAACGTGGGTCACAGCAACCTGACCGACAGAGTGCTATCAGCGGTCAAGGGCGCTGGCATCGACATCAACGTGCTGGTGCATGATGTTATTCCGCTGGAATACCCGCAGTTTCAGCGTCCCGGCACGGTTGAGCCTTTTCGCGACAAGATGATGCGAGTGCGACAATATGCAGATCTGGTGATCTATAACTCTGCCGACACGCAGCGACGGACGCAGGCGCACATGACGTCTTGGGGGACCGTTCCAAAAGGTATTGTTGCGCATTTGGGAACAGTCTTGCCCCGACCAGATGCAGCCGTACTGCCCCACGGGCTGCCGCCGCGTGGGCCTTATTTTGTCACCGTCGGCACCATCGAGCCGCGAAAAAATCATGGTTTTCTTCTTGATATCTGGGAGAAACTTGGCCCGGATGCCCCGCCGTTGCTGATATGTGGCAGTCGCGGCTGGAACAACGATGCGGTGTTTGACCGGCTTGATGCGCTTGATCCTGCGGGGCCGGTACGTGAAATTCCCAACTTATCTGATGCTGCCTTGGCTGCGCTGGTGAAATCCGCAACCGGGTCCCTTTTCCCGTCGTTGGCCGAGGGTTTTGGTCTACCTCCAGTTGAGGCGCTACTTCTCGGTACACGAGTGTTGTGTAATGATTTGGAAGTATTGCATGAGTTTTTGGGGCAAATGCCTGTTTACGCAGGGGTTTCCGATCAGTATCACTGGGAGACAGTAATACGTTTTTGGGCGACCGGTGGTGATCAGGCGCATGTTCCGACGGGATTTAAAGCTCCGACATGGGACGATCATTTCAATATCGTGTTAAGCATACGTGGATAATGTGCCTGCTTGTGGGGCCATTGTGGTAAAAGGTTAGACGTACCCCGAGAATGAAGGGCAGTTTTTGGGTCTAGTGCAATCATATCGGCTTCGGCTGCAGCGCAAAAGATGGCGCATTCGCGCGTATCGCAAACGCCGCGAGCTGAAAGAGGTTGTCAATCGCACAGATCAAATCAAAAGCGATGACATCTTGCTATATTGCACCCAGCGAAACGAGAAAATTCGCCTGCCGTATTTCTTGGATTACTACCGCAAGATGGGCGTTGGCCATTTCTTTTTCGTGGACAATGACAGTGACGATGGATCGCTGGATTATCTGCGTGATCAGCCAGATGTTTCTGTGTGGCGTACCCGCGCCAGCTATAAGCGGGCCCGCTTTGGTGTGGATTGGCTGAATTATCTGCAAATCAAACATGCCCACGGCCACTGGACCCTGACTGTCGATCCAGATGAATTTCTGGTCTATCCGTTTTGCGATACGCGGCCCTTGCGCGCCCTGACCGATTGGTTGGACGCATCGTCGATCAAATCATTCTCGGCCATGTTGCTGGATATGTATCCCAAGGGGCGGTTGGACGAACAGCCCTACCAATCCGGTCAAGACCCGATCGAGATCGCGTCGTGGTTCGACAGCGGCAATTATACCCTTTCGCGAAACTTCAAGTTTGCGAACCTGTGGATACAGGGCGGCCCGCGTTCGCGCGTCTTTTTCAAGGACGCCCCGGCCAAGGCACCTGCGCTGAACAAGGTACCGCTGGTGAAATGGGACCGGCGGTATTGCTACGTCAGTTCGACCCACATGCTGCTGCCGCGCGGATTGAATCAGGTCTATGACGAATGGGGCGGGGAAAAAGCATCCGGCGTGCTGCTTCATGCAAAGTTTATCGATACCTTCGGTGTCAAAGCCGCAGAAGAGCTTGAGCGTGGCCAGCACTATGCCGCGTCGGTCGAATACAAAGCCTATGCGGCCAGCATGCAGACCGACCCGCAGCTTTGGTGTAAGTGGTCCGAGAAATACATCAATTGGCGGCAGCTAGAAATTCTGGGCCTGATGTCCAAAGGAAACTGGGCATGACGGTCGGTGTTGTCATGCTGGTGCACACGGCTCTTGGCCGGGCAGAGCAAGTCGCGCGGCACTGGTCTGCGGCAGGCTGTCCGATTGTTATTCATGTCGATAAGGCCGTGCCGCGCAAGACCTATGATGCTTTTGTCACAGCCCTGTCCGATGTTCCCGATCTGAAGTTTTGCAAACGGTTTCGCTGTGAATGGGGCACATGGGGCATCGTGGCCGGGTCGCAATCCGGATCCGAGCTGATGTTGGCCAGCTTTCCGCAGGTGCGCCACGTCTATCTGGCTTCCGGATCTTGTCTGCCGCTGCGTCCGGTCAAAGAGCTTATCAACTATCTTGCCGAACGTCCCCGTACAGATTTCATCGAAAGCGCGACAACCGCTGATGTACCCTGGACGGTGGGCGGTCTGGACGAAGAACGCTTTACGATGCGGTTTCCCTTTTCTTGGAAACGGCACCGCTATTTCTTTGACAAGGCCGTTGCCTTCCAGCGCGCCATCGGACTGAAACGCAGGATGCCCAATGGCATTGTGCCGCATATGGGGTCGCAATGGTGGTGTTTGACGCGTCAGACCTTGTCAGCAATCCTTCAGGATCCCGAACGCCCTGAATATGACCGATATTTCAGGCATGTCTGGATTCCCGATGAAAGCTATTTCCAGACTCTATCGCGCCAATATGCCCTAAAGATCGAAAGCCGTTCCTTGACGCTGTCCAAGTTCGATTTTCAGGGCAAGCCGCATATTTTCTATGATGATCACCTTCAACTGCTGCGGCGGTCCGACTGTTTCGTGGCCCGCAAAATCTGGCCCTATGCCGACCGGCTTTACGAGGCGTTTCTGACCGACGAAGCCGGAGCCATGAAGAAAACCGAACCCAACCCCGGCAAGATCGACCGCATTTTTGCCAAGGCCGTTGAACGCCGGACGCGGGGCCGGTCGGGTCTGTACATGCAAAGCCGGTTCCCGAACGAAGACTGGGAAAACGGCGTGACGGCGGCACCTTATTCGATGTTCCAAGGCTTTGCCGAGCTGTTCGAGAATTTTGAACCATGGTTGGCCAAATCCACGGGTGCGCGGGTGCATGGGCATCTGTTCGCCCCCGATCGCGCGCATTACGCCGATAACCAGACGGCGATTAACGGGGCGCTTAGTGATAGCGCGATCATCCGTGACTATAATGGCAAGGCATTCCTGACGAACTTGATCTGGAACACGCGCGGTGAACGGCAATGTTTTCAGTTCGGCCCGGCCGACAACCAAGACGTCTGCTGGCGCATCGCCAAAGATCCGAACGCTCAGGTTTCAGTGATTACCGGGGCGTGGTCGGTGCCGCTGTTCTGGTCGAACAAGGATTTTGCGGATATTCGTCGCGAGGCGGCATTGCTGCAAAAGATCGAAAGCGAACATATGAACATCTTGCGGTCGCCCTATACCAAGGCGCGGGTGCGAATTTGGACCATGGCCGAATTTATCGAGGCCCCGATGGAACCGTTGCAAGGCATTCTGGACGAGATCGGCCAGACCAAGCTGCGCCGGATTTCCGAGGTGCCCAAGATGGTCGACCTTTCCGGCTTTGGCCAGTTCTTGCAAAACCTCAAGAATCAGGGAATGCACCCCTATATGATGGGGGATTTCCCGGTTGAGCGGGGCGTTGCAGCCACCCAGAAACGCCCCCGAAAACCTTATTTGGTGCAATAACTTATGTCTTCGAAATTCAACAGCTTCGTCGTTTTTGCGGAAATGCGCACCGGGTCGAACTTTCTTGAAACCAATCTAAACGCTTTTCAGGGCATTACCTGCCATGGTGAAGCATTCAACCCGCATTTCATCGGGTTTCCTAAATCGACCGATATTCTGGGCGTCGATCAGGAAACCCGTGATAGGAATCCTGATGCTTTGCTGTCGGCGATCGCCACGAAATCCACTGGTCTGGGCGGGTTCCGCTATTTTCATGACCACGACCCACGTGTGCTGGACCCGATCCTTGCGGACGAAAGCTGTGCCAAGATTGTGCTGACGCGCAACCCCGTCGAAAGCTATGTCAGTTGGAAGATCGCCCAAGCGACCGGCCAGTGGAAGCTGACCGATATGAAGGCACATAAAGCTGGCCAGGCGTTGTTTGACGAAGGCGAATTCGCAGCCCACCTTGAGGCATTGCAAGAGTTTCAACTGATGCTGTTGAACCGGCTACAAATCGCGGGCCAGACGGCATTTTATGTGGCGTATGAAGACCTGCAAAGCGTCGAAGTGATGAATGGTCTAGCACGTTATCTGGGGGTCGACGAAGCGCTGGAAGCTTTGGACAAGAGCCTGAAAAAGCAAAATCCGGACCATATTTCGACCAAGGTCAGCAATTATGACGATATGCTTAAGGCTCTTGGTCGCCTTGATCGGTTTGATCTGACGCGCACGCCGAATTTCGAACCGCGCCGCGGGCCGGTCGTGCCGTCTTATGTTGCGGCTGCCGAAACACCGCTTTTGTACTTGCCGCTGCGCAGTGGGCCGGAACCGCAGGTGTTGGACTGGATGGCGGTCCTAGATGGGGTCAAGCGTAACCAGTTGCACAGCAAGATGACCCAAAAGGACCTGCGCCAATGGAAGCGGCGCAATACTGGCCATCGCAGCTTTACGGTGCTGCGCCATCCGGTTGACCGCGCCCACGACGCATTTTGCCGTCATATCGTGACCACCGGCAAAGGCAGCTATAGCCAACTGCGCGCCAATCTGATCCGTCGCTATAAGCTGCCCCTGCCAGAGGGCGAGCCTGATGCAAGCTATGATGCCGATGCGCACCGCGCTGCTTTCAAAGCGTTTCTGGTGTTCCTAAAGGGTAATCTGAACGGACAGACCGCAATCCGCGTGGATCAGGCGTGGTGTACGCAGGCACAGGCCCTGCAAGGGTTTGGCGAATTTGCGCTGCCCGATCGCGTGATCCGCGAGGCGGATTTGGCCGTGGACCTTAGCACGCTTGCTGCCGCTGTTGGGCACACGGATGTGCCTGCAGTGGGGCCACGCCCGCAGACAAGCCCGTTCGAACTGGCTGATATTTATGACGAAGAAATCGAAAAGCTGACGGCAGACGCCTATCAGCGGGACTATATGATCTTTGGTTTTGACAGTTGGGCCTAACGATCAGGCCGCTTGCGATGCCTGCGCTTCAGTCAAGATCGTATAAAGCGTCGCAGAATCGTGGTTCGACCGAAGTTTTGAACACACGGATGTATCGCGCAAGGTGCGTGACACCAGCGCCAAAGCTTTCAGGTGTTCGACCCCGGCGCTTTCCGGTGCAAATAACGCAAAGGCGATATCCACTGGTTGGCGATCCACTGCGTTAAAATCAATCGGCTTATCTAGCAGCACAAACGCCCCAAGAACCTCGTTCAGCCCTTCAAGGCGGGCGTGCGGCAAAGCGACCCCATGGCCCACGCCTGTCGGGCCAAGGGATTCGCGTGTCAGCAATGCTTCGACCACAGCACCAGCGTCAAGTCCGTAGGCATTCTGCGCTAGCTCACCAATATCGTGGAGCAAGCGCTTTTTGCTGGAAGCCGACGTAAGCACCTTGACGGCTTCCGGCTTGATGAGTTTCGCAAAATTCATTCTGCTCGCTCTATTCTGGGCCGCTCGTGCGATCCGTTGGGTTTATGACGGGTCGATCCAGCCAATGTTGCCGTCCTCACGACGGTACACAACGTTCACGCCGTCTTTTCCTTCTTTACGAAAAACCACGACAGGGGAGCCTGAAATTTCCATCTGCATCACTGCTTCTCCGACAGACAAGGTTGCGATCTTGGTCTGCATTTCCGCAATGATCATGGGTTGGAGGGTTTCAGGTTCCTGCGCGTCAGTATCCGTTTCTGAAGCGAGGATATACGAGGAAGCACCGAATAGTTCAACCGGTTCCGCACGGTCACGATGATGATCTTTCAACCGACGCTTGTAGCGGCGCAGTTGTTTTTCCATCTTGGCACAGCAAGAATCAAAAGACCCATAGATATCAGTAGCATGCGCTTTTGCCGACGCCGTTAGGCCCGTCGAAAGGTGAACCGTAGCCTCGCAAACAAATTCGTAGCCTGATTTGGAAAACACTACATTGGCGTCCGTCGGGCGTTCGGCGTATTTTTTGACTGCTTCACCAAGTTCCGTTTTCACGTGAACCTGTAGCGCTTCGCCGATGTCGATTTGTTTGCCACTGATTTGGTACCGCATAAAGTCTCCTTGTTATTATCGTTCTGACCGACGCCAAGACACCGCAATCAAGCGGCGAAAGGTGGGGTCAGATGCGGGTGGATGGCGCTGGTTTTAGGTTGAATGAAATCGGCCCTTTGATGAAAGGGAAATGCACAACAACCATGGAACGTTTAGTCACCATGGGTCTATTGAGCGCCCGAATACCCCACGATGTCAAACAAAACCGCAGATAATATCTGCAGATTATTGCCTGTCCCGTTAGAGGTTTCTTAAGAAATACGGAAGTTGTCGCCCAGGTAGACGCGGCGCACGTTCTCGTTTGCGACAACTTCTGCCGGCGTGCCGGACATCAGGACTTTGCCTTCGTGCAGGATATAGGCGCGGTCGACAATTTCGAGGGTTTCGCGCACGTTATGGTCGGTGATCAGCACCCCGATCCCGCGTTTTTTCAGATCTGCGACCAAATGCCGAATGTCATCGACGGAAATCGGATCGACACCGGCAAAGGGTTCATCCAGCAGCAGATATTTGGGGTCCGCAGCGAGACACCGCGCAATTTCGACCCGCCGCCGTTCCCCGCCAGACAGGGCCATAGCAGGCGCGCGGCGCAAATGCTCGATCGAAAATTCTGACAGCAGCGCTTCGAGCCGTTCGCGCCTTTTGCGCAAATCGGGTACGGATATGTCCAGAATGGCCATGATATTATCTTGCACGTTCAGCCCGCGAAAAATGCTCATTTCTTGGGGTAGATATCCGATGCCCAGCTGTGCGCGGCGGTACATCGGTAGCGATGTCGCATCTTTGCCATCAATGGTCACCTTGCCGCCTTCGGGCATCACAAGGCCTGCAATCGCGTAAAAGGTGGTCGTCTTGCCCGACCCGTTCGGCCCCAGCAGGGCCACGACCTCGCCCCGGTCAAGGTGCATGGAGAAATCGCGAATGACGGTTTTCTTGCGGTAGGATTTGCGAAGATGCTCAATGCGCAGCCCGCCGCTTCCTTCTTCTACCGTCAAGGAAGGTTTTGACATCAGTTGCTTCCGCCCGGTTGCAGCGTGGTTCTGACGCGGCCGGACATCTGCGCTGTGCCATCGGATAAATTCACGCTCATCTTGTCGGAACTTAGCGCATTGCGCCCTTGGGCCAGCAAAACGTTGCCCGTCATCACAATTGTTCCGGCGTCGATGTCGTAATCTGCACGTTCTGATTCGGCGGCATCGGGGCCGGACACCAAAGTGACCCCGCCAGTTGCCTCAAGACGCGCGATGCCTTCGGCTTCGGCGCGATAAACCACCAGAACACGCGCGGCAGACAAGCGCATTTCGCCTTGCCCAATCAACACATTTCCAGTGAAAATCGCGGTTCCCGTTGCCTGATCGACCGATAGGTTATCGGCGGTCACCTCGACCGGCAGGCTGGTATCCTGACGGATTGTACCAAAGGCAACATTGGTTCCCTGTGCGGCAACGGACATGGGGGAAAGAAGTAAAAATAATGGTAGAAGAATATATTTCACGCGGGTCACTCTGACAAAGGTTTCGGTTTGTATATCAGCTTCACCCGATTTGTGAAAAGCAATTGGGTTGTAGCGCCTGTTTCGGAATGTTGCACCGACATTGCACCCGCCTCAAGCGTGCCGGCAGGGGCGGTGCCATAGACGTGTCCGGGTGATTTCAGGTTCAGCGCCGACAGTTCCGAGGTGATAAGTTCGCTCGTCATCCGGTACCCCGTAGAGGTCATCAAAATGACGTCGCTCATCAGTTCCGCATGGTCCTGCGCGAGATCAATATCAGCCACAGCTGATTGCAGTCGAAAGGTGACACCTTCTGCCGTCTTGATCGTTGCGCGAATGTTTTCGGCCCTGTTTGACCCGACTTGGCCGTCTGGTGTGGTCAAAACATCGGCATAAAACGAAATCATGTCGCCCTTGGCTGTGGCACCGGTAAAGAAAGGCGCAGTTATCCGCTGGTCGCGCAGCCGGTCCTGAATTTCTTTTTCCGCAAAGGGGATCGCTTGTCCGGGATCAATCGCACGTGACAGCAAGAAAAGCGTGGACAGCAAACCCAATGCCGCAAGCGGGAACAGTACCTTGAGCCAGGACACGATCCTTGTGTAGCGGTCCCGTTGCATGACCGATCACCCCAACCCGACGCGCAGGCAGTCGTGGATATGCAGCAACCCCGCGGGCATATTCGCCCCGTCCGGTTCAACGACCAGCAAGCAAGTGATCTTGCGATCGTTCATGATGCCCACGGCTTTTTCGGCCAGCGCATCGGGCGCAATGCTGACGGGGGTTGCCGTCATGACATCGCGGGCCGTTTTGGATAGAAGGCCGTCCAGATGACGCCCCAAGTCACCGCTGGTGATGATCCCTTGCAACGTACCGGCAGCGTCGGTCACAATCACCACGCCAAAGGACTTGCTGCTCATTGTCATCAGGGCTTCGGACATGGGCGCGTCGACCTGCACCAGTGGCAGCGCATCACCCGTGTGCATAAGATCGGCAACACGGCTAAGGCGTGCGCCCAATTTACCACCGGGGTGAAATTCGCGGAAATGTTCTGCGGTGAACGACCGGTTTTCCATCAGCGCGATTGCAACGGCATCACCCATCGCCAGTGTCATTGTGGTCGAAGTCGACGGGACGACGCCGGTGCCGCAGGCTTCTGCCAGTTGCGGCAGTTCAAGAACAACATCGCATTGCGCACCAAGGCTGCTGCCCGCACGACTGGTGATCCCGATCAGCGGAATGGAAAAGCGGCGCGAATAGGCGATCAGGTTGGCCAGTTCAGGGGCCTCGCCGGAATTCGAGATCGCAAGAACTACATCATCGCCCGTAATCATGCCCAGATCGCCATGGCTTGCCTCGGCGGGGTGGACGAATTGCGCTGGCGTGCCTGTGCTGGCCAGCGTTGCTGCAATTTTCTTGGCGATATGGCCGGATTTACCGATGCCAGTCACAATCACGCGCCCACGGGTCGCAACCAGCAGGTCAATCGCCTGACGAAAACGATCATCCAGACTGTCAGCCAAAGCCACCAGCGCATCGGCCTCGGTGCGGATCACACGCCGGGCGGTATATAAAAATGGAGTGCTCATGCGTGTGCAAAAATATCCGTATCGGGCCAGCCTGCCAAATCCAATTGGGCACGCATGGGAAGAAAATCAAAACACGCTTGCGCGATGTCCATACGATCTTCGCGGATCAGCATGGTGTTCAGTTTGTCGCGCAGTTCATGCAGATGCAAAACATCTGAAGCGGCATAGTCGATCTGCGCTTTGGTCAGCTTGGCAGCACCCCAGTCACTGGATTGCTGCTGCTTTGAAATGTCGGTGCCCAGCAATTCCTGGCACAGCTTTGCCAGACCGTGACGGTCGGTAAACGTGCGCACCAGACGGCTGGCAATCTTGGTGCAATAGACCGGCGCGGTTTTCGCCCCAAAGGCATTTTGCATCGCGGCGATATCAAAGCGGCCAAAGTGAAACAGCTTGAGGGTTTTCGGATCCTCGAGCAAGGCGCACAGGTTCGGGGCCTCTGTTTGGCCCTTGGCGATTTGCACAAGATGCGCGTTTCCATCGCCGCCCGACAGCTGCACAACACACAGCCGGTCGCGGTGCGGATGCAGCCCCATGGTTTCGCAATCGATCGCAACGATCGGGCCCAGATCCAGACCGTCAGGCAGGTCATTTTGATAAACTGTATTTGTCATGCCTTCCCCTATAACGCTGTGATGCACATTGGGAAAGTATCGCTTTTGCTGGGCGGTTAAGAGGCCGTAATCTGCGCTGTCGCGGGGCGTGGATAGCGGGCCAACAGGTCAGCCACCAATATATGGCAAGACAGCCCCGGCCAATCGTCCCGCATCAAGGGACGCGGCAAGGCAGGATGCTTGAGAGCCAGACGCCGCCAATTATGCACGATCATGCAGCGCAACGCGGCTATTTCCAGCGGTGTCAGGTCGCGGGCCTTGGGTAAAAACCTGGTGGCGTTTTCTAATGCAATGCGCAATTGCACATAACTTTCTTCCAGCAAAGCAGGCTCTAACTGGCGCTTTAGCCAGTCGGGGACATCCTTGCCCTCAACCACAAGCCCGTCTTGCGGGGCAACCAAATTTGCAGGCCCGACATAAAGGCGCGGTTGCACCATCGTAAAGCCAACGTTCTCGAACCCTTGGGGCGTGTCCTTTTCAAGCAGGACCATTTGCCAGCCTTTGGCCAGATCGTCAGGGGCGGCATAGATCCGCGCACTTGCCGCCTGACTTTGCGCGCGTCCCTCTGGTGTCAGACTGTGGCGGGCGGTCCGCCCCTGTTTTTGCGAAGTGATCCAGTGATCCTTGCGCAACCGGTGCAGCGCGACGCGTGCGGCCTCGGGGCGGACATCCATGGCGGCCATGATTGCAGACAGGATCGGACCATCGATGACATCGCCCTCATTGCGGGCCAGATCACCGAACAGGCTGATCATCAGGGACCAGACCCGCTGCCCGCCAAGGTTTTTCAGATCGGCAATAGCAGTCGTAAAATCGTCAGTAGGCATTCATCGTCAGCAGTTCATATTCGGCCACGGCGGCATCATCCTGATTGGTCAGGGTCACGTGCCAGCGTACCTCACCGTATTCGTCATTACGAGGGGTCTTTGCCTTGACCGTCAGGCGCACCTTGATGCTATCGCCAGCCTGAACCGGTGCCATAAAGCGCAAGTTGTCCAAGCCGGTGTTGGCCAAAACGGGGCCGGGGTCGGGTTGTACAAACAGACCCGCGGCAAAGCTGAGCAGCAGATACCCGTGGGCAACGCGACCGGGAAAGAACGGGTTTGCCTTGGCGGCGTCTTCGTCCATGTGCGCGTAAAACGTATCGCCTGTGAAATGTGCAAAGGTTTCGATATCGTCCAGCGTGATGGTGCGACTGGCGGAATTGAACGTCTCGCCCAGATCAAGTTCGTCAAAGACGCGGGTAAACGGGTGGTCGCGGTCCGATATTTCGGTCGCACCGGGAACCCATTGCTTGCCGATGGCGGTCAGAATGTCGGGGCTGCCCTGAATGGCGGTGCGCTGCATGTAATGCATCACGCCGCGAATGCCGCCCAATTCTTCGCCACCGCCTGCACGGCCCGGCCCGCCATGCACCATATGGGGCAGGGGGGCACCGTGGCCTGTCGCCTCGGTCATGGAATCGCGGTTGTTGAAATAAAGCCGACCGTGGAAGGCACCGGCACCCATCGCCATCTGCCGCGCGAAATCGCCGTCACGCGTGATGACCGAAGCGACCAACGACCCCTTGCCCTTGTTCAGCAATTCAATTGCATGGTCGGTATCGCGATAGGGCATGATTGTTGAAACAGGGCCAAACGCTTCGGTATCGTGCACGCGGATCGCGTTGTCAGGATCGGCGCAATGGAACAGCATAGGCGGGACGAATGCCCCTTTTTCGCGATCAGCCCCATCGACGGCAAAGTTGTCCGGGTCACCAAAAACGCGTTCGGCCTCGGCCCCTATCAAAGCGGCCTTTTCCAGCACATCGCGGCGCTGCGATTGTGACACTAACGCGCCCATTTTCGTGGTTTCCAGCCGTGGGTCACCGATGGTCACCTTGGCCAGGCGGTCAGAGATCGCGGCGATTGTCGCGTCGACATGTGCCTCTGGCACCATGATCCGGCGGATGGCAGTGCATTTCTGGCCTGCCTTCGCAGTCATCTCGCGCTGAACTTCTTTGACGAACAGATCAAATTCGGGGGTGCCCGGCGCTGCATCAGACCCTAATACGGACGCATTCAGGCTATCCTGTTCGGATGCAAAGCGGACTGACCGTTCCAGCAGTGCTGGATTACTGCGCAGCTTGTTTGCGGTTTCGGCCGATCCCGTAAAGCTGACCACGTCCTGGCAATCAAGGTGGTCCAGCATGTCGCCCAGACCACCGGTTACCAGCTGGATCGCACCATCGGGCAGGATGCCTGACTGGATCATCAGGCGAAAACACGCCTCGGTCACTTGGCAAGTCGCGGTCGCGGGCTTCACAATGGCGGGTACACCAGCCAGCAGGGTCGGGGCCAGTTTCTCAAGCATGCCCCAGACGGGAAAGTTGAATGCGTTGATGTGCACTGCGACGCCTTGCAGTGGCGTGCAAATATGCCGCCCCATGAACTGACCCGTGCGGCCCAATTGTTCGGGCGGGCCATCCAGAAACACCTGATCATCCGGCATTTCGCGACGTCCCTTGGCGGCATAGACCTGCATCGTGCCAATACCACCGTCCACGTCGATCATGTGATCGGACTTGGTGCCGCCAGTATCGAAACTCAGGTCATATAGGCTCTGTTTATGGTCTTTCAGATAGGCTGCCAGCGCCTTGAGCATCTTGGCGCGGTCATGAAACGTC
>NZ_JBFEKM010000097.1:0-15869 GCF_041552635.1 Sulfitobacter sp.
CCTCATCCGTGATCAGCCGCGCCGGATAACCGGCAGCGCTCGCCACCTGTGAAATCTGCGCAGCAGAGACACCAAGTGCCTGAACTGTTGCGCGCTCCTGCGCCAGATTGACAGAAGCCTTCACAACACCGGGCACTGCGCCAAGAGCGCGCTCGACCCGCCCGACACAGGAAGCACAAGACATATTCTCGATGGAAAATCGGTATGTTTGCAGCTCCGCAGGGTAGCCCGCGTCTTTGAGCGCAGTGACGACAGGCTCCATATCGGACCCTTCCGCCATCACGACTGTCGCCGTCTCTGCCGCAAGGTTTACCGATGCCGACTGCACCCCAGCTACTACCAGCAACGCTTTTTCTACCCGCCCAACACAAGAGGCGCAGGACATCTCGCGGACATGGAATGTGGTCGAATTTTCGCTGCTCATGGTGAGGCTCCTATTCTGTCTCAGACAACAGATAGGGCTTCCAGTAGCTGGAGGGTCAAGGGCTGATGTGGATTTAATCTTCGTGCTGTTTAATGCGGCGGGTTTCGACCGGCCTGGACATCACGCTCCCGCTCGGGCCAGGTGGAGCGGATATAGGCGAGGATATCCCATATCTCGTTATCCGAAATTACGTCCTCAAATGCAGGCATGCCGCTGTTGAATCCGGTCACACCCATCGCGGCCAAAGCCGCCTGCCCGCCCTGCTTGGTATAATCGAACAACATTGCATTATCGTGATGCCATGTATGGCCAGACGCATCATGCGGCGGTGCGGGAAGGACCCCATCCTCTCCCGCAGAGCGCCAATCCGGCTGGCCTTCCAAATTCACCCCATGGCAGGCGGCGCAGTTCGCGGCATAGAGGATGGCACCTGCGGCGATGGCTCGCCCCTCCAATTCGTGATCAGCATTTGCAGCGCTTGCGCAAACCGTCAGGACCAGTGCCAGCCTTCTCATGCGACAGTAACCCATGTGCGCATACCACCCACGGCGTGGCTCAGCATATGGCAATGCAGCAACCATTTGCCCGGATTGTCAAAGACACAGATAATATCACGGCTGGCGCGCGCTTCCACCAGCGTGGTGTCGCGCAGATCGCCAAGGGCTCCGTCTGCATCCACCTCATAGAAGTGGTGGCCATGCAAATGGATACCATGCGGAAAGGAGGTATCGTTGACCAAGGTAATCCGAACCGTCTCGCCCCTTTGAAACGCAGCGAAAGGCTCCGGTTGCAGATCGGAGACATTATTGAAGGCCCAGATGTTGTCACCCCCGTGCCGCCCGCCCATGGCACCGCCCATCATGGTAAGGGTCAAGTGCTGTGTAGGCGTGTTCGGTTTGGGTAAATCCGGCGCAGCAAGAGCCCTAATCGGGGTTGGCTGTCTGTCGGAATTCGCACCCACGGCAGCAAGGTCAGCCAAGCGGAACGACCCGTCACGCATCAGCATATCAAAGGCGACGTCCTCCTGAACATCTACGATCAGATCAGCGCGCTGCGCAGGGGCCAGTGTAATGTCGGTTAAGGCACGCGGCACAGCCAGCGCCATACCGTCAAGCGCCACAATAGATCCGGCAGCCCCGCTTATTTGCAATGGAAATATCCTGTTGGTGGCTGCATTAATGAGACGCAAGCGGACGCGGTCACCGATGCTGACTTGCGATTGCGATAAAAACCCGCGTGCAAAATTTCCCATATAACCGCCATGGGCAACACTGTGCATGTCGGAAAACTCGTTAATGAGGCTGCCGTCTTCCTGCAACCTCCAATCCGCGAGAAGCACAGTAATGTCATGATCCACGTCCGGCGGCACATCATCCTCGATAATAAGCGGTCCCATCATGCCGCGTGCCACCTGCTCATGCGAAATGTAATGCGAGTGATACCAGTATGTGCCGGAATCCGGCGGCACATAGCTGTAGGTCATTCGCGCGCCCGGTTGGATCAACTCCTGCGTGAGCATCGGCACCCCATCCATCCTGTTTTCCAGCCGTATACCGTGCCAGTGAACCGCGGTGCCCTCCTCAAGCGCATTCTGGACCTCGACTTCTGCCCGAACACCACGGCGCAGGCGCAGCTCAGGCCCTGGCATCGCGCCATTGAAGCCCAGCATCGCCGTCGTTCCTTCGCCCTCGGGTAAGACCTGCTGCACAACTGCTTCGGCTTTCAACCGCAACATCTCCCCCGCCGCAAAAACTGTGCGTGGTAGAAACGCGAGCGCGCTGGTCGAAGCTAAAAAAGTCCGTCTCTTCATGTAAACCTCATGTCGGCAAAGCGAGTGTGGATGTCAGAACCGCGGTAACAGCCAGCACAGTCAAGATAACGCCCCATTCGATGGAAATTGAGCGCGACAGATGCCCTGCGGCATGCGGATCGCCCGCTTTGAGCGCAGGAATAAATCGCAGCTTGTTCGCAGCCCCCAACGCAAGCAGTCCGACAACAAAGAGGACCTTCAGGATCATCGCCTGCCCGTAGCCTGTGCCCAGCAGCGCAGCAATCGAGCCTACAAGAATATAGCCGAGATAAACGCCAGCAAAGACCAGAGCGGGAATTACTCCCCGTGCGACAACACCGAAGCGATGTCCAAGATCTGCGGCCCTCGCCCAGTCTGCCGGCACAGCTGCGAGCCGTTTAAGGGGAATGAGTATTCCGAGCCAAAATGCGACAGCCCCAAAATGCAGCACCAGTGCGCCATCAAGAAGTGCCGTATCCCGTGTCGATACATGGCTGACCAACGGGAATGACCAAAGTGCGATAACCCCACCAATGCTTGACAGCAAAAGCCCGCCACGCCCCATAAATAGCCCCGCAATCAAAAGACCAAGGCCGAGGACACGGCACAAAAGCGCTGTGCCAACCGAGGTGCCCCAGAGCAGCCCCAGCATCTCTGGATCGGTCATCCCGCTTGCATCACCCGTCAGATTGGCTCCACCAAGAGCAAACGACAGGACAGCGGCGGCAAGCCCCAGCACTCCAAAGGCAATTGCAGGCCCTTTGTAGCGGTCCGTCTTGAAAACCAAAGCAACAATAACCGTGCCGACCGCCGTCAGGACGCCCAGATATAATGCCATCTTGGTAATGATCGCTGCAAGCCCCCAGATATCCGGCATGCCTACTCTACAACAAAGCTAAACGAGCCGGTCATAGCATGTCCGTCAGCGCCCAATCCGCGCCAATCAATGACATAGGCGCCGCTCCCCATGGGTTGCATTGGCACGGTAAAATCAATCTCCATCCCCTTATAGGCGCTCAGGTCAAGATCGACAGACGCGTGATCCGCATGCGTCATACTCACCCGCGTTAAGCGGATATCGTGCAAAAAGTTCATGACAACTTCAGCAGGAGCTTCGGTCAAAACCGCCTCATGAGCCGGTGTAGTCTCGTCCACGGCCGAATGCGCCAAAGCTCCTGTGGCGAAAGCGGCTATTATGCCCGCAAGCAGTATATTTTTCATTTTCATTTCCTCATAGGCCATCAGTTGATCCCGTTTGCACGTTGCAATTCTCGAATATAGGCGGTGATCAATGTGACATCACCGCGTGTCAGCCCCTCGACCGCCGGCATGTCGCCAAAAGGCCAGTGATGCGCGCGCACGCAAAGGGACACGGCCCGCTGGAAACTTTCGTCCGCATGGTGGCTGGGCTCATAAATGATGTGAACAAGCGGGGGTGCGATACCCTCCCGCCCTGCCGCGTTGATCCCGTGACAGGCGGCACAATTCGTATCATAGGCCTGCTGCCCGATCTGCGCATTGTGCGTGAAAGCATTGGGTAACGTGACACTCACGATCTCGGCCCCTCCAATGGGGCCAACCGAACTTTCAGCAGGTTTGATCCCCTCGAGAGGCAAGTAGGTCAACCCGACACCCAGCACTGCGATAACCACTGCGGCGGCTATTATGAACTTCATCACTGCATCTGCCTGTCAATCGTTTTGAAGCAGCGATACGTGTTCCAGCAGGTGGAAGGTCAAGACCTAAATCATCAATCAACATGAAAATAACGACTTCTAACAGTTACCGAGAACCTCCCCGTTTGTATGGAAAGACCGCAAGTTTGGCTTCGCTCGCCGCGAGCCCAAGTAAGTCCGTCGAACGGGAGCTCTCAAATCGCTCAAACCCTCGACGTACTTTTTCCCTTGCTTAACTCGCGAGTGTCCTGTGCGGTATAGCCGCTTGCTGGGTCGAATATACGGCGTAGATAACAAAAACTGACTTTAAAATCATCTATCAGCGGCGCCGCAATCCAGATCAACATTACAGCACAGAAATTGTCAGGAACGGCCCATAGCGAACATTAATGGACTTTGTGGCAAACAGAGGCATAAATCCCAAAATACAATTTTTACGAAGCGGGAATATCCGTTCACAGTATATCCATTTTGGAGGTATGATCACCCACAATATTTCTGTTGGTGACCAAATTATTGCTTACTCGCCCCGGACGATCTCGCTGTAGCTGCCGTTTAATTGCAGTGTTACAGTCACGTCCGTTTTGTCCCGGTTGCGCCAGAACCAGCCATGGTCACCTGCGAAGGGGGTCTCGAAACTCCCTTCCGCTGATGTCTGACCGCGTCCCGTCTCATAGGTCACAGCTTCCCCATCTGCATGGGCATGAAGATCGAAATTGATACGACCTCCGGTCGCGACCCAAGCATAGGTCAGCGTAGCACCTTGCTCCATCTTGGCCTTGATCTCGGTGGATGCACCAGGTGCGAGAGTGAAGGTAATCTCGTCTTGCCACGCTTGTTGTGCGGCAGCTGACGAGACGAACAGACCGAAGATGTCATTCATCAAGGACGAAGATTCATCGCCACCGTGTAACGCTTTATCCGCCGCGGCCTCTGCCGCGAGCTGCTGTTTGATCTCACCCATTTCGGTCAGGCCGAGGATGCTTCCCACGCCCGTGGGGTCTGTCCCATATTCAGCGGGCAGATAGACCATGACACCGATGGCCACAGCCCCGAGCCCCGCGATTACCGTAGAGCGGCGCAATTGCGCAGGGGTTGGGAGGTCCTCGATTTTGGGTTTTGGTGCGTTGTTCATTGTTCTCTCCAATTCTTACGTGCTGGCGATGTAGCCTGCGACCTGCTGGTAGGTCAGAAGGCCGCCAAGGAATGCCATGATGATGTTTGCGACTGTTGCCTGACGCATGAAGTTTGGACTGCGGCGCCAGTATCCCATGACAATCAGGATCACGAAGAGCGCCAGAAGCTGACCCACTTCGACACCTGCGTTGAAGGCGAGAAGATTGGCCAACAGTCCGTCTTCGGCAATCTTGTATTCGAGAAGTTTCAAAGCCAGACCTGTGCCGTGGAACAGCCCGAAAATCAGCGTTGCCGCCTTGGTGTTGGGTTGGACGCCGAACCACTTCTGGTAGACGCCGAGATTGTCGAGCGCCTTGTAGATGACTGAAAGTCCGATGATTGCGTCGATGATATAGGCGTTAATGCCCCAGCCATACCAGACACCCAGCATCATCGTGACCGAGTGTCCGACGGCAAAAATGCTGACGTAAATCGCCACGTCTTTCATATGATAGAGAAAGAAGACAACGCCGAGCAGGAACAGAATATGGTCATATCCGGTGATCATGTGTTTCGCCCCCAGATAGATGAACGAGATGACATGCACCCCGAAAATCTCTTGAATATAACCCGCATCGCCCGGTGTAACGGCATGGGCTGATGCGGTGGTCGCAAAGGCAGTGAGCACCGCTGTGATTACGAGAAATAGGATCGAAGCGTGCCGCACAACATGCGACAGCCGCCCTGACCTGTAGGATCGGTTGAGTATCATTTTGAATTTTCCGTTTATTTGGGTGTGATTGAAAAGCTGCCTTTTATGGCGCGTCATCACACTCTTGGCGGTCGATCCAAGCCATAGTCCTGCCGACCCCGCATACCACTGTCTGACAGGGCCGCGATTATGCTGGAAGGGACCGTTTCACTCGTCACGTCACGCGGCGGTAAAAACGCGACATTGTGATCGTGATCGGCAAACTCATGGCTATGCGCCACATAGGCGTGCATGACATCCACTATGTCCTCATGCGCGTGCCCATGCTCTGTAATCTCGTGGTGGTGATCCGCTACAATCTTCGCCAATTCGGAAAAGTCGTGCGCGACGAGGCGTGAATTCGCAGACAGCACAAGACCAACCGCCAAAGCGATCATCAGAAACCCTCTCAGAGATCTTGCGATTTGTTGCATCATCCTGCGCGCCCTCATGGGTCTTTGCTCGCTCTAACTATTCCTGAATAAGGTAGAGGTGAAAATATGACAAGGTCGCAAAGAACACGAAGTGGCCGTTGAGCAGGCAACAGCAGGCAGCCGCGAGTGATCGCTTTGCAGGTCAGCGGGTCTTCCTCATCTCCGCGAAACAGAAATGATCAAAACAGCTCCCAGAGTCATCCACAGTTTTCCAATAATCTGCCCCCAAACATAGTCTAACGAGCCAAATGCGATCCATACAAACACAACGCTGTCGACGGCCGCGCCTACGATGCCGCTCATCAGAACGGCAATTAAGAAATTTCTTTTTTGAAGCGGCGTATAGACCAGCAAATCGAACGTCTCAGAAATGGCAAAGGCAAGCACTGAAGCAAAAACCAAGTCTTTGCTCGACACCAATCCTGAAAGAAGCGCCCCGACTGCGATCGCAATGACGGCCCATTTCAACCCGAGTTGTCTCTGAACGAGATCACGGAGGACGAAAGCCAGGCCCACGAACAGCACCCCACTTGGTGCTGATATTCCTGGAAAAATAGGTATGAGACACGGGCCGTCTGACACGCAATATGTTCCGACGTTCTCAATAAACCAGTTGGCCAACGGTACGCAAAGAACGAAGCCAATGAAGTAGCATACACCCCACACGAAGCGGTTTTGATCTTGGATCCTATTTCTACTTTTCAACGGTATCGAGCTGCTTGAAAAGATCCAATGTTTTGCTGCATCCACGGCAGGTGCCGCAAGCTACCACCGCCTTGTGACAGGAAAACGCCCAACGCAGCAATTCCATTGGGACCTTGCTTGCACGCACCAGGTCAATCGTGGTTTCAGCGATAGCTGGCGCTGATATTGTAACCTGCGGCAGTTCGCATTGTACCAAACTTTCAATGCGATCAATGAATTGCTTCGTCCCATCCGCATGAACGTTGTCTGTAACAACCGTTCCGATCATCAATTCACGGAGATTTTGGGAGGCGTACTTCATAGCCGCGAGGGTGAGGAGCAACTGATTCCGAAATGGCCATGACTCAGATACTTTTGATTGAGATGCCTTGTCCCGTCCGACAAGATCGCCTGAACCAAGAGCTGAAGCATCAACGCTAATAACATCGTGCCTGAGCTTCAATTTGTTTGCAATGAAAGCCGCTGCTCGTAGTTCACCCGCTGCAGGTATCTGGCCATAGTCGACTGTTACTAAAACATCTGGACGGTATTGGTAAGCGAGACACGTTGATTCCACACCACCCGAAAAGAGCAGCGCTCTCACCGCCGTGCCTCCCATATTGATCGGTAGATTGCGGTTGCAAAGTCGTTGGTGACATAGCAATTATCGGAGCCCAGAATCATAGTTTGGTCCGCTTCTTTGGGATTCTGAGAAAGTGCGACAACAGGGATTCCAAGTTTTACTGCATACCCGATTTCAAATAGTGTTCCTGCATCGCAGCCATCCAAAACTGCTAAGACAGCACTCGAATTTTCCAGCCCTGCCAGATCTTTGGTAACAACCGCGCTTGGGCTACCAAAGCCAACTTCGTGATAAGGCGAAAATGCTTGCATTCCCAGCTCAGAAAAAGCGGCACAAGCTTCTTCGATCAGCCACAACTCTGCCATCGTGAAAAAAGGTCCAGCAATATAAACTTGACCGCTCTTGCCCTGTGCAACGGGTTTCAGATTTTCAGGCGTATCCTTTCTACACACTGTAGGGGTTCGGCTCATGCAGTACTGAGCGACACACCTTGATGCTATTTCAGCGGAATCCAATACAGATTTGGATTGGAGCATCCAGTTATACGCAAATGCTGCGCTGAACACATCACCTGTACCAATTTTGTATACTGTGTCTGACCAGAAAGGAGGCACAGTTCCAATCAACTTGCCGTCTTCGTAAACTCGGCAACCTTCCGCACCAGCCTTCACCAAAACAACTGAAACCGTTCGATCAGTGAAGATTCTCCGGATCGCTTCCGATTCATCATTTACCTGCGCATATTGTATTACTTCGGCTGAATTTAACACAACGGCAAGTCGTTCGCAGCTGGATCCATTTGCAGAAAATGGGATCGCCTGATGGGGTGATTGTGGGTCGTAGACGCAATTGCTGGCATGAACCACCGCATCACCTTCCATGAAGCCAAAGCGAAGAACGTTTTTCGCATCAACTGCTATTGAAGGTGCCAATGATATCATGCGCGGTATGAATTGCGGTCTCGACAAAGGATGAAAGTAGCGGAACTGGATCAAGGCATCGCTGACGTGGGGATGGTGGACAATATTTTCATGTGAAACTACCGAACGAGCCAATAATTCATCGGCGTCTGGGCAGTAGTAGTTCCAGTCGACCGAAGCTCCAGCACGAGCGATCGCAACGGCGGCGCGACCTCCGGACCCATACAATTCATCAACGTCAGGAGCGACACAGCGTTCGCCGTAAAAGCCACCTACGACCGAAATATCGCTCATACGTTTCGTACTTGAATGCGGATTTGGGCTCCAGAAACCAAAGCAACAGTAGCTTCATACACTACACCTTGCTGTAAACATGCAATAAGGGTCGGCAATTGTCTCACGCCGGATATTGAACCCACCTGCTGATTTGCAAGTCGAGGAGAAAATAGGCCAACGGACGGATTCGACCCACTGGTCAATTGAACGCTGAGCGAGTCCCCGGAAGTTAACTGGCTTGCAACGTTCGGCACTGGACCGAATATGTCAGTAGTGAAGGACAAAACACATTGATCTTCTTCACCACCCGAACCTCCGCCGCTTCCTCCAGCTGACCCACCGCCAATCTTGGATCCTGCGCCACCTGTCGGATAACCACCGCCGCCACCACTTCCGCCCATTGATCTTCTCCACAATCCAGAATTGAATTATGTTCTATCAAGAGCCATTCTGACTGACCAGACGGGATCCAAACATTCTCATATCAAGCCACATGACAGCATCCAGAACAGATGCTCGGACATTAATAGCTTCGGCGAATTGTAAGAAATTGCTTTCCAATTTCAAATAGTGCCTTGGAAGGTGTGCTGCATCATCGAAAATACCAAGAAAACAGCCAGCACGTAGTACATGCACGTCCAAGATTGCGACATTATCTGAACCCAACCAGTTCCGCGTGATCCAGCTTGCGGTTTTGGGACCAATGCCGGGAATTTCATTCAGAGCCGCGCGAAATGAAAGGTCTGACATCGTGGTGTCGCTAATCTGGTCGATCATATTGAGGGCAGCTACGAGTCGCCCAGCTTTCTGACGCGGAAATCTGTAGCGCTGAGGCCTGCCAACAACTGGGATAGTATCACTTAACAGCTTGAAAATGTCTTCTTCACTCGCAGTCACACCTGTGTCGAAGATGCCGTGTCCTTTTAAATGTTGGAAGAAAGCCTCATTTGCTTCCAATTTTATCCCGTAACCGCCGAGAAGACAAAAGGCGACTTCATCTCGCAGAGTTCCTCCGCGCGAAACATAGTCATGATTTTCTTCCTCACCAATTCCGCAACGCCATTGCCAGTAGGCCGCGGAAAGCAGCTGGTCCTGACGACCAAAGGGAACGCCTGGAAACACCTCCATCTCCTCAGATAGTGGTGAAATCAGGTCGACTTTTTTACCGGTTATGGGTTCACAAAGGATCATGCATTAATTATGCATTTAATATGCAAAACTACAATACCTCAACTGAGCACTTCGGCAAAAAAGTAAAGCAGGCGCGTTTGAAAGCTGAAATTTCTCAGGCCGAACTCGGAGCTTTAGTACAGGCTGATCAAGCAACAATTTCACGAATTGAGCGAAATAAATCTATAAATAGCAAAGCTTTAATTTTACTTCATAAGTTTGTTGATCAACAACTTTCTGCTGAAAACGACATCAATGATATTTTGGAAACCATCAGAAGCTCTGAGGAGCTGCGCGCACTGGTCATCCGAGTTGTAGATAGCAAAGGTGCATGATTAATGCACTTTGAGTGAAGTCGAATTAATATTCGGGGCATCCCTACCGTTGATGCACTTCACATACAGCGCAGAGCCCGGAAGATTATTTGAGAACAGAAGATGGGTGTCTGGCTCTGCTATTCTTTAAGTAAGACCAACCGCCAAGAATCGAACCGCCGGCAAGTGGCTTCAGATATTGAGCAAGCGTGCCCTGCAGACAGTACAGGATATCGCTTATCCTAATTTCCCTATAGTACCATGATAAAAGAGAACCCGCTGCGTAACTGCCGTCGATAAAGGATGACCGTATAGATTTCAAAGGCAGAACATCGTCTCTTCGCTTACTTACATTACAGGCGGCACTTAAGAATTAGCCTGCAAGGTAACTTGGAATAGACCTTCCGACCTGATATTGCGTCATGTAATTGCAGCAGCACAATAGATAGGTAGGACTTTGGCAGAAGATGAACGTAGGCAGCATTTCCCAGGGACATGGAAGTTGCACACTGACAACCCTTTGCTGGTTCGCTCTGTAAGGTTGGAAGCCTCTCGAATTCGGCGTCGAATTGCGAAACGCCCGGTAGCAAAAGCTCGCTCGAAGAACAAGGCATTGAGGCGATCGGTAAGTGAACAGATAGGGCGCAGGCGGAGTAGACTGCATCATGGCAAGCGTGTTGCAAGAGATTACATAAAGCGGGAACGTGGGGCGCGAATTTTGACACATGAAGACACCACGAGAGAATATGCACTTCGTCCGTCGATTATATTAGACCATCTCGTTCCTGACCGCGCCACGAAATTTGAGACCTCCGCGATCAAGCGCAAGCGACGTTCAGGCAACGTTGCAGTAGAACTGAAGGATATGTCATTCACTCATAATCCACGTGAAACTATGAACAGGCTTGGGCAACTTGCTGACATGGAATCTGATGCATTCGGCATTAATATTGACTTTCACGACACTCATTGCCTTGATGTAGGACCCTATCTGCTCCTCTCGACAATCAAAAAGGGGATGCCTGGATTCTTTTTGGGAGGTGAAATTTCATCTCCGATGAGTAAGGTAATGAATGCTTTAGAATTGGACCAAGAGTTGGGGATATGGGTCCCAGTCCCTGAAGACATGCATACTGATGTCTTTCCATTCCCGGTGCATCGGCGACGACAAAGTGGCTCAACAGAGTCTGAGACACGATTCATCGACAGACAAACGCACGAAAAGGTGGCAGGGAATTTGAAAGCTGCAATCGATAACTGGCTTGGAGTGACAACAGAGCAAAAGTTGAACCTCAAGGGGCGTCGATCTGTCTACAAACTTGTCACCGAAACCCTCGACAACGCCGAACGTCACGGCGACCTCCTTAAAAACCAAAATGATGGTGACTGGATAGTCGCAGGTTTCATGGCAAGACGCGGCTCAGGGGAAAATGAGTATTATCGATGTCATCTTGCATTTTTAAGCACTGGCACGACTATAAGCGAGACAATCAGGACCACACCTGATCCCACGAAATCAAAACTGAACGAGTATGTGGCGCGGCATAACCGCCAAGTTGGCACCAAGAAATACGCGTCGGAACACCTCAGCACGGTCTTCGCTTTGCAGGACGGCGTAACCAGATCTGAGATCGCCGTCGACCAGAAGCGGAATGGTACCGGTTTTCAAGACATCTTAGAATTCTACTCGGACCTCGCCGCTCATGGGGCGGACCAAGCAAACGCATCGATGGCCATCGTGTCAGGTAGGACTTGCGTCCTCTGCAATGCACCTTATATGCATGGTGTGCGAATGGGCGGTGATGACTCTGAGCGTGAAATGTGGTTTAATGAATCCAACACTCAGGAGCTGCCGCCTGATCATAGCAATGTGATTGAACTGGATCGGTGTCTTAAGGGAACTTTAATCTCGATGGCATTTACTCTCGATCTCGACTATCTGGAGAGGACTGTTGACCGTGCAAATTGATCTTTCTGAACTTGTCGGACAAGATGGCGTGGTCTTGGCCGGAATGGAGCGCGGCGCAGCCGCGCGGGATTTGTTCACTTTGGATGATCTTGATGTTTCTATGGACAACGTTGTTATCACTGCCCCAGAGTCTCTTGAAGCGATCTCTACTTCGTTTGTTCAAGGCTTTCTTGCGGGTTCATTGAAGACCCTCGGAGAAGCTCGTCTCAGGAAAAAATATAGCTTTGAGTTGAACGACGTTCTGAAAGAGGACATCACAGATGGGCTCAAGCGCTTGCTTATGAAGCGAAAAATTGCAGGTCTTGATTAGCATTTGGATACCGCAGGTACGGTAAGCCAATGGGCGAACCCCGCACTTTACGTTGCGATAATCGCACTTTTGATATCTGCCTTGCAGGCAATTAGATCTATTGGCGTCGATCGACGAAACCGACGGTCGGTGCAATTTATCGAAGTGATTTCCGGTGAATTTGCAAAGAGTGAAGCCGCTCTTGATCTACTTGAAGCGAAGTTGCGAAAGGGGTTGGGCAATGCGAGCGTAACAAGCGAAGACGTACTTGAAGTTGCGCTACCTGCCGGGCGTACCGCTACAAGAGCAATGACTGCCGTATCAGATATGCCCACGGTCATCATTGATCTGGTAACGGCTACAAAGGTAGATGAATTAGATACTATCTGGATAATGGCATCCGATGGCGTTTTCGAATCATCCTCTCGAATTTTGCATCTCCAGACAGCCCTGCACGTAGTCACACGTGTAAGCGCAAATCTGGGATCGGCAAAGAGAGACTTAACCAATCAGCATATGTGAGTACCATAATCCTCGTTTTACGAGATAGAATACTATGCACGAATGATCCTACTGGCAGCAATAATATTTCCTGATTTGAGGGAACATCGAAAATTCTGTTCTTGTTCTAAGCCGAGCGGCAATTGACCGAGAAAATAAAAATATGAACCCCCAAAATTAGTGCAATAGTGGACGATCAAAGGCGATCTCTGCCCTTTCGATCATTCGCTTAACAGTTCTCAAACTCGGCCCGCCCATGTCGCCGCGACACATGCTGATAATCTCCTCGATAGCCGCAATCGCTTCATCCGGAAGTTCACGCGCTTCACCCAGACGCCGCGCAAAGCCAATCAGGTGTTGCTTGGAGACAGGCGGTAATTCCAGCGGCGGACAGCGGCTCAAAAGGGGCTCAGGAAGGCCGCGCAAACTATTCGCCGTCAGCACCCACCCCACCCATGAGAGATCAAACTGGACGCGGTAGTAGGGGCATTGCCAAGTCGAAGCCGTCATTCTTTCCAAAAGTGGCAAGAGCCCATCGGTCAAGCTAAAACGCAACCCTTTCGCTGAGTTCACGTCCCCCGCCTTTTCCGCCTCATCAACAACAATGATCGGATCAGCACATCTCTCTCTGAGGATTGTTTCCACGATCTTACCGGGCCCGGCACTCCCCCAGCCACGCTGTGAGCCGATCAGAGCAAAGCTGGCAGGCTCACCGGTAGCCTCAACGACTGTAGTCGGCACTTCGAGCAGTTTGCCCAGCCTCCGCGCCCAGTGAGATTTGCCGATGCCCGGTGGGCCGAGAAGCAAAAGTGGCGCAAACTTGATGCTTGGACGGCCCTTACGAACGGAGTCCCGCATCGCGTGCCAGATGTGCTCGGTGGCAGGACCCATCCAAGGCATCTCCTCGTGCAGGGTTGCAGCAAGGACGTCTGCATCGTGTTCGTTGGAAACTCTCGAGACCGTCGCACCGTTCTGTAGCCTGCGAAGGGCATTCCGATCCTCTGTTTTCAGGTGCTGCATCCCTGTCGCTGCTTCTTGCAACTCGACATATCTCAAAGCGCGCCTCTCGATCTTGATCTTATCTTGAGTTGAAAGAGAGTTCACAGAAAGTTCGAACGTTTCCGTCGGTCCATCTTCCGCAATTCTTTCAACTTGCTCAGTGGCGCACCGCTGTTCGCGAAAGCCTCTCAGAAATCGGGAGAACCTCCGTTCAAGATCGGCGACCGTAGGGGTTTTGTCAAAGAAGCGAATGTTCGAGATCGGGATGTTTGATTTCTGCATAATGGATTCCTTTCAGATCCCGGCACACAGCTTTGCTATGCACCGGTTGCCAGACCGAGGGTCAGACAAGGGGTTTGATATGAAAGGCTCCGGAGCCTTGGAACGGAAGGTGAACAAATGAAGAGGCTGTGTCAACGTAGGCGAGGGGCCACTGTAGATGCTTGTCTACAGTGGCCTCTCAAAACTTCCAGATCACCAGAAATTAAAAAACACTCTAAAACAATGCTTTAACTTCAACTGGCAAAAATAGCATGGTAAAGTGGCAGACTTTTTACCCCGTTTGGCAGAAAATAGGGTGTCTTTTCAGGAACCTAACTGAACTTAGTGTTTCATCAAGAACACTTGCTGTGTCCGCAACTACCGCATGTCATGCAGCCTTCGACCATACGCAAGTCATATTGACCACAACTGCTGCAGGCTTTGCCACGCGGAGCCTCAAGGCCTACGACGTTAGCTTGGGGATCGGTTTTGAGGCCAAGCCCTTCACCAGCGATGAAACCTGTTGCGATCATATGTTGTTCGATCACGCCGCCAATCGCGGCCAGCATTGACGGGATGTATTTGCCACCCATCCATGCACCGCCCCGAGGATCAAATACCGCTTTCAGTTCTTCTACCACAAAGGATACATCGCCGCCGCGCCGGAATACGGCCGAAATCATACGCGTCAACGCAACGGTCCAGGCGAAATGCTCCATGTTTTTGGAGTTGATGAAGACCTCGAACGGCCGACGATGCCCGCCAATGATCACATCGTTCACCGTGATATAAAGTGCATGTTCACTGTCGGGCCATTTGATTTTATAGGTCGACCCTTCAAGTTCTTCAGGCCGGTCCAGCGGATCGGACATATAAACCACTTCGCCGCCTTCGGATGGCATCGGTTCAGGTGCGACCTCGCCGGGGGCGTTGTCGGTGGTCTCTGAGACCGACAGAACCGACCCGGTCACGTCATTGGGGCGATAGGTCGTGCAGCCCTTACAGCCTTGGTCCCATGCCGCCATATAGACGTCTTTGAACGCATCAAAGCTGATGTCTTCGGGGCAGTTGATCGTCTTGGAGATGCTTGAATCAACCCATTTCTGCGCCGCCGCCTGCATCTTGACGTGATCCAGCGGGGCCAGAGTCTGTGCGTTGACGAAATAATCTGGCAGAGGTGCGTCGCCTTTCAGATCGCGCCACATTTGCACGGCATAATCGACGACTTCTTCTTCGGTGCGGCTGCCGTCCTTTTGCAATACCTTGCGGGTATAGGCATAGGCAAAGACCGGTTCGATCCCCGAACTGACATTGCCGGCGTACAGGCTGATCGTGCCGGTGGGCGCAATCGAGGTCAGCAGCGCATTGCGAATGCCGTGTTCTTTGATCTCGGCGCAGACGTCTTCATCCATCTGCTGCATCGTGCCCGAGGCAAGATAGGCCTCGGCGTCGAACAGGGGGAACGCGCCTTTTTCTTTGGCCAGATCAACAGATGCCAGATAAGCAGCACGCGCAATCGCCTTGAGCCATGCCTCGGTCTGGGCCGCCGCTTCGTCTGAACCATAGCGCAGGCCGACCATCAACAAGGCGTCGGCCAAGCCTGTCACGCCAAGACCAATCCGGCGCTTGGCTTTGGCTTCCTTCTGCTGCGCCTCGAGGGGAAATTGCGATACATCGACGACGTTGTCCATCATGCGCACGGCTGTCGCGACC
>NZ_JBFEKM010000098.1:0-15762 GCF_041552635.1 Sulfitobacter sp.
CTGACGCCGATCCTTCAGCGGCTCAACCAGAATGTTCAATCGATCGAGAACCTGTTGCCGGCTTATGATGCCCTGCGTGCTTTTAGCCGTGACTGCGCTGCGGCCCAAAACCATGCACTGCCCGCCATTCCATTTGAAAATCCTCAGGGCTGGGCGGATGATCCGGGGTGCTTGTTGCGCTTCAAAGGTGTTTCCTTTGCCTTTGATCCCGAAGCACCATTATTGTGCGACGTCGATCTGGACGTGAAGGTCGGCGAATTCATCGCCATCACGGGCCCTTCAGGTGCGGGTAAGACCACGTTGATTGATCTTGCCTTGGGCCTGTATCAGCCGCAATCGGGACAGATAAACCACTTTGAAACCACCGCCACCCCTGCGGTGGGGCGCGGTTACCTTAATCAGATATCCTACATCCCGCAGCAAACTTTCTTGGCAAATATGACAATCCGCGAAAACCTGCTCTGGGTTCAGGGCGATGCGACCGACGCTGAAATTGACAACGCCTTACAGCTTAGCGGGGCTGCGGATTTCATCGGCGCGTTGCCCCAAGGGCTAGAGACCGTGGTCGGGGACCGTGGCAATCGATTGTCCGGCGGGGAACGTCAACGGATCAGTCTGGCGCAAGCGCTGCTGCGGCGGCCCCGCTTGGTCATTTGCGACGAAGGGCTGAACGCCATCAGTCAGGACGATCTTGGCCCTTTGCTGGCCAGTTTGCGCAAAGCGGACCCAAATATGGCCTTCATTTATGTGACGCATCGGTTGTTTGATACGCATCTGATGGATAGGGTATTTCATGTTTCTGGGGCGTCGCTGACTGAAATACACCCGCACGAAGCAAGGCTTGCTGAGGTGTGACACACAGGGACGCATGACAAATTGAAGATGATCGGAAGTTACATTGATCCTGCTTGTTAACGGCAAAAGCCACAGTGGCGCCAAACCTATTTTGCCCATGTCATTGCTGGCCGTCGCGGCAACATTCGAAGGAAAATTGCCCTACGAAATCGTCGACGCCAATCATCTGGTCGATCCCATCGAAACCTTGACCAATAAGGTTGTGGAAACCGGCGCGCGTATCCTTGCCCTGACGGTGATGCCCGGTCCGCAAACCGCGAGTTCGTTTGAAATCACCCTTGCGCTCAAGCTTCGCTTTCCTGATCTGATTGTGGTCTGGGGGGGGTATTTCCCCACGATGTACCCGCGCGCCGCGATGAGCTGCCCCGCAGTGGATTACGGGCTAAAGGGGTATGTGAACGGCGATTTGGGCGCATTTTTGCAAAGCGTTCTGGATGGCACGCCTAATCTTTCTTATCCCAACCTGATCTACCGCGACCCACAAGGCGAGGTCGTTCAGAATAGGATGTCCAAACTTGTCGACATCAACTCTCTGCCGGAATTCCCTTACAAAGCGCTCGACATGGAGTTTTACATGCGGCCCACGTTTTTGGGCACGCGCACGATCGGGCATCACATCAGCCTTGGCTGCCCGTTCAAATGTGGCTTCTGTGGCGTTGTCAGTATGGTGAATGGTAAAACGTCGGCTGAAACGCCTGATCTTGGTGCGCGCGGGGTTGCGCGGCTGGTTGAAGAATACGGCGCGAATGCCATCGAATTCCACGACAACAATTTTTTTCTGGGCGAGGCGCGCACAAGGTCTTTTTGCGATCAAATTGCGCATCACAAGATCAAATGGTGGGCCTATGGGCGCGGCGATACCTTGCTGAAATATTCCGAAGAAACCTGGGCTTCGATGGCGGCAAGCGGGCTGAAAATGGTCTATATCGGGGCTGAAACAGGATCTGACGCGACCTTGAAAAAGATGAACAAGGGCGGCAAGCAAACTGTCAACGGTATCTTGCAACTTGCTGAAACGATGCGAAGATTCGACATTGTGCCCGAGTTTTCGTTCATCATTGGCAATCCACCGGACCCGGTCACGGATATGGATGAGACGCTTGAATTCATCAAGAAGATCAAGGTGATCAATCCGGCCTCGGAAATTATTTTGTATTCCTACACGCCTGTCCCGCAAGAGGGGGAAATGCTGCAAAGTGCCGAAGATGCGGGTTTTGTCTTCCCAAGCGAGATCGAGGAATGGTCGTCAGAGCACTGGCAGCGCATTTGTCAGCGCCGCGACGGAGAGTTGCCTTGGATCACCGACAAGATACGGCGCAAGCTGCGTAACTTCCGATTGGTGATCGACAGCACCTACCCTACGGTTACGGATCAAAACCTAAGTCCGATGAAGCGCACAATCCTGCGCACGGCGGGGCGCTGGCGTTTTGCCACAAATTTCCATTACGGCCCTTATGAGCTGCGCTTGTTGAACAAATTGATCCCCTACCAGCGGCCGGAAACAGCGGGATTTTGATGTCGATCAGGCAGGGGGCGAGGATCGCGTTGGTCAATATGCAGTCGGCGCGCCCCGGCGATGATCTGCTCGCCACCACCAAGGCTTACTTTCACGCGCATAGCCTTGCCAAGGCATTGGTCGCATTGGGGTATCAGGTCACGCTTTATCAGGCTTTCGACGGGCACCAACGCCAGAAAATCGCAGGCGTCGATGTTTGTGGATTTCCTCTCGCAAAGGTCGAACGCAATCGTTCAAAAAGCTGGGTGACCCGGGTTTTGGGTCTGGAGACGGCAAGCCCGCCGGACTGCGCCGCCCTGATTACGTACCTTGCGGCCAACACACCCGAGATCCTCCATGTTTTTGGCATCTCAGAATGGATGGCGCATCAACGCGTGACCCGGTGGGCCAAGAATGCCGGCTGTCTGGTCAGTTGTTCAGATCACGGCGGTGTCCCGTCGCGCCACCCTGTCCGGCAGATGCGTCAGAAACACGCGCTGCGGTGGACCGATGTGTTTTTCACCCCTTCTGCCGAGCGTAAACAGATGTGGCGCGGCAGCGGGTTTTTTGCCGCACAGCAGCGGTTCAAGGTTCTTCCAGAGATTTCGACGACTTTCGCGTTGGGCTCACAAGAACTGGCGCGGCAGGAAACAGGTATGACGGGCGACCCTGTCGTGGTTTCGACATCGAACCTGATAGACAGAAAGCGCCCGATCCTGATGCTTGATAGCTTCGATCGTCTTTTGGAGGATTGGCCAGACGCGCAGCTTTATTTGTATTTCACGGAAGCCACGCTGCTGCCAGAGGTCAAACATCGGATGTCCCAATCGCAAAATCTATCCAGCGCAGTTACACTTTGCGGATCGGTGCCGCATGATAAGATGGAGGCCGTCTATAACAGCGCGGATATTTTCTTTTTAACCAGCACCTATGAAACCGGGCCGATCTCGCTGGGCGAGTCGCTTGCATGCGGCGCGTTATGCGCCTGTACGGCGCTTCCCTCAATCCAACGTATTACTGAGCAAGATCAATCGGTTAAATGTGTTCTTTTCTCGCAAACCGCCGACGCTGTCGAGATTGTTGGACAGATGGCCCCCATGAAACAGCATGTTTCGGAAACGGCCCGTTTGCGCCAACGGAACTACTTCGACAAATATCTCAGCTACGATGTGATGGCGCGGGCGATGGTGTCCGAACTTGGCGCGCTTTTACATCAACAAAGGGTCTGAATGCGTATTGCAATTGTCACCAAGGGGTTTGCCCAAAGCAATAATGACTGGTCCTTGCCGCCGTTGATCGATTTTGTCCGGTCCATTTCGGGAACGGTGGATGTCGATATTTATGCGATGTATTACCCGTTCGAGACACGCGATTACCATATCTTCGGCGCGCGCGTCTTGTCCTTTGGGCTTGGGCGATACGGACGGTTGCGCAAACGCATGGGGTTGGGCACCGTTGAAAACAGGTTGATCGCAGAGCATCAGAAGACACCATATGATTTGGTTCATGCGATCTGGGCCGACACGCCGGGACAGGTGGCAGCGCGTGCGGCAAAGCGCCTTGATTTGCCTTTGATCACAACGCTTTATGCAGGCGAAGCCGTTTGGATTGACCAAATTGGCTATGGCGCACACAAGGGCGCGATGAACAAAGGGCGGCTTTCGCGTGTCCTGCGGCAGTCGAACGCGGTGACCTGCGGATCGGACAGCTTGGCCAAGCGGTTGGGCGGGCGCGATGGCCCAACGCCGCAAACAATCCCCTTTGGTTTGGATCCTGCACTGTTTTCGCCGACGGGCCCGGCGGTGGCCCTGAAGGGCAAAACACGTATTCTGACGGCCGCGTCACTGACCCCGGTCAAGGGTCTTGATATTATTCTTGGCGCGCTGCGGAATCTGGCAGACCAATCACCGGCACTGCTGGACGGTGTGCATTGGCACCTCGTCGGGCCGGATGCCTATTCGCGCGGGACACGCAATGCGTTGACCCAGCAGATTGGCGCATTGCCCGTCACGCTGCACGAGGCGCAACCCCATTGGGAGATGCCGCAATGGTACCGCGGGGCGGATTTGGTGGTGCAAGGCAGTTGGTTCGAGAGCCAGTGTTTCGCTGCGATGGAACCTGCAGCCTGCGGGACGCCGGTGATCGGCACCTCGGTGGGAATTTTACCTCAGATGGTATCGCAAGACTGGCGATGTGAACCGGGGAGTGTTGATGCAATGCAAAACTTGCTGAAAACAACGCTAGAAAACCGCGCGGGATGGGAAGGCGAGTCTGAAAACCAACGGGCTTGGGTCTTGGGCAACGCAACGCTGGACGCGGCTAGAGAAGCATTCTTAGCGCTTTACGCTCGGGTCGCTGCAGGGCACGTTTCGGTTCGCTGAAACACAAGCAAACTATGATCACCCAGTTTGGAAAACGGCCAGACCCGCCCAATCTTTTGATCCAGCCAATAGGCGATACGCAACAGCTTTGGACGTTTCTGAAAGCTTTGGTAAAGCTCGCTTGGGGGCAGGAAGACACCGATGGGGGCAGTCTCTTTTAGCTCAAAGTCTTTTGAGAACGCTTTGGTGAGGTCTTTGACCGATGGCAACTGAACCGCCAGCGTGCTGCCGTCTTCCAATTTCGCGGCACCGTGTTTGCGCCAGCGGCGCGTCAGGTTTTTCCGGTTCATCAAAGCAAGGCCCAAGATAAATTCAGATAGGCACCAGCGGTTGATGATCACGATAAATACAACCGTGCTTGGGCGCATCAGCGGTGCAATCCTGTTGGCGAAGCCCCCCAAATCAGAGATGCAATTCACCGCGCCAAAGTTTGAAAACACCATGTCGTAGGGTCCGTGTTCCGTCAAAACCTGCGGAGGCGGTGCATCGGCATTCCAAATTGCAAAATGTCCGTGATCTGGCCCAATGCGGTTTCGCGCGACCTGTAACATCTCGGTTGATGGATCAGTGGCCATCACAAAATGACCCTGCGCTGCGAAATGCGCAGCGTCTACGCCCGTGCCGCAGCCAACCTCGAGAATACGCGCCTCTGAGGGCAAATAAGCTGCGGCCTTTGCGTGAATGTGATGGCGCAAATGCTGCGTGATGGGTTGGTTCGAAAACCGGTCGTCATAGTCTTGTGCAACCTCGTCAAAAGCTGCGTTGGTCATGCTTCAACCTCGTGACGCCTGCGCCAGATATTCAGCCGGTGGCGGTAGGTTTGAAGCAGCAGTTTCGGCAGTTTTGCCACCCCTGAAAGACCTGTCTTGCGGACACGGGTCAGTTGGACTTCGGCCTGTATCCACGCCTCGACCGAATTGTAATAACGCCGGGAATGGCGCCCCCTTATCTTGGCGTCGCGTTCCGTCGTGGTCGCCCAATCGCCTTGCATGACAAGCCGGTCCGCGACTTGATCGTAATAGGGCGTGCCCTTGATTGGATAGGAAAGCGTTGACAGCACATCGTCGGGCAATGCGGCCTTAAGGTGCTGGACGGTCGCCGAAATGTCCTCAAAAGTTTCGCCCTCATAGCCGACCATGACAAAGGTGCCGGCGCGGATGCCGTGATCTTGCAGCAAGGTAATCATTTCGCGCATACGCTTGGCGTTTGTGCGCCGTTCCATCGCGTCCAATATGCGTTGTGATCCGCTTTCTGCGCCAATCCACACGCGATAGCAGCCCATCCGCTTGAGGGTTTTGATCACATCTTCGGTCAGGCGATCCTCCCTTGAGATCGCCTCGAAAGGGTAGTGCAAATTGTTCTCTTCAAGAAGATCGGCAAAACGGTCGAGCCAGCGGAAATTCATGGTAAATACGTCGTCGGCATACCAGACCTGATCAGGCTGGTAGGTGTCACGAATTTCCAACAATTCAGCGATGACATTTTCAGGGGTGCGGTGGCGGTAGCTTTTGCCAAAGACCGAATGGCTGCACCACTGGCAGGCATAGGGACAGCCGCGTGCGGTGATCAGCGACACCGATCTGACCCCGTGGTGTGTTTGCCAAATATCCATGTAGCGTTTCAAGTCAATCGCGGCGCGGTCGGGAAACGGGTAGTCATCGATCTGGCGGTGCAATAGGCGCGGTGCGGTGCGTTTGATCGCCCCATCGCCTGCGCGAAAGACCAAACCGTTGATGCTGCTTAGATCGTGTAACCCATTTTTTTTCAGATGCGGGATCAATTCTGCAAGGGTTTGTTCACCTTCGCCGGCAACGATGACGTCGGCACCATGGTCCAGATATTCTTGGTCATAGTTTGCAGCTTCGGGACCGCCTAGAATAATATGGCACCCTTGGGTTTTTGCTATTTCCATGATGGCCAACACATGGCGGCGGGTCATCAAATTGGTATAGATCCCCACTGCAAAGGGGCTGTTTTTTTGGATGTCGTCGGCGACGGCCTGATAGGTGCTAAAGGTGGTGTCATGCAGCCCGACGGCCATCCCTTCGGCCTTTAGATAAGACGACAGATACAGCAAACCCAGCGGCGGGTAGGGCTTCATCACGCGCTTTTCAATCGGGTCTTGGTCCAGAAAATAACTATGGCACAGTAGGATGTCCAAAGTCAGTTCCCTTCGCCCAAATCAACGGCACCAAGGCCGGCCGCCGCGCGGCTAAGCTTGGGATCAATCGGAGTAACGCCCGGCTTTGAAGTCAGGCGCAAGACATGCAATTGCGCCCAAAGCGGCACCATATAGACAAGCGCACGCAGGGTCCCTGCGGCTTCGCGCAGCGTTGCGCGCTGGTTGATTTTACCTGCATTATCGCGCTGGATCGGCGTCGCGGTGCCGCGTTGATAGCGGGCCAATCGGTGGGTAAAGCGGTGCAGCACGCGGTAGAAAGACGTCTTGAACGGACCGCGATACATCAAGTCCAGATCGTCGGCATGCTGCCAGTTTTTCTTGCTGCCCAGCTGGTCCAGAACGCGATCATGAAACGGGGTGCCGGGCAGGGGGTAGGACACTGAAATGCCGATCACGTCAGGCAAGTTACGGCGCAAAAGCCCGAAAGTTTGTTTAATATCCGCCCATGTTTCACCGGGATAGCCGTATTGCAGGAAGAAACCGACCCGAATGCCATGCTGTTTCAACAGGGTCGTGGCATCGTCAATTTGCTGTAACGAGGTACCTTTTTCCATCGCGTCCAAGATCTTTTGGCTCCCGGATTCGGCACCGATCCACAGTTCTTGGCAGCCTGCATCGGCCAAAGCTTCTACCTCCCCCTTGCGCAGCAATAGGTCCGCGCGACTGAGGCATTTGAAGGGAAGTCGCAAGTCGCGGTCGTTCAACGCGTTGGCAAATGATCGCGCCCAGCCGGGCTTCATCGCGAAAATATCATCCATCACCCAGATTCGGTCAGGGTTGCCTTGCTTTGCCAACATCGCGAATTCATCGGCGATTTTTTCGGGGCTGCGGGCGTTATAGGCGCGGCCCCAAATCGGCTTTGCGCACCAGTTGCAATGAAACGGACAGCCCCGGGATGTGGCGATGTTCAGCTCGAACCGGCCATGATGGGCCTTCCATTTTACGCGGTAGCGTGACAGGTCGATCAAGTCCCAAGCGGGCATGGGCAGGCTGTCAATGTCGCGCAGGCTGCGCCGCTTGGGCGTCTTTATGACCGCCCCATCCGCGCCGTAAAAGGTAATACCTTCAATATCTTGGATTTTTTGAAGGCCATCTTGTTCCAAGGTGGCTACCAGCTGTTCAAGGGTAATTTCACCTTCTCCATTGATGACAACATCTGCACCGAAACCCAAATAGATTTCGGGCACATCCGACGCGTCAGACCCTGCAACGATGACCAGCGCGCCCGTTTTCTTGGCGGCTTCAATCATCACTTGGGCGGCGTCGCGCATGTTCAATAGACACATCTTGGTCAGATAGTTAAAATTATCCTCGTACAGCACGGCAAGTTGCGGTTTTTCGGCTTCTAGCGCGGCTTCCCAGACATCTGTGCTTTCGGCAATCATTGAATCTGAGAAATGCACCTCGTGCCCGGCCTCGCGCAAAACGGCCGCTGCATACAGGCTGCCCAAAGGTGGAAACAGTTCCATATTAGACCAGTTTTTTGGGTCCAGATGCAGATGATAGGCTTGGCCAATAAGAGTTTTCACCGAGGCTCCTGCTGTAGTTTACGCCGCTGCCCTGCGCGGCAAGCGCAGTTCATAAACGCTCATGATTTCGTTCAAATAGTTTTTGCGTGCGAACACCGAGATGTCAAAACCTGCGTCGCGGGCGGAGTCCAAAAACCCTTCATCGTCACCGTCTGTGGACATATGAATCAGCGCCAGCCCGTTTGGCGTCAGGTGATCCGGCAGCGCGCGGCAAAACCGGGCGATTACGCCCTCGCTCCAGAATGCTTTGCTAAGGGGGTCATCCTTTGGCGGACCTTTGAAATATGGCGGGCCAAAGCACACAAGATCAAATTTTTGCGACGCGAGGGGCGCAAAAAGATCACCCTCCAGCACGGTGATCCTATCGGCTTGGTCATTTAGCAAGGCATTGGCTTTTGCGACCTTAGTGGCATCCGGATTGATGTCGACAGACGTGACACGAAACCCGCTGCGCGCGGCATATGCACCGACAATCCCGGTCCCGCAGCCCATGTCCAACATGGTTTTGTCTGGTTCCCCCGCAGCCGGAATGATACGTGCAGCAGCGCGCCCCAGCATCACACCCGCGCGAAAGACGACCGGATTGAAAACTGTGGGAATGACCACAAAGCAAAACCCGTCTACCGTTTCTATGACCGGGCGACGGACGCGTGGCAGCAAAAATGGCCGGTACAGCCGCCAACAACCACGCACCAAAATCTGGAGCATTCGGTTGGGATGTTGGATCAGGGGCACATTCTGGGTCATTCTGGTTTTAAGCTCATTGTTGAAAATTGGTCGTGAGGCCGGTCACTTTTCTTCCCCGTTGATCAGCGTGTCAACGCGGGTGCGCCAGGCCTTCTCAATAGCCTCGCCTGTGAATATCCGTTGTCCGGTGCGTTCGTGCGTGAAGGCGCTGTGCGGTGTATCATGAAAGCCGGGCGCGTTCAGGCGGCGCATTTTACGCGTGCTTTCAAACCTCTCAAACCAAGTACCTATCGGTGAGTTCATCAGTGCCTCAAGGGCGGTTTTAACCCCCCGGTTCGGTCGAACACTGAGATCTCGGGTCATTTCGGGAAGGTCCGTGGCGTTTGGTAAAAAACGATTTGTCCAAAGATTTTGCGCGCGCATCTCGTGGTAAATGTCTTCTCCGAAGAGCGGCACCATCAGCGCAAGTTCGTTCGCAATATAGAGCGTGTGTTTTTCCATATGCAGCGCGGCAGTGGACACGAAATAGTTGGGGCAGACCCCCAGTTTTTTAGTTTTGCTGTCTAAAACCCGGACACAGACGACCCATGCGCGGGCGCGCCACATCTTGCCTTGGTCGGTGATGCAAAAGAAATCCAGATCGTCGCCTGCTGTGCTGTTGCGTGCCGCAAGCGCGCCACTTAGGCCGACCATGCGGACATGTGGCATATTGCATAAAATCCGCGCGACATCTTGCGCTTGTTTCAATCGTGCCTGAAGCCGCGCTTCGCTATTTTGGCGATGTGTCAGGTTTTCACGGCGGCCCTTTAGCCAATAATACGACCCGTCTGTTTCCAATCGACCTTGGCAAAGCTCTGTCCGGTCCAACGCCTCTTGCAGCTCTTGGATCGTACAAGCATGCCCGTGCAGGAACCGGTGCATTTCTGCCAGAGAAATGGCACACCGAAAGCAATCCCTATAGGCAACCGTCGACAAAATGGCAGCCTCGACGGGCGAGGTTTGATTGTCTGGGTGCCCAGAAATCATCGGGTCGGTCATTTTTTGGTGTGGCATCGATAAATTTTCAGCGATTGGCGCAAGGGAACCCCTGCGTCGAGAAGAGAGAAAAGTTTCTGGCAAACGAGTGTTTAGGTAAAACTGATGACACAGAAAACCGCAATCGCAAAAGACGAGCCACGATGGAAAACAGTCGCGTGCGGCGGGTGACACAGGATGACGTGCCAGACATTCTTGCGCTGCAAGAAACGCATTATAGCAACCTTAAGTCGCGGCACGAACGGCTTCCCTGAAAAGTCAGGCGTTTTGAGTTAACATGTTCTCCGGCTAAGGAGATAGATGACGCACAAGGAAATGCTGGAAAATGACTTTTGAAGCCTGGATCGCGACGCAAGGCTGCGGCTTGGGTCATGACAGAGCAACGATATAATCAGGAGCGAGCTTACGACATTGAGCTGCACCAAACGTTATCTAACCGTAGAGGAAGGCCCTCAGATCCCGCGCGCACCGCGCGTGCAGGTTATGGTCGATGGCCAGCAGCGCCTGACCATAAAGTTCAAAACTTCATAGGGCACATCAATGGCTAGCCCCAATAAGGCCACGAGCATTATGATCTTTCCTTTTGGGGTGTCGAAATGGTCGCGCTCAGCGCGCTGGCTAAAAAAAACGATCTGAGCACCAACCCATCTAAGATACTCGGAGGGCTGATCGACAGCATCACGATCCAGCACGACACTGAACGGGGCCACGCGGCTCAGTAGGATGGCAAGCTATTGGGGTTATTAAGTTTTGCAGACAAAAGAAAAGCCGCCGACCATAAGTCGGCGGCTTGTTCTCAAAACTGGTTGCGGGAGTAGGATTTGAACCTACGACCTTCAGGTTATGAGCCTGACGAGCTACCGGGCTGCTCCATCCCGCGCTTGCTGACTAACTTGGTTTTCTGCCGACCGCAAGGCTTGCTCAGCTCTTTTTTCGGAAAATTATTTGATGTCAGTAGAATGGTCTTGTTCTGGTAGATGCCAAGTATCCGGGGAACTCCAATTACTCGTTCAAGCTGGCTTTTTCTTAAATGCCGTTGGGCGCTTCCTCCTGCTCTCGGACCTCGCTAACGGAATAATTTCAAGAAGAGGGTAGCACTCTCCCTCATGGCAACCACAATGCTAATCGGGCCCGCCTTTGCCGAAATACTGACGCTTAAAAAGGCGAACTATTGTTTGGCTTCATTAAGCGGGCCGACACGGCACGGGTGGCCCATGTCTGGATGCCTGCCACCGGATTTAGCCGGTTGACCGGTACTGGTGACACGCCTGTTTAACCAGACCAATGGGAAGTGAAGGTACGGACAGATTATAAAGCAGTGAAAATAGCCAAGTCACACAAACATGGCCTGCGGGCGACGGATGCCCCCTGAGCGTAGCGGCCAGACCAGCCCCCGCAGATCAACACTTTTTATCATGTGCAGAAAATGCGCCGCAGACAAAAGCGACAAGATCTCACATGAAAACCGTTGTCATAACGGTTTGGCTGGGGCTACAAATAGTTAATTGAAAAGTGTTGGGCTTGCATATTTCAACAGCCCGGACGTGCATCCAGAAAAAGAGACACGCCTTTGTCCGATATTTTGAACCAAATTCAGGTCGAGTTCCTTTCCAATTATCTTGGGTGGAAAAGCAGCGCAATTGATCCTTCCAAATCAGACGCCGGATCCCAGGCAGACGCTTGGATAAAGATCCAAGCCAACCTCGAAGCAAGGGTCCAGCAGGCGTTGAAAGACGGGTTGGTTGCCGACGCCTCTGGCTTGCGCGCGCGTTGGCAGTTCGCCATCGAACAGGCAGACAGCAAGAACTATGACGCCGCCCTCAAGGCTGTGCCGGGTATTGAAACCCTGCTGGAAGCGGTGGCAGCCAAGTCAGACAGTGGTTTCAGCGTTGTCGCCTTTCAACGCTCCCGTATCATTTGGCTGGATACGAAAAAGAGGATGCTTTCCGAAGTTGGTAAATTGGCAAACGCAGTCGTTGCACAATCTAGCGATGATGAAGATGCCGCCGAAATCGCAAAAGCAAGTCAGGAGATGACAGAGATGGTGCGTGCCATCGACACCCGCCTTGAAGACGTCCTTGATCAGATCACAACGGCGGACACCCCGCGGCGGCGCGATAACCTGAAAAGTGCCGCGATTAACGTGATCCGCGAGTATCAGGGGCTGCTTGGGACATCATTTTTCAGTCTTGTCGACAGCAATCCTTTTACATCGGTATCGATCACATCGAATGCCAAACAATCCCTTTCGATAATTGCAAATACCCTCAAATAGGCGCAGCGCCTTGCGCCCAAATTTTTCCGGGTCGGAGTAAACCAAAATGCCTTTGAATGAAGATCAGCGGAAATGGCTTGATACCGCTTTGCAAAACAAAGGGCGCTTCACGCGCTCCAAGACGATCAGGAAAGATTTTGAAAACTACAAGCGCCGCCGTGACAAGGCGTCGGATGCGCTTGCTGGAATTGCATTGGATAACACCATTCGCAATACGATAGACAAGGGCCTTACCGACGCTGATGAATTGGCTAAAAACGGTGATTTTTCCGGCGCATATAAATCTCTGAATGGCATTAAATTAATCGCCAAGGCATATGGCAAAGCGAATGGTGAAAAGATTCACCTGAGTGCGATCGATACTTCTTTGAGAATTATTTCATCCTATCTGTCAGATATCAAAAATCTTGCAGATTTTGGGATGCGCCACTTTGATGAATTCATCGACACGATGAACAACAAGCCCAAAGTCGAAGATGAAAACACGCTGAAGCAGGGATTGGTGGTTTACAAAAACTACTTAGAACAAGAGGCCAGCTTGCGGGGGGATCTTGCAAACCGGGAGAAATACATAGATTTCGCGATTGAAAAAATCACAAAATCCAATCTTTCCAAAATGTTCTCGGATCTCGAAATTCCAATGCAGGCTTTGAAACTTGCCGGTCGCGACACCAAAGACCAGAGCGATCGCATTGATCTATTGAAAACTGATTGGGAATCGAACGAGGGTCTTTATAAGACAAGTTCAAAACTGTATGCGAAAAAGCGTGCTGGCCGAATGGCCTTTGAAACGTCATTCCGCAACCTGATCAAGATGGGCAAGTTCCAAGGAACGGGTGCAGCAGAAGACGTAGATGTTACCGCTGCTGATCTTCAAGACATTGCAAACGTGATGCTGAACAAGCGCGATGACATACTTGTGCGGCCGCAAGACCCTCGGGAAGCAACCTGGAAGGAAGGCGACACGGAACGCTTGAGGCCAGCCACCCCACCGAAAGATTTCGAACCCGTCGATGTCGAAAAGATGTCCAAAGAAGAAATTCTGGACAAGCTGGATGCCGAAGCGAAAAAGCGGCTGCAATCTTTCAAAGATGAAATGGAAGAAGACCTCGGTATTGACCGGAAAAACCTGAGCTATACGGATCGGGGTGACGTGGCCCCAAACGCAACGCCCCCGCTTTTCGACCCAAGCGAGGTGTTGGACCTGTGGGCAGATGACGAGGATTTTCCCGACGCACCAAGCCAAGAATTGCTGGACACTCTGAGCGCTGAAATCGAAACGAAAATGACAGACTTTGTCAAAGAGGCTGATCCCGATTCTGCAGAGCTTTTCGATCTGATCCTGAAATCCAAAGCTGACCTCATGGCGATGATGGCGTCGGAATTAACAGGCGTTACGGATCCAGATCAATGGGCAGCAACTCAGAAAGACGCCTTTGAGATTTTGGCGGCAAAGATGCAGAGCGTTCTATGCGCGCATTGCCCGAACAAGATGAAATCCGACAACTCCGAAATTTCGGTGGGCGGCGTGACTTATGTCATGGAACAGATCCTTGGCGAGGGCGGGTTCGGTGCGGCACGCCGCTACAAAGATCCGGCAACAGGTAAAACGATTGTCGTCAAATCGCTGAAAGGTGAGGCGGATCCCCACAAACGCGAAGAAATGGCCGGAGAAATGCGCACCCATCAGCTTGCCCAGAACGGTGATGCTGACGATGAGGGCGCCGACAACATTGTCAAGATGAGCGGCGCAGCGGTCAGCGAAGACGGATCGTTGCATATGGTCATGGACGATGCCGAGGGTGGCGATTTGACCCAAACCGGACGCAACATGCAGTTGATGGTCAGCAGTGGCATGATGCCCGAAGGCGCGCGCGATGCCTTGGCGCGCGATATGCTGATACAGGCAGCCAAGGGCCTGATTGCGCTAGAAAAGCGCGGTATCGTCCATAACGACATCAAGCCCGAGAACATGCTTCTTGATCGTGACGGCAGCGTGAAAATCATCGACTTTGGTGAATCGCGTTTTGACGAAGATGGAAACACGCCAAGCCGTGTGGACGGTGATTTCGGCACGACTGGCTATTACGAGGCACCTGAAACCGCGAAAAGTGGCGAGACAGTTGATGCGAAGGTAGACGGTTTTGCCCTTGGTAAAATGGTCAAGGTTCTAGGCCTTGATGGAAGCGTTTCGAATGTCGCGCCCCAAGGCGGGGTGACGTCGATGGATCGCCTTGTGCAAGGCCTTCTTGAAACCGACCCTAAAAAGCGCCCTTCACTGGAAGCCGTGCTGAACAGTTCTTACCTGCAAACCCTTGAGACAGATCATACGCCAGAGGACGTGGAAGACCTCAAGCAAGCCGCATCAGATTTCAATGCGGAGCTGAGCAGCACAAATCAGTCGATTACACTTGAAGACCTGAACAAAAAAGGCGCGCAATCTTGGGATTCAAACTGGCAGTCCCTGGAGAAGCAGATGCAAAAGAAAAGCCCGATGGATGTTCCCGTAGGGCCAATGCAGGGGATGGTCGAACAATTCAAGACAACAATCGCCGACCTGACAAAGAAGCTTGGGTCTGACGCGTCAAAAGACCGCGAAACCCAGGCGAAGATCGCAGAGATAAAAGAAAAGATTAGCTGGTGGGAACAGCAGGTCGCAGAGGGCATCAAAGCCCGTGCCGATGCGGGGCAAAAAGAGTTCGAGGATTTCGCCAAGGACGACGCACCTCAGGTGGAATTGACCGACCCGGATGACGGCGGCAAACGTATGATTTCGGGAAAAGCAGCCCTTGCGGAGCGCAAGGCAGCAGAAGAGCAGATTGCCAATCTGCAACGTGAATTCTATGCGGCGCTCGATTCCGAAGAGGACGACATCAACGCAAAGATGGACACGACCAACGCAGAGCTTGGCAAGCTTGAGGCCAAGATCGAACAGATAAATAAGACCATCGAAAACCTTATGGGCCCGGACGCAAAATTCTACCTCAAAAAGCTGAAGTTAGAAGAAGTCTCGGCAAGGTTCGGCCCAAAAGAAGTTCCCGTGCGCGAACGGGCAACGGGGCGGTAGGTTCTCCCCCGACACTCAGCTTGAACGGGTCAGATTTGCGTCGCGCAAACCCGTCAAGTCAAAGGCTTTATATCCCGAACGCGCCGGAGCCTGAATTCGGCGCGGGAGCTATCTCGAAATTCGCTGCTTGAGTTCCGTTTGCGATCTTTGGCAAGGTGGGTCAAAATTGACCGAAAGAGACCCAGATGCAAAATTGGCCTGCGAAAATCACTGACTTGCTGTCCTATGAGACCCATTTTGGCAGGAGTGATATCAA
>NZ_JBFEKM010000099.1:0-15665 GCF_041552635.1 Sulfitobacter sp.
ACACTGCTTGAAGCACAAGAACTGAAAACCATCCTCAAAGACGAGTATGGCATCGAGCCCGCCGCTGGCGGCGCAGTGATGATGGCTGGCCCTGCCGATGCAGGTGCTGCCGCAGAAGAGAAAACTGAATTCGACGTCGTTCTGAAGAACGCCGGCGCGTCCAAAATCAACGTGATCAAAGAAGTTCGCGGCATCACCGGTCTTGGTCTGAAAGAAGCCAAGGATCTGGTTGAAGCTGGCGGCAAGATCAAAGAAGGCGTCGACAAAGCCGAAGCCGAAGAAGTTATGGCCAAGCTGGTTGCAGCTGGCGCAGAGGTTGAACTGGCGTAAGCCATTCGATCTGGGTTTCGATTTTTTCAAAAAAATCGGGCCGGAATTTTCGAAAGTTCCGGGGCAGCCCATAAAACACAAGGCTGGATGGGGAAATTCCCTGTCCAGCCTGATCTGTTTTGACAAGTATTTCAGATGGAATGCTTCTCTGGATAGGTCCTAAGGGTCGGAAGAAGCACGGTGGGACGTGCCTCAAGAATTGACCAGGATTTACCGCTCTTATGGGCGCGCATCACGGCCCCGGTGATGGCGTGCTCGGCAAGAGATACGAAAGGTGATATGACACATGGCGCAATCCTTCCTTGGCCAGAAACGTCTACGTAAATACTACGGCAAAATCCGCGAAGTTCTGGAGATGCCTAACCTGATCGAGGTCCAGAAATCCTCATACGATCTTTTCCTGCGCTCCGGCGATCAGGACACCCCGACAGATGGTGACGGCATTCAGGGCGTCTTTCAGTCGGTTTTCCCGATCAAGGATTTCAACGAGACTTCCGTCCTCGAGTACGTAAAGTACGAGCTTGAAAAACCGAAATACGATGTTGAAGAATGTCAGCAACGCGACATGACATATGCTGCACCTTTGAAGGTGACGCTGCGTCTGATCGTGTTTGATATCGACGAAGACACAGGCGCGAAGTCTGTTAAGGACATCAAGGAACAAGACGTGTTCATGGGCGATATGCCTTTGATGACACCGAACGGCACATTTGTCGTGAACGGTACTGAACGCGTTATCGTTTCCCAGATGCACCGGTCCCCCGGCGTGTTCTTTGATCATGACAAAGGCAAGACGCACTCTTCGGGCAAGCTGTTGTTTGCCTGCCGGATTATCCCGTACCGCGGGTCCTGGTTGGATTTCGAATTCGACGCCAAGGATATCGTGTTCGCCCGGATCGACCGTCGCCGTAAGTTGCCTGTGACAACGCTGCTGTACGCGCTTGGTCTGGACCAAGAAGCGATCATGGATGCGTATTACAACACTGTGAACTACAAGCTTAAGGCTGGTGAAGGCTGGGTTGCACCATTCTATCCTGACCGTGTGCGGGGCACACGTCCAACCTATGATCTGATCGACGCTGCGACTGGTGAAGTCTTGTTCGAAAAGGGCAAGAAAGTAACACCACGCGCCGTAAAACAGCTTGTTGACGAAGGCAAAGTAACCGAACTGGTTCTGCCGTTTGAGCACATCGCTGGTAAATTTGCTGCACGCGACATCATCAACGAAGAAACCGGCGCGATCTATGTCGAAGCTGGCGACGAGATGACGCTTGAGCATGATAAAGACGGCACGCTTATTGGTGGTACCGCCAAAGAGCTGGTTGATGCTGGCATTACCGAGATCCCACTCTTGGACATCGACAACATCAATGTCGGCCCGTACATGCGCAATACCATGGCGAACGACAAGAACATGAACCGCGACACCGCGCTCATGGATATCTACCGCGTCATGCGCCCAGGCGAGCCGCCCACAGTTGAAGCTGCGTCGAACCTGTTCGACACCTTGTTCTTTGATGGCGAACGCTATGACCTTTCCGCGGTTGGCCGTGTGAAAATGAACATGCGCCTTGCACTCGACAAAGAAGACACACAGCGCACGCTGGACCGCGACGATATCGTGTCCTGTATCAAAGCGTTGGTTGACCTGCGTGATGGCCGTGGCGACATCGACGATATTGACCACCTTGGTAACCGTCGTGTGCGTTCCGTTGGCGAATTGATGGAAAACCAGTACCGCGTTGGTTTGCTGCGTATGGAACGTGCAATCAAAGAACGCATGTCCTCGGTTGAAATCGACACTGTCATGCCGCAAGACCTGATCAACGCCAAGCCAGCAGCCGCTGCGGTGCGTGAGTTCTTCGGCTCCAGCCAGCTGTCCCAGTTTATGGACCAAACCAACCCGCTGTCCGAGGTTACGCACAAGCGTCGCCTTTCAGCGCTTGGACCAGGTGGTCTGACACGCGAACGTGCCGGTTTTGAAGTGCGTGACGTTCACCCGACCCACTATGGCCGGATGTGTCCGATTGAAACGCCTGAAGGTCCGAACATTGGTCTGATCAACTCGCTGGCGACATTCGCACGCGTGAACAAGTATGGCTTTATCGAAACACCGTACCGCAAGGTTTCAAACGGTGTGGTCTCCGATGACGTCCAGTACATGTCCGCGACCGAAGAAATGCGTCACACTGTGGCGCAGGCCAACGCGAACCTTGATGAGAACATGAAGTTCGTCAACGATCTGGTCTCCACACGCAAATCTGGTGACTACACGTTGTCGCCTTCCGAAAGCGTTGACCTGATTGACGTTTCGCCAAAGCAGTTGGTGTCCGTTGCGGCATCGCTGATCCCGTTCTTGGAAAATGACGATGCGAACAGGGCCTTGATGGGCTCGAACATGCAACGTCAGGCTGTTCCACTGCTTCAAGCCGAGGCTCCGCTGGTCGGGACCGGTATCGAAGAAGTTGTGGCACGCGATTCCGGTGCGGCATACATGGCCAAACGTGGCGGTATCATCGACCAAGTCGATGCGTCGCGGATCGTTTTGCGCGCGACCGAAGACCTTGAGCTGGGCGATGCAGGCGTTGACATCTACCGTATGCGCAAGTTCCAGCGTTCCAACCAGAACACCTGTATTAACCAGCGCCCGCTGGTGAAAGTGGGTGACACGGTTGTTAAAGGTCAGGTTATCGCTGACGGTCCATCGACCGACATGGGTGAACTGGCCCTTGGTAAAAACGTGATCGTCGCGTTTATGCCTTGGAACGGCTACAACTACGAAGACTCCATCCTGATCTCAGAACGGGTTTCGCGCGATGACGTGTTCACGTCGATCCACATCGAAGAATTCGAAGTGGCTGCACGCGATACAAAACTTGGGCCAGAGGAAATCACACGCGACATTCCCAACGTTGGTGAAGAAGCGCTGCGTAACCTCGACGAGGCTGGCATCGTGTACATCGGCGCGGATGTTGAACCGGGTGATATTCTGGTCGGCAAGATCACACCAAAGGGCGAAAGCCCGATGACGCCAGAAGAAAAACTGCTGCGCGCCATCTTTGGTGAAAAAGCATCGGACGTCCGCGATACATCGCTGCGTGTGAAGCCGGGCGATTTCGGCACAGTCGTTGAATTCCGCGTCTTTAAACGCCACGGCGTTGAAAAATACGAACGTGCCTTGCAGATCGAGCGTGAAGAGGTTGAACGCCTTGCACGCGACCGTGACGATGAACTTGGGATCTTGGATCGCAACATCTATGCGCGTTTGCACTCGATGATCATTGGCAAGACGGCAGTCAAAGGTCCGAAAGGCATCAAGTCGAACTCTGTGATCACAGACGAATTGCTGGAAACGCTGTCGCGTGGCCAGTGGTGGCAGCTGGCCTTGGCAGACGAAGATGATGCCAAGATCGTCGAAGCCCTGAACGAGCAGTACGAGATCCAGAAGCGGACTTTGGATGCGCGGTTCGAGGATAAAGTCGAAAAAGTACGCCGTGGCGATGATCTGCCCCCGGGCGTGATGAAGATGGTCAAAGTTTTCGTAGCGGTAAAGCGCAAGCTGCAACCGGGCGATAAAATGGCCGGTCGTCACGGCAACAAGGGTGTTATTTCCAAGGTTGTACCGATGGAAGACATGCCATTCCTTGCGGATGGTACGCCAGTTGACTTCTGTTTGAACCCGCTGGGTGTTCCATCGCGTATGAACGTTGGTCAGATCCTTGAAACCCACATGGGTTGGGCTGCACGCGGCTTGGGCATCAACATCGACGAAGCACTTCAGGAATATAAGCGCTCCGGCGATTTGACACCTGTACGTGACGCGATGAGCCACGCCTACGGTGCAGATGTCTACGATGAAGGCATTTCCGGCATGGACGAAGCAACGCTGTTGGAAGCGGCGGGTAACGTAACCCGTGGTGTGCCAATCGCAACGCCCGTCTTTGATGGTGCCAAGGAAGCAGACGTGAATGACAGTTTGACACGGGCCGGGTTCGATACCTCGGGTCAGTCGGTACTGTTTGACGGCCGCACAGGCGAGCAGTTTGCCCGCCCCGTGACCGTTGGCGTCAAATACCTGCTGAAACTGCACCACCTTGTGGATGACAAAATCCACGCGCGTTCCACCGGTCCATACTCGCTGGTCACCCAGCAGCCATTGGGCGGTAAAGCGCAATTCGGTGGTCAGCGCTTTGGGGAGATGGAGGTCTGGGCACTTGAAGCTTACGGCGCTGCTTACACCTTGCAGGAAATGCTGACTGTGAAATCGGACGACGTCGCTGGCCGTACCAAAGTGTACGAGAGCATCGTCAAAGGCGAGGACAACTTCGAAGCCGGTATTCCGGAATCGTTCAACGTTCTTGTCAAAGAAGTCCGTGGCCTTGGCCTGAACATGGAACTCCTGGATGCGGAGGAAGACGAGTAAGGGCGTCGCCGGAATTTTCGAAAATTCCGGCCCGATTTCTGCGAAGAAATCGGGCCCCCTCCCTTCGCTTTCGAGACTAATCGAAGGATTTAAGATGAACCAGGAACTGACAAACAACCCGTTCAACCCCGTCGCGCCGATGAAGACGTTCGACGAGATCAAGGTATCTTTGGCGTCGCCAGAGCGTATCTTGTCGTGGTCGTTCGGTGAGATCAAAAAACCCGAAACCATTAACTACCGTACGTTCAAGCCAGAACGTGACGGCTTGTTCTGTGCGCGTATCTTTGGCCCGATCAAAGACTACGAATGCCTGTGCGGCAAATATAAGCGCATGAAATATCGCGGCGTTGTCTGCGAAAAATGCGGCGTTGAAGTCACACTGCAAAAGGTCCGCCGCGAGCGGATGGGCCACATCGAGCTGGCGTCGCCTGTTGCGCACATCTGGTTCCTCAAGTCGCTTCCGTCGCGGATCGGCCTGATGCTGGATATGACTCTGCGCGATCTGGAACGTGTGCTGTATTTCGAAAACTATGTCGTTATCGAACCCGGCCTGACGGACCTCACCTATGGTCAAATGATGACCGAAGAAGAGTTCATGGACGCGCAAGATGCCTATGGCATGGATGCTTTCACCGCCAATATCGGTGCTGAAGCGATCCGCGAAATGCTGGCGGCGATTGATCTGGAAGCCGAAGCAGACACACTGCGTGCGGATCTGAAAGAAGCCACAGGCGAGTTGAAGCCCAAGAAGATCATCAAGCGTCTGAAAGTCGTTGAATCCTTCCTCGAGTCCGGCAACCGGCCCGAGTGGATGGTCATGACCGTCATTCCGGTGATCCCGCCAGAGCTGCGCCCGCTGGTGCCGCTGGATGGTGGCCGTTTCGCGACGTCTGACTTGAACGACCTGTACCGCCGCGTGATCAACCGGAACAACCGATTGAAGCGCCTGATTGAACTGCGTGCGCCCGACATCATCGTGCGTAACGAAAAGCGTATGTTGCAGGAATCCGTCGATGCGCTGTTCGACAACGGTCGTCGTGGCCGCGTCATCACGGGGGCCAACAAGCGTCCGTTGAAATCGCTGTCCGACATGCTGAAGGGTAAGCAAGGCCGCTTCCGTCAGAACCTTTTGGGTAAGCGCGTCGACTTCTCGGGTCGTTCGGTTATCGTGACCGGTCCAGAACTCAAACTGCACCAGTGCGGTTTGCCGAAAAAGATGGCGTTGGAACTGTTCAAGCCGTTCATCTATTCGCGCCTTGAGGCCAAGGGTCTGTCCAGCACAGTCAAGCAAGCCAAAAAGCTGGTGGAAAAAGAGCGTCCCGAAGTTTGGGACATCTTGGATGAAGTCATCCGCGAACACCCGGTCATGCTGAACCGTGCACCTACCTTGCACCGTCTTGGTATTCAGGCGTTCGAACCGGTTCTGATCGAAGGTAAAGCCATCCAGCTGCACCCGCTGGTCTGTTCCGCCTTTAACGCCGACTTTGACGGCGACCAAATGGCGGTTCACGTGCCGCTGTCGCTTGAAGCCCAGCTTGAAGCGCGCGTTCTGATGATGTCCACGAACAACGTTCTGTCGCCAGCAAACGGCGCGCCGATCATTGTTCCGTCGCAGGATATGATCTTGGGTCTGTATTATACGACGCTCGAACGTGAAGGCATGGTCGGTCAAGACATGGTCTTTGGTTCTGTTGACGAAGTGCAGCAGGCATTGGACGCTGGTGTTGTGCACCTGCATTCCAAAATCAAAGCGCGGATCAAGCAGATCGATGCCGAAGGCAACGAGGTTTACAAGCGTTTCGACACCACACCGGGCCGTATTCGTCTTGGCGCGCTGTTGCCTTTGAATGCAAAAGCGCCGTTTGACTTGGTCAACCGTCTGCTGCGCAAGAAAGAAGTGCAGCAGGTCATCGATACGGTCTACCGTTATTGCGGCCAAAAGGAATCCGTCATCTTCTGTGACCAGATCATGACAATGGGTTTCCGCGAAGCTTTCAAAGCCGGTATTTCGTTCGGTAAGGACGACATGTTGATCCCGGACAGCAAATGGCCACTGGTTGAAGAAACCCGTGATCAGGTGAAAGACTTTGAACAGCAGTACATGGACGGCCTGATCACTCAGGGTGAAAAGTACAACAAAGTCGTCGATGCATGGTCAAAGTGTAACGACAAAGTCACCGATGCGATGATGGGTGCCATCTCGGCCACCACCTACGGCGAGAATGGGTCCGAGAACGAGCCGAACTCGGTCTACATGATGGCGCACTCCGGTGCGCGTGGTTCCGTTACGCAGATGAAACAGCTGGGCGGTATGCGCGGTCTGATGGCGAAGCCGAATGGCGACATCATCGAAACGCCGATCATCTCGAACTTTAAAGAAGGTCTGACCGTTCTGGAGTACTTCAACTCCACCCACGGTGCCCGTAAGGGTCTTTCGGATACAGCTTTGAAAACAGCGAACTCGGGATATCTGACCCGTCGTCTGGTTGACGTGGCGCAGGATTGCATCGTTCGTATGCATGATTGTGGCACCGATATCGCGATCACTGCCGAAGCGGCTGTGAACGACGGTGAAGTCGTTTCGTCGCTGGCAGAACGTCTGCTGGGCCGGGTTGCCGCAGAAGACATTCTGCGTCCGGGCACAGACGAAGTGCTGGTCCCTGCACAGACGATCATCGACGAACGTCTGGCGGATATCGTGGATGAAGCGGTTGTTTTGTCCGCACGCATCCGCAGCCCGCTGACCTGTGAGGCCGAAGAAGGCGTTTGCGCCATGTGCTATGGTCGTGACCTTGCACGCGGTACGCTGGTGAACCAAGGTGAAGCTGTCGGTATTATCGCCGCACAGTCGATCGGTGAACCCGGTACACAGTTGACAATGCGGACCTTCCACATTGGTGGTGTTGCGCAAGGTGGACAGCAGTCCTTCCTTGAGGCATCCCAGCCTGGTAAGGTCGTGTTCGATAACGCGATGACCCTTGAGAACGCCGCAGGCGAAATCATGGTGATGGGCCGGAACATGAAGCTGTCGATCGTTGATGAAAACGGTGACGAACGTGCCAGCCACAAAGTCGGCTACGGTACCAAACTTTTCGTTAAGGAAGGTCAGTCGATCTTGCGCGGCGACAAGCTGTTTGAATGGGATCCGTACACATTGCCAATCATCGCCGAAAAGTCCGGTATGACCAAATTCGTCGACCTTGTGTCGGGGATCGCGGTCAAGGACGAGACGGATGATGCGACAGGTATGACTCAGAAGATCGTGATTGACTGGCGCGCTGCCCCCAAAGGCAACGAACTGAAGCCTGAAGTCATGATCTTGGATGCCGATGGCGAACCGGTCCGCAACGACGCGGGCAACCCGGTGACCTACCCAATGTCCGTTGATGCCGTTCTGTCCGTTGAGGACCAGACCGAAATCAAGGCTGGTGACATCGTTGCGCGTATCCCGCGTGAAGGTGCCAAGACCAAGGACATTACCGGTGGTCTGCCCCGTGTGGCCGAACTCTTTGAGGCACGTCGCCCCAAGGATCACGCCATCATCGCCGAAATCGACGGCTATGTACGCTACGGCAAGGACTACAAAAACAAGCGTCGCATTTCGATCGAGTCTTCCGAAGATCCGGATTACAAGGTCGAATACATGGTGCCTAAGGGCAAGCACATTCCCGTTGCGGAAGGTGACTTTGTCCAAAAGGGCGATTACATCATGGATGGCAACCCGGCACCGCACGACATTCTTGCGATCATGGGTGTAGAGGCCTTGGCCGACTACATGATCGACGAGGTGCAGGATGTGTACCGTCTGCAAGGCGTTAAGATCAACGATAAGCACATCGAAGTTATCGTGCGTCAGATGTTGCAAAAGTGGGAAGTCCAGGACAGCGGCGACACCACGCTGCTGAAAGGCGAACACGTCGATAAGCAAGAGTTTGACCAAGCCTGCGAAAAGGCGATTTCCAAGGGTGGCCGTCCGGCAACGGGCGAACCGATCCTCTTGGGTATCACCAAGGCAAGCTTGCAAACCCGCAGCTTTATCTCGGCGGCATCGTTCCAGGAAACCACACGCGTGCTGACCGAAGCATCGGTTCAGGGCAAGCGCGACAAGCTGGTCGGTCTGAAGGAAAACGTTATCGTTGGCCGTCTGATCCCAGCCGGTACCGGTGGGGCGACGCAACAGATGCGCAAGGTTGCGTTTGATCGTGACAATGTGGTCATCGAAGCCCGTCGCGAAGAGGCCGAGATTGCTGCCCGTTTGGCTGCACCAGCGGTCACCGCCGATGATACTGTTGGTGGCGATGTGTTCAAAACCGTCTCTGATGACGACGAGAGCCGCAGCTGATCATTGATCTGACCTGAAAATCAAAGCCCCCGTCAAGTGATTGGCGGGGGCTTTTTCGTTCCGTGGCGGTGCGCCAACCTGTCGAGCTTCTGATGAATTGAATTTCAGCCCGTGAACGGCTGCATAGGGAAATCCTGCGAAACGTCAGGATTGGGTGGTGCTTAGCGCGGCTTTGGGGCAATAGTCCGTGCAATTGCATTCAAATGAAAGCCTATCCATGTCGCCAAACCTGATCGGAGCACTATTTATGGTCGGCTCCATGGCGGCATTCACGCTGAATGATACGATGACAAAAACGACTGGCGGCGCTGTGCCGCTGTTTCAATTGTTGTTTTTGCGTGGGCTGATCTCCATTTCGCTGATCATGCTGCTTTGGGGGCGGCTTGGCCCGATGCATCTCAGGCTTAGCCGTCGCGACTGGAAGTTGGTTGGTATCCGGTCGGGTTCCGAAGTTGCGGCCAGTTTTTTCTTTGTTACCGCACTGTTCAACATGCCGCTGGCTAATCTTAGCGCCATTCTACAGTCGCTGCCGTTGACGGTCACTTTGGGGGCGGCGTTATTTTACCGCGAACCCGTCGGTTGGAAACGGTTTTCAGCAATCCTTGTGGGATTCATGGGGGTGATGTTGATCGTGAAGCCCGGAACTGACGGGTTTAACGTCTGGTCGGTTTACGCACTGATTGCGGTGATGTTCGTCACGATTCGTGATCTTAGCACACGGCGGCTGTCCAAGGCCGTGCCGTCCATGACAGTGACCTTTGCCGCAGTGCTGTCGGTCACTGTTTTCTCCGCGTTCGCACAGCTGGCGACACCCTGGGCCCCCGTTTCGGCACCTCATTGGCAGGCAATAGCGGCGGCGGCCGTTTTTGTGCTGATGGGCTATTATTTCAGCGTACAGACCATGCGGACGGGGGATGTGTCGTTTATTGCGCCCTTCCGGTATACTGGTTTGATATGGGCATTGATCTTGGGGTGGTTCGTCTTTGGGGATTGGCCGCTGCCCTCGACCTTGATCGGCGCGGCGATAGTTGCGGCAACGGGGCTGTTCACGCTTTACCGGGAACGCAAACTCTCACGGCGCGAGGTCATCGTCGCGAAAATATAGCGCGCACGCTGGCATCGTCGACGCCAAATGTAGCTCGGATATGGACGGCCTGTTCGAAGGTCATCGCTTTGTAGTCGAACACGTTCTTTTTGCCCTTCAAGCGGCTGTCGTTAAAGTCGTTGTGCCCTCGCATCATCATATCTTCGCCAGTAAAGGTCATGGTCGGCATCGTCTTCCACAGGTTCTGATGACCGTGGTTCATGATTGTATCATCTGACCCCGCGCCCACGATCATGCCAAGGGCGATTGCTGAATAGGGATAGTGATAGGGCCACAGTTTAACGCCCTCGGCCCCGGCAGTGTAGACATAGCCTTGGTTGAAATCGACCGCCACTGACGGGTGGCGCGCTGATATTGGGGCAAGGTCGTGGGCCGTCTGTTTGAACCTCTCAACAAAACTCAGGGCCATCGCGTCGTCATCATCCAGCCGAAACTGGAGGCAAGGCGTATCGGCCGCGCCGCGCCAGTCCTTGATGGCTTTGCTCATCACTCGGCGGTGGGGGCCAGGTGGGTATTGCCTGATCTCGCAATTCGGAATGTGCCTAGTCAGCGCGCGAAGGCGGTCCAGATGTTGCGCGGGAAATCCGATGCCCGTCACGATCAAAAAAGTGAAATCAGAATCAGTCTGTCCGACGACGCTCGGCAAGGTGATCGCTTCAAGCAGGCGGAACCGTTCCTCGATCCTGTCCGTTCCGTAGAGAAAGGTTTCAAGTGCTGCAAAATCATCATGACCGACTTTGAACCCGCCTTCGCCTGCGTAGGAAAAGCGGCACAGGCCGACGGTCCTCATGGCGCACCTTCGCGGGTGAACATCTGGCGAACTGCGTCGGCGTCAATGGCAAAACGGGTCCGGAACATGGTTTCGCCCTCGGGTGTAAGCGGGGTCACGTCAGCGGGCCTTTCGCCCTTTTGCCGGCTGTCATTTGACGCGTTGTGCCCGCGCACAAACATATGTTTGGTGTCAAAAGATACGGTCGGCATAAATCGGTTAATCTTGTTATGCGCATAGTTCATAATCGTCAGCGGGCAGCGGGGGCGCACATACATACCAAGTGCTGCGACATCAAAGGGGCGAAAGACCTCGGTTGCGGCGATGCCGTTGGGACCGTATTCAGCGATCAAACCGCGGTTCCAGTCAAAAGCGATGGTACGGTGTTGCTGGGTCAGGGCAAAGCAATCATCGCTTGCAGCGCGCAGACGTTCGACGAAATCGACCGCAACCGCGTCATCATCGTCAAACCGGAATTGCAAACAGGGCAGGTGCCGATTGCGTGCGCTGTTGAGGATTTCTTTCATCACCTCGCGGTGCTGGCGTGGCGGTTCGCTTCGGATACGGGCTTGGGGGAGCGCAGCAAGGATATCGCGCAGACGGTCCAGATGCCGCTGGGGCAAGGTATCGCCGATCACAACGATCAGTTCGAAATCCGGATCGGTTTGAGCCTTAAGGCACGGCAAGGCGACAGTTTCAAACAATCGAAAGCGTTCCTCAAGGCGTGCATCATTATAGAGATAAGCCATGCGCTCCTCGATCGTGTCATGGCCAACCTGAAACCCGCCAAGGGCAGGGTAAGAAAAGCGGCAGAGACCGATAACTTGCATATGAATGAAGCCCTTGAAGTCGCAGGTGAACGGATCAAATATGACCGGCAGGGCGTTGACATTGCAAGTCGCAATTCCCCCGATCCGCGTATCGATGCGCATTCGCCTTGGTCCTGTTGACAGCAGGCGCACAACTGCCTATACGCCCCTTATCTCGGACGTGGGGGTCGCCCTGCAATGCCGAAATCATAACTCTAGTGGTCACGATCCGGTCTAATGCTGACTCGATCCTCTGTTACCCCACCGCCTCGTTTTCCTCGGTACGGAAACGCTGCGGTGATTTTGCTTTGCGCAAGGTGCGTGGAACAGAAACAGCTTTGCGGACGCGTGAAGGGGCCGAAATTTAACCGCACTGGGGTTCGCCCCGCTGCACCACTTATGTGAGCTAAACGGGGATAATACCGGAATGCCAACGATCCAGCAGCTGATCCGCAAACCGCGCCAGCCTAAAATCAAACGTTCGAAATCCATGCACCTGCAGGAGTGCCCGCAAAAGCGCGGCGTTTGTACACGTGTTTATACAACAACACCTAAAAAGCCGAACTCGGCCATGCGTAAGGTCGCAAAAGTGCGCCTGACCAACGGTTTCGAAGTCATCAGCTATATCCCAGGTGAATCGCACAACCTTCAGGAGCACTCTGTTGTTCTGATTCGCGGCGGTCGCGTAAAAGACCTTCCCGGTGTGCGTTACCACATCCTGCGCGGTGTTCTGGATACCCAGGGCGTTAAAGACCGTAAGCAGCGTCGCTCCAAGTATGGTGCAAAGAAGCCAAAATAATTTGGGTGGGCATTGGGCGCTGGTTGAACCACGCCCGATGTTGTCCAGCATACTTTCCCCTCGGGGGTTGAGCTGGGGTTTAAGTTGATAATGCAGCGCTGGTGCAAGACGCATCAGACACATGTCAAACGACAGCCTCGGCGCGAGATAATTAGGAGCCTTAAATGTCACGTCGTCACGCCGCTGAAAAACGCGAAGTCCTGCCAGATGCCAAGTATGGCGATCTGGTCCTTACAAAGTTCATGAACAACCTGATGATCGACGGCAAAAAGTCGGTCGCAGAGCGTATCGTTTACAACGCAATGACCCGCGTTGAAGACAAGATCAAACGCGCGCCCATCGAAGTTTTCCACGAAGCGCTTGATAACATCAAGCCATCCGTCGAAGTACGTTCGCGCCGCGTTGGTGGTGCAACCTATCAGGTGCCCGTCGAAGTTCGCCCCGAGCGTCGCGAAGCACTGGCGATTCGCTGGTTGATCAAAGCGTCGCGTTCGCGCAACGAAAACACCATGGAAGAGCGCCTTGCAGGCGAGCTGATGGATGCTGTTCAGTCCCGCGGCACTGCTGTGAAAAAGCGCGAAGATACGCACAAAATGGCCGACGCCAACAAAGCGTTCAGCCACTACCGCTGGTAATTCGGGCGGCATAAATCGCCCCCGTCGCGTCCCATCATGGGGCGCGATTTATCCGTTTCAGATATATTCGAGGAAGCAGCCCCATGGCACGCGACTATCCGCTAAACCGCTACCGTAACTTCGGCATCATGGCCCACATCGATGCAGGTAAAACTACCTGTTCCGAGCGCATCCTGTTTTACACGGGCAAATCCCACAACATCGGTGAGGTGCATGATGGTGCCGCAACGATGGACTGGATGGAGCAGGAGCAGGAGCGCGGCATTACGATTACCTCCGCTGCGACCACAACTTTCTGGCAGCGCCAGGAACTGCCCGACGCCGATGCGACATCCGACACCAAGTACCGGATGAACATCATCGACACGCCCGGCCACGTTGACTTCACCATCGAAGTCGAACGTTCCTTGGCTGTTCTGGATGGCGCGGTTGCTGTTCTTGACGCCAACGCCGGTGTTGAGCCGCAGACCGAAACCGTTTGGCGTCAGGCCGATCGTTACAAGGTTCCGCGGATCGTTTTCGTGAACAAGATGGACAAAATCGGCGCTGATTTCTTCAACTGTGTGAAGATGATCAAAGACCGTACCGGCGCGACACCTGCACCGATCCAAATTCCAATCGGTGCAGAAACCGAACTGGAAGGCATGATCGATCTGGTCACCATGAAAGAATGGGTCTGGGCCGGTGAAGATCTGGGCGCAAGCTGGGAACAGCGCGAAATCCGCGCCGACCTGAAAGATTTGGCCGACGAATGGCGCGCTCACCTGATCGAGACTGCGGTCGAGATGGACGATGACGCGATGGAAAACTACCTGATGGACGGCGCAGAGCCTGACGAAGCGACGCTTCGCAGCCTGATCCGCAAGGGTACATTGGCCATCAAGTTTATCCCCGTTCTGTGTGGCTCTGCCTTTAAGAACAAGGGTGTTCAGCCGTTGCTCAACGCTGTTATCGACTATCTTCCATCCCCGATGGACGTTGTTGATTACATGGGCTTTAAACCCGGCGATGAAACAGAAACACGCAACATCCCGCGCCGTGCGGATGATGATATGGCGTTCTCTGGCCTTGCATTCAAAATCATGAACGACCCTTTCGTGGGTTCGTTGACCTTCACACGCATCTACTCCGGCAAGTTGAACAAGGGTGACACGCTCTTGAACTCGACCAAAGGCAAGAAAGAGCGCGTTGGTCGTATGATGATGATGCACTCGAACGATCGTGAAGAAATTCAGGAAGCGTTCGCGGGCGACATCATTGCGCTGGCAGGTCTGAAAGATACCACAACTGGTGACACGCTGTGTTCCGTCGCGGATCCGGTTGTTCTTGAAACAATGACCTTCCCCGATCCGGTGATCGAAATCGCGGTTGAACCTAAGACAAAAGCGGACCAAGAAAAAATGTCCGCCGGTCTCGCGCGTCTTGCTGCCGAAGATCCATCCTTCCGCGTTGAAACGGATATCGAATCCGGTCAGACCATCATGAAGGGCATGGGCGAACTTCACCTCGACATCTTGGTTGACCGTCTGAAGCGGGAATTCAAAGTTGAGGCGAACATCGGTGCACCGCAAGTTGCATACCGTGAAACGATCTCTCGTGAAGCTGAAGTGGTTTACACGCACAAGAAGCAATCTGGTGGTTCTGGCCAGTTCGCCGAAGTGAAAATGATCCTGATGCCAACCGAGCCGGGCGAAGGTTATTCCTTTGAATCCCGCGTTGTTGGTGGTTCGGTGCCTAAGGAATACATCCCAGGTGTTGAAAAGGGTATCCGGTCGGTGATGGACTCCGGTCCTTTGGCGGGCTTCCCTGTCATCGACTTCAAGGTTGCCTTGATCGAAGGTAAATACCACGATGTTGACTCCAGTGTTCTGGCGTTCGAAATCGCTGCCCGCATGGGTATGCGCGAAGGCATGAAGAAAGCTGGCGCGAAACTGCTCGAGCCGATCATGAAAGTCGAAGTTGTCACACCTGAGGATTACACAGGCGGCATCATTGGCGATCTTACATCGCGTCGCGGTCAGGTTCAGGGACAGGATACACGTGGCAACGCCATCGCGATTGACGCGCAGGTGCCACTGGCCAACATGTTCGGCTACATCAACACTCTGCGGTCGATGTCTTCGGGTCGTGCGAACTTCACAATGCAGTTCTCGCATTACGAAGCCGTGCCACAGAACATCTCGGACGAGATTCAGGCCAAATTCGCGTAACTTGCGAAAACAAATAACTGGGACGGCGGGGAAAACCCCGCCCTACCCAATCTGTAGGGTGGGTTCTAAACTCACCGCCCAAATTGAAAATCAAGGAGGCCACCATGGCTAAGGCAAAGTTTGAACGTAATAAACCACACGTTAACATCGGCACGATCGGTCACGTTGACCACGGCAAGACGACGTTGACAGCTGCGATCACCAAGTATTTTGGCGATTTCAAAGCGTATGACCAGATTGACG
>NZ_JBFEKM010000100.1:0-15660 GCF_041552635.1 Sulfitobacter sp.
AAAGTCATTCGTGTGGGCAATCAACAAGGAATAAAGCGGATTGGACATCCCCCCTACAACAAAGGCGGCAACCAGCAACACAGGGAACATATGGCCGAACATCATACCCAGAATAGACCCGGCCGCGCCGATGATTGACGTGATGACAATCAGCAAACGGCGATCCATCCGGTCGGAAATCCAGCCAATCGGGTATTGCAACAACACCGACCCCACAAAGAACGTCGCCACAAAGATCGAAATTTGCGCGACCGACAGCCCTGCTTCGGCACCATAAACGGACGCCATACCGAATTGCGCCGAAAACACGCCGCCCAGCAAGAACATGCCCACGCAGCCCAAGGGGGATACGGTGACCAATGAACGCAGGCTCATGGGTTTGGTGGTGTCAAAGGCGGGGGTCGGGCTGATCGACAGCAAGATCGGCGTGACCGCAAGGCTGACCAGCACCGACGGGATAACGAAAAGAACAAAGCCGGACGGATCTGCCGTCAGCAACAAAGCCTGTGCAATAACAATCCCCATCGTCTGCACAATCATATACAGCGACAGCGCCTGCCCGCGATTTTCATTGGTCGCCGCATTGTTCAGCCAGCTTTCTGCTGTGACATAAACTGCCGAAAAACAAAACCCGATCAGCACCCGGCCAATCGACCAGATCACAATATTGGGGAACGTCGGGTACAGGATCATCACGGCAGAAATCATCGACGCCACGGCAGCAAAAACCCGAACATGTCCGACCCGACGGATCATGCCAGGTGCCATGCGCGACCCGCCCAGAAAGCCCACAAAATATGCGGACATAACAATGGACATCTCAAGGGTCGAAAAGGATTCGATACCGCCGCGAATACCCAGCAACGTGCCTTGCATGCCATTGCCGATCATCAGCAGACACATACCCAGCAAGAGCGCCCATGCGCTTGAGAGAACCTGTAGCATTGCCCGAATCCTTTATCATCGTTTCGCACCTCCCTGATCTTATTCAAGGGGTGTGTCATCCCTATGAACGACCCTCAGGCGGGTTTTCGCGCCCCGGGGATCAAAAGAGACGCATCACCATAGGAAAAAAACCTATAATTTGATGCAATTGCGTGCGCGTAAAGGGTTTTGATCGCCTCTTGGCCCATGAGTGCGGCGACCAGCATCATCAGTGTCGATTTCGGCAGGTGGAAATTTGTCATCAGCGCATCGGCGACATTGAAGCTAAAGCCCGGCGTGATGAAAATATCGGTGTCACCTTCCCACGGTTTGATCACGCCATCCCGCGCAGCAGTTTCAATCAGCCGCAACGCCGTGGTGCCAACGGGAATAACGCGCCCGCCTGCAGCTTTGGTCGCTGCAATCTCGGCTGCGGCCTGCGCACTGACCTGCCCCCATTCGCTGTGCATCTTGTGGTCGGCGATGTCATCGACCTTGACCGGCAGGAATGTCCCTGCGCCCACATGCAGCGTCACATGGGTAAACGTCACGCCCTTGTCGGCCAGGTGTTGCAGCAGGCCATCATCGAAATGCAGCGACGCGGTGGGGGCCGCGACAGCACCAAGCGTGCGCGCGAAAACCGTCTGATAGTCTGTTAGGTCCTGTGCGTCGGCGGGCCGTTTGGCGGCAATATACGGCGGCAATGGCATTGCACCGGCGGCGTTCAACGCGGCATCGAAATCATCGCCCGCGCAGTTGAATTGCAAATGCCCCTGCCCGTCGGCAGTGCCGATCAGCGTCGCGCGCAAATCAGGGCTAAAGATAACCTCTTCGCCAATCTTCAGCTTTTTCAACGGCTTGATCAACGCAGCCCATGCACCGTCGCTGCGCGGCTCCAGCAAAGTGACCTCGATCCGGGCCTGCACCGGGCCTTGGGCGCTGTCACGGTGGCGCGCGCCGGTCAGCCGTGCAGGGATCACGCGCGTATCATTCAGCACCAGCCGGTCGCCCGCGCGCAGCCAATCGGGCAGATCGGTCACGACCTTGTCATGCAACGCAGCGCCATCCGCAACCAGCAGCCGCGCCGATGTGCGCGGCACCGCAGGCCGCGTGGCGATCAGCGCCTCGGGCAGGTCAAAATCAAAATCGCTCAGCTTCAAAGATGTATTCATGCCGCCGTTTAGCGCCCCTCAAAGGGCTGAACAACCGGCTTTTGTGGCTCGGGGGCTGCGGGCAAGGTTGAACCGGTCACCCCTTCGACATTCGGCAGAACCGGCGGCGGCGCACGGAAAATATCGCGCAAGAACCCCGGCGTCAGCGCCGAAAGCGGATTGACCGAAACATCCGGATTTTGCGCGGTCCCGCCCAGCGTATAGTTAAAGCCGACCAACCCTTCGCCTTTGCGCGTCAGAAAGCTGCCGATGCCGTTCAGCATATAGACAGGCGAAATCACGCCTTGCAGCGCCATCCTGCCGGTATCCGTGGCGAATACCCCGTCCATCGAAATACCAAGCGACGCGCCCGTAGCGCTGGCTTTGGTCAGCGTGATGCGGTTAGGGGTCATCCGAAAATCAGCTTCGACCATATCGAAATAGATACCGTCACCATTCAATTCATTCACCAGCCCCACGACCGACACCGCATTGACCAGCGCCGCAATCGACGGCGCATCCTTGATCCTGACATCCGTGATCTCGGCGCGCCCGTCAAAGGCCCCGCCCGAGCCGACAGGCAGCAACGTCAGCGCCAGCGTGCCGCCACGCACTTGTTTCAACATATTCGCCGACCGCAGAACGCCCCCCGCATCGCCCGAGGTCAGCTGGATCGCACTGCGCCCGTTTTGCGGCACCACGCGGCCCGTGACCGCCGTGCCGCCATTCAGCTTGGCGGTAAACCTGCCATCAAGGCCAAAGGCCAATCCGAAGCTGCCGCGCATGTCCGTCAGCGCGATCTTGTCCGTGATTTGCATCCGGTCCAAGGCCAGTTGCATCGGTGGGCCTGCAATGCCCGACGGTTTGCTTTTGCCGAATGCTGCCCGACGCATGTCCAGCGTGCCGCCGCGCACCACGACCTGCACCTGTTTGCCCGGCCCCTGCCCCAGCAGATCGACCGGCATGTTCAGCCAGTCCCCCACGGTTAACCTGTCGAACCGCACTCTCTCAAGCGCGCCTGCACCGTTTAATCTGACCGATCCCTTTGCCGTCAGCCCCGCGCCTGCCACCTCAAGCAGATCAACCTGCGGCACGCGGCCAAGGCGGCCCGCGACCTCAAGCTTGCCCGCCGTGCCCGCGGGTTTCGCCCAACCGATTTGCGGGACAGACAGGCGCAGGCCGCGCAAATCCGACGTGATTGAAAACTGCGGCACCTCGCCCTTGGCCAGATCCAGCGCGAACCATGCCTTGCCTGCACCCGACACCGTACCGGGGGGCAACGCGATCTTGAACGTATCCAGCGTGTTCTGATTCAACACGATATCCGCGCGCACACTGCTGGGCAGCCCCGGCTTGCCTAACGGTTGCGCCCATCCACCGTTAAAGACCACCCCGTCAACCGTACCTTTGCCTTCAATGCCGATACCGCTGTTGGACGCCACAAGCACCAGCCTGTCAGACGTCAGATTGCGCCCCTTGACCAAAACGTCACTGCGCACGTCCAGAAGATCACCACTGACGTCAAAGACCGTCTTTTTCGGGTCGGCCCCCTTTTTCATTTCAAACGCCAATGTCCCCGACAGGTTCGCCGTCGCCTGCGCCAGCTCAACCGGCAGATTGGCCTTGTCGATCAGGCTTAGGGGTGGCTGGTTCAACAACGATAGCACCGCCGTGATCTGCGAGCTGGTGTTAAGGCGCACGATACCGGGCGGGCCGTCTTTAACCGTGACATCAGGCATGATGAACGATGACGGCTTGAGCGCGATGGTGCCGCCTTGAGGGGCCTCAAGCTGGCCCGCATCCACGCTGACCACAAAGCGGTTTTTCAACAGGCTGGCATGGCCACGCCCGCCGGTGATGTTGGGCATGTTGCGCAAAAACCGGACCTCGGCATCGGCAAAGTCGAACGACATATGCGTTTCCGGTTTGGCACCGGGGCGCAAACGAAACGCCACGCTGATATCGCTGAGCGCGCCGTCATAGATGTTCTCCGCAACCCAGGTGCGCGTCTTGATCTTGGCCTTTTCGGGCCAAAGTTCAAGCAGACGCGCTGGCGCGATCTTGTCCAGCCCCGCGTCCAGCGCCACTTGCCACCCGTCGGCCCCCGCCTTGAGGTCGCCCAAGACATTCAGCGTTGTATCGCCGTCGTTGATATCCATCCGCCCAAGCGTCAGATGAAATGGATTAAAGGCGATCCGCACATCAACGTCCGCCCCTTGGATAGAGATAGGGTCGGCATAGACATCCGCCGGATTCGCCTCAAGATTGGTCAGCCGCATCTGGGCAACCAAATTGCCCAGCTTCCCGTCAGGCTCCATCCCAAGGGACGCGGCACCTTCGATCCGGCCCGAGACCCATTTGCTTTGCACCGAAAGCTCGTCAAACCGCAGCAGTTTTTCGTCTGGATTATAGCTGAAATAGCTGCGCAGCCCGTCAAAAGGGATCGGCGCGGCATTGGGATTGGGCTGCACCACGCCCTCTCCGATCTGTAGGGTGGCATTCAGCGGCTCAAAGGCACCGTCTTCGTTCAGGCTGCTGCGGACCGACCCAGAAATAGGCGCGCGCAGCACCCGCAGCCATGCAAACGCAGGGTTTTGGGCCGCAATATCCGCAGCGGCGACACCATCGAACGTAACGCCGAACTGCGACGCGGTATCGCCCAGCTTGCTTGTATAATTCGCGCTCAGCGTCGCCACATCGGCACCGCCCCCAAGCAGCGCAAGATCTGCCGAAATACCAAGTGTTTCGCCCGTGCGGGTCAGCCGCAACCGGCCACCATCCGCAGTCCAGGCGCGTTCCGACCGCAGATCGGTATAGCTAAGCGTGAGCGCGCGCAGGTCAATTGACCGCAACCGGCCAAGCGCGGGGGTCAACAAGGCGGCATCCAGCTGTCCGATCAATTCGGGCATGGTGGCCGCGCGACGCTCTACCGGGGCCTGGCCGGCGCTTGCGCTCAGGGCGACGCGCCCGTCACGGTCGCGGCGCAGGGTCGCGACAACACCCGACAGCGCAATATCGCGGGGCTGCACCTTGCCCTCCATGATCCCGCGGACCGAGAAACTGGCCCGCACCTCGCGAAACGCGGCCAGTTCGGCCCCTGCGGGGTTGGTGACGCGGACATCTTGCAATCGCACGCGCGGCCGCCACCCTTCGTCGACGATCAGCACCATTTCGCCAAAGACGATGCGCGCCTGCGGCAAGTCTTGCGCCAGGCGCGCCTCAAGCCTGGCCTCGATCCAGTCTGGGATGACAATCGGACTGCGGATCATATGGATCGCCGCCCCTGCCACGGCAGCCACCGCCATCGCGATGCCCAACAACGACCATTTCACCGCCTGCCAAAGGCGCTTGCGACGTCTGGTTTGGGGGATGGCGGTGTCGTTTGACATGATCGTCAGGAGTAAGCTCGTTGTTGGACCGGTCGCGGGGGGACCCGGCCGGGTTTCAAGACATCGGGGGGTTTAAGTTCCGCCAAGCAGAGCTACTATGTCACCCCAACAGCCTGCATCCAATACATAAGAAAGTGACCCATGCCTGATATTAGTCAACCCGCCCCCGATTTCACCCTGCCTGTGACCGGCGGTGAAGATGTGACTTTGTCTGCCCTGCAAGGCAAATCTGTCGTGCTTTTCTTTTATCCCCGCGATGATACCCCGGGCTGCACCAAGGAATCCATCGGGTTTTCCGAACATCTGGACGCCTTCAAAGAGGCAGGCGCGCTGGTTTTCGGCATCTCGCGAGACACCATGGCCAAGCATGATAAATTCACGGCAAAACACGATCTGACCGTGCCGTTGCTGGCCGATGTAGAAGGCACCGTGACCGAAAGCTATGGCGTTTGGGTCGAAAAAAACATGTATGGCAAGAAGTCCATGGGGATCGAACGCGCCACCTACCTGATTGATCCAAAGGGAAATATTGCGAACATTTGGCGCAAGGTCAAAGTCCCCGGCCATGTCGAAGAAGTGCTGGAAGCGGTGCGCGCGCTGTGATGCCTTTGGCGCAGATGGCCGATGCCGTGCTCCGCACCGCTGATGGCCGCGAAAAGACCGCCCTGTCGCATAAATTTGCAGCGCAGTGGCGTGCCGCGCGTGCCGATGATGCACGCCCCGAAATCGGCCATGCCAGCCCGCCGATGCAGCCTGCGCGCCCTGACCAGCCGGAATTGCTGTCGCCGCGCGAGGTGCCGCAGCGCAAGCCCGGCACACCCGAGGGGCGCATCGCGCTTTTACATGCCGTGGCGCATATCGAATTGAACGCGGTCGACCTGCATTGGGACATCATCGCGCGTTTCACTGACGTCAAGATGCCGATGGGTTTCTACGATGACTGGGTCAAAGCAGCGGACGAAGAATCCAAGCATTTCAACCTGATGTGTGATTGTCTCGAGGCCTTGGGCAGCCATTACGGGGCACTGCCCGCCCATGCCGGCATGTGGCGCGCCGCCGAAGACACAGCAGATGATTTCATGGGCCGTCTGGCCGTCGTCCCCATGGTTCTTGAGGCGCGCGGCCTTGATGTGACCCCCGGCATGATCAAGATTTTCAAACAGGCCAAAGCGACCCAAGCCGTCAAAGCGCTTGAGACAATCTATGCCGAAGAGGTCGCTCATGTGGCCTATGGGTCAAAATGGTTTCACTTTCTGTGCGGGCGTCACGATCTGGACCCCAAAGACGAATTCCACGCGCTTGTGCGCAAATATTTCCACGGCCTGCTGCGACCGCCTTTCAACGAAGAAAAGCGCGCCGAGGCAGGTATTCCACCAGATTTCTACTGGCCGTTGACAGAATCTGCATGAATGCAAACGAACAAGCCATTGAATCGGCGGATTTTTGCCAGAATGTTATGGAATGTTTCATTTAGTGCCGACAATGACCCAACAGACTTGCCCGACGGGATGTCACTGTCTAAGCACAACGGAACAAAAGCGCCAAAGTTTGGGGACCAGAGCGCTTTAAAGGGAATGGGACAAGGATAACACGCGTGCGCACGAGGTTGGCGATTAAAATACACACCATTCTGGAACGTTTTTTTCCAGAACGCCGTGTCTTTCTGAAATCAGATACAGACACACGGTTTGTCCGTTTGCGCCCCTCGACCCAGCTTGTTGCCCTGACCGGTTCCACAGCTTTAATCGCCTGGGCCATTGTCGCCACAGCCATTGTCCTGATGGACAGCATCGGGTCGGGAAACTTCCGCGAACAGGCGAAACGGGATCAAAGCACATATCAAGCCCGGCTGAGCGACCTTTCCGCGCAGCGCAATGGCCGTGCCGAAGAAGCGGTCGCCGCACAGGAACGTTTTAACGCCGCGTTGAAACAGATTTCTTTGATGCAGTCCGAATTGCTGCAATCCGAAACCCGCCGCCGCGAGTTGGAAACAGGCATCGAAGTGATCCAGAACACTTTGCGCAGCACCATGATGGACCGTGAGATCGCACGCGATCAGGTTGCCCAGCTGGAAGGTGCCGAAGGCGGCAGCGCAGCGCGCAACAGTGCCACATCCTCTGCGCCGACCTCTATTCTGGCCGATGCCTTGGCCCGCACCGCCGCCGAGCGTGATCAAGTGATCGTCGATGCGCGCGACGCATTGGTCGAAGCTGAAGAACTGACCCAGAAGCTTGCCATCATGCAGGACCAGAACGACGCAATCTTCCGCCAACTTGAAGAAGCGATGACCGTCTCTGTCGCCCCGCTTGACCGCATGTTCCGCAATGCAGGTATGCCGACCGACCGGATGCTGGAAACCGTGCGGCGCGGATATTCTGGTCAGGGTGGCCCGATGATGCCGCTGACTTTTTCGACGCGGGGCGAAGAACCTTCGGCCGATACGATGCGTGCAAACCGGTTGCTTAACCAGATGGACCGGCTGAACCTGTACCGTCTGGCCGCGCAAAAAGCGCCCTTTGCGAATCCCGTCAAGAACGCCTTTCGTTTTACCAGCCAGTTCGGCTTTCGCCGCGACCCGAAAACCGGTGGACGGCGCATGCATAGTGGCGTCGATTTCGCCGCCCCCAGCGGTACGCCGCTCTATGCGACGGCGGACGGTGTTGTGACCAATGCGGGCTGGGGCTCAGGATATGGGCGTCTGGTCAAGATACAGCATGAATTCGGCGTTGAGACACGTTATGCGCATATGTCAAAAATCCGAGTAAAAGTCGGCCAAAGGGTATCGCGCGGACAGCATATAGGTGATATGGGGGCATCAGGACGGGTAACCGGTGTCCACCTTCACTATGAAGTTCGCGTTGGTGGCAAGGCTGTAAATCCCATGATCTTTATCAAGGCTGCAAACGATGTTTTCTAAAAGCAAAATCAACGATCCCGCACCAAAGTCAGATGCTCAAGCGCCAACCACGGCGGCCCCTTCGTCGAGCGCGCCATCTGCCCCCAAGTCGAATGAATTCAAGGCAAGCGCGCCCAAGGCAAAGCCCCCTGCATCCATTTTGTCGTCAGATCTGCACGTAACCGGCAACATGAAGACCACCGGCGATATTCAGGTTGAGGGCACGGTTGAAGGCGATATTCGCGCGCATCTGCTGACCATCGGCGAAACGGCAACCATCAAAGGCGAAGTGATTGCCGATGATGTGGTGATCAATGGCCGCATCGTGGGCCGCGTACGTGGCCTCAAGGTCCGTCTGACATCGACCGCACGTGTAGAGGGTGACATCATCCACAAGACAATCGCGATCGAATCCGGTGCGCATTTCGAAGGCTCTGTTCAGCGTCAGGACGACCCGTTGAACCCCGGCGCAAAATCTGCCCCTGTGGCAAAATCGAACCCCGCCACAAAACCAATGGAATAAGACGCGGCTAAATTTGCCGTTACGGTCAATCAGCAATCAGCAGGCGTTGCAGGGAACTGTGACGCCCGTTTTCTTTTTGGTGCTTGAACCCATAGTTTGTTGCCCGGCAGACGGTACGCGGCATAGGCAGCCGAACGTCGCACTATCGCAATCATCTCGCTGTGCGGGCCGGATTGGCTGCGCACCACGGGCCAACCGCGCTTGGCAGCATCGCTGTCAAACGGCAAATATGGCTGATGATGTCGGGGATAAGAAGTTACAGGGGGCAAACCTGTTGGCCCACCCCCTGTGAAGTTGATTATTCGGTAACAGTCACGGTCGACATCTGGTCAGGCGTGCCCACGACAGCGCCGTTCGGCCCGGTGCCCAGCTTGATCGCGTCCAGCACGTCCAGCCCTTCGGTCACTTTACCCACGACGGTGTATTGACCGTTCAGGAAATACCCTTCGTCAAACATGATAAAGAACTGGCTGTTGGCCGAATTCGGGCTTTGGCTGCGTGCCATGCCGACAACACCGCGGTCAAACGGCAGGTCCGAGAATTCGGCCGGCAGATCATCCATGTCCGACCCACCCGAGCCCGCGCGGGCAGTGTCACCACCGGCCTTGCCGTATTCAACGTCACCGGTCTGTGCCATAAAGCCTTCGATCACGCGGTGAAAAACCACCCCGTCATAGGCCCCTGCCGCTGCCAATGCCGCAATGCGTTCCGCGTGCAAAGGTGCCACGTCCTCAAGCAGGTCAATCTTGATCACGCCTTTGGCTTCGCCATCAACGGTGATCTCAAGACCCGACGCGAACGCCGCACTGCCAAGCAGCACAGCCATCGCGGATGCTGCGAAAAACTTAGGCATCTGCGGCCACCTTGACGCTGATCATGCGATCAGGGTTTGCTGCTGGTTCGCCGCGGGTGATGGCGTCAACATGTTCCATGCCCGAAATGACCTGACCGTAGACGGTGTATTGACCGTTCAGGAAATCATTGTCCTTGAAGTTGATAAAAAACTGGCTGTTGGCGCTGTCCGGGTTGGCGGAACGTGCAGCACCGATGCTGCCGCGTGCATGGGGCACCTTGGAGAATTCAGCAGGTACATTCGGCAAGTCAGACCCACCCGTGCCAGCGGCACGCAGGTTAAAGTTGTCTTCCATGTTGCCATGTTCCACGTCGCCTGTCTGCGCCATGAAACCTTCGATCACACGGTGAAAAGCCACGTTGTCGTATTTGCCGGCCCGCGCGAGCTCTTTCATCCGCTCGACGTGCTTGGGGGCAATGTCGGGCAGCAGTTGAATGGTGACAGTCCCGCCAGCCAATTCCATCAGGATTGTGTTTTCTGGATCTTTGATCTCGGCCATGCCGCTCTCCTAAATTCTAATTTCGTTGGCAGTTAACTAGGGCTTGTTCGTGCAATTGCCAAGCAGGTGCATTGACCCCGGACGCGATAACGGCAAAACAGCACGGGAAACCGACGGACCAAGGGGTGAGATATGGGCTGGAAAACACTTGATGACATGGATTTGCACGGCAAGCGGGTGCTGGTGAGGGTCGATATCAATGTTCCGGTCGAAAAGGGCCGTGTGACCGACGATACGCGAATCCAGCGTATCGTGCCCACGGTGCAGGATATCCTTGCCAAGGGCGGCAAACCAATCTTGCTGGCACATTTCGGACGCCCCAAAGGGAAACGCGTTCAAGACCTAAGCCTTCTGGTGGTCAAACCCGCGCTGGAAACCGCACTGAACCGCAAGGTGGTGCTGGCAGAAACGCTGGAAGCCGTTGAGACTGGCACCCAAGAGATCGCAAATGCCGATGTTTTGTTGCTGGAAAACATCCGGTTTTATCCCGGCGAAGAGAAAAACGATCCCGACTTCGCGCAGCGGCTTGCGGCATTGGGTGATATCTATTGCAACGATGCGTTTTCTGCGGCCCACCGCGCACATGCGTCAACCGAAGCGCTGGCGCGGCTGTTGCCGTGCTGCGCAGGCCGGTTGATGCAGGCAGAACTGTCCGCGCTTGAGGCGGCGCTGTCCAAACCCGAACGCCCGGTCGGGGCTGTTGTTGGCGGCGCGAAAGTTTCGACCAAGATCGAACTGCTTGAAAATCTGGTGAACCGGCTGGATTTGCTGGTGATTGGCGGCGGCATGGCGAATACGTTTTTGGGGGCAATGGGCGCTGATCTGGGAAGTTCGCTGTCCGAGCCTGATTTTTTCGAAACCGCTAAGGATATCATGCTTCAGGCCGATCAGGCGGGCTGCCGTGTCCTGCTGCCTGTGGACGGTCTGGTCGCGCGCGAATTCAAGGCCCAAGCGGCACATGAGGTTGTCAAACTAGGGGCCGATACGGCGCTTGCCCCAGACCAGATGGTGCTGGATGCCGGACCTGCCACGGTCACACTGGTCGAGGATGCCTTTGCCGGATTGAAAACACTGATCTGGAACGGCCCAATGGGCGCGTTTGAAATTGCACCTTTTGATACAGCGACTGTCGCCGCCGCGCAGGCCGCGGCCCAGATGACACGGGACGGTAGTTTGATTTCGGTCGCAGGCGGGGGCGATACTGTTTCGGCCTTGAATCAGGCCGGCGTGGCAGATGATTTCACTTATATCTCTACCGCTGGGGGGGCTTTCCTTGAGTGGATGGAAGGCAAGACTTTGCCGGGTGTGGCCGCTTTGGGGGGCTAGCCGTTTTCTTCCAAGAAAACGGGCCGGAGTTTTTGAAAACTCCGGCGATTATCCCAAAGGAAACTCCTTATTTGGTAAAACTAGGGATTCCCTTAGCGAATCACCTGTGGCATACTGATTTCACGTCCAGCAAGAGACGACATGAGGCAGATACAGATGAACCGCAGCAGCAGACCCGCCTTCGGGACCCTTTTGTTTTTCGCAATCGCATTTGCGTTAAGCCTGTATTTTGCGTTTGCCGCGATTCAGGGTAATTTTGGTCTGTTTCGCCGAGCCGAGATCGTCGCGGAAGCCCAAGACTTGCGCGTACAATTGACCCAAGTCCAAGCTGATGTCGTGCGCATGGAAAATCTGACCGGGCGCTTGTCGGATGATTACCTTGATCTTGATCTACTTGACGAACAGACGCGCAAGGTTCTGGGCATGATCCGTGCCGATGAGATTGTCATTCGTTAATCTGTCGCCACCGTTACCCACTAGAACATTCCCCGGTATTCCGTCGCGAATTTTACGTGTTGGCAAAAGCCTCTCGCCTTCATGTCCCGAATCCGATAAGAGATAGTTTAACGCTAAACTATATTGCGCGTGCGCGGGACAACGTTACGGAGGATTTGCCCCATGGCAGCCAAGAAACCGACCAAGAAGACCAATGCCAGTGCTGAAGAGCTACAGGCCTATTACAAAGACATGCTGTTGATCCGGCGGTTCGAGGAAAAGGCCGGCCAGCTTTACGGGATGGGCCTGATCGGTGGTTTTTGCCACCTATATATCGGACAAGAAGCCGTTGTTGTCGGCCTTGAGGCCACCACGAAAGAGGGCGACAGCCGCATCACCACCTACCGCGATCACGGCCACATGTTGGCCTGCGGCATGAACCCCGACGGGGTCATGGCCGAATTGACGGGCCGCGAAGGCGGATATTCGCGCGGCAAGGGTGGCTCCATGCACATGTTCTCGAAAGAGAAAAAGTTTTACGGCGGCCACGGTATTGTCGGCGCGAACGTGCCTTTGGGCGCAGGCGTGGCCTTTGCGGACAAGTACAAGGGTAATGACAACGTCACCTTTACCTATTTCGGTGACGGTGCCGCGAATCAAGGTCAGGTGTACGAGACATTCAACATGGCAGCCCTTTGGAAACTGCCGGTGATCTTTGTGATCGAAAACAACCAATACGCGATGGGCACCTCTCAGCAACGCTCGACCTCGAGCGCCGAGATTTGGGAACGCGGCAAGGCATTCGGCATCCCCGGTGAAGCGGTCGATGGCATGGATGTGCTGGCCGTGAAAGATGCCGGCGAACGCGCTGTAAAACACGCACGCAGCGGTGACGGCCCCTATATCCTTGAGATCAAGACATACCGCTATCGCGGCCATTCTATGTCCGACCCCGCGAAATATCGTACCCGCGAAGAAGTGCAGAAAATGCGTGACGAGCGTGACCCGATCGAACAGGTCCGCAACATCCTGCTTGAGAACAAGTACGCAACCGAAGATGATTTGAAAACGATCGACAAAGAGATCAAGAAAATCGTCAACGACAGCGCCGAATTCGCCAAGACCAGCCCCGAGCCCGCCCCAGAAGAGCTTTGGACAGATATTTACGCAACCGAAGTTCCACAGGAGGCTTGAACCATGGCAACTGAAATTCTTATGCCCGCTCTGAGCCCGACCATGGAAGAAGGCACGCTGGCCAAATGGCTGGTTAAAGAGGGCGACAAAGTGTCCTCTGGTGACATCATGTGCGAGATTGAAACCGACAAGGCCACGATGGAATTCGAGGCCGTCGACGAAGGTGTGATTGGCAAGATCCTGATCCAAGAAGGCACCGAAGGCGTCAAGGTCAACACCGCGATTGCGGTACTGCTGGAGGAAGGCGAAGATGCCTCTGCCGCAGATAGCGTATCGTCTGATGCACCAGCGGCGGCCCCTGCCCCGCAAGCCGCAGCGCAAAGCAAACCCGCAGAGGCGAAAGCACCTGCCGCGCCAAAGACAGACACCACGCCTGACTGGCCCGAGGGTACCAAGCTGAAACAACAGACCGTCCGCGAAGCTTTGCGTGACGCGATGGCCGAAGAAATGCGCCGCGACGAAAACGTGTTCCTGATGGGTGAAGAAGTCGCCGAATATCAGGGTGCCTACAAGATTTCCCAAGGGCTGCTGGACGAATTCGGTGCCAAGCGCGTGATTGATACGCCGATCACCGAACATGGCTTTGCCGGTATTGGTGTCGGTGCGGCCTTTGGCGGTTTGCGCCCCATCGTGGAATTCATGACGTGGAACTTTGCCATGCAGGCGATCGACCACATCCTGAACTCTGCCGCCAAAACACTGTATATGTCCGGTGGTCAGATGGGTGCCCCCATGGTGTTCCGTGGCCCCAACGGTGCTGCGGCGCGTGTTGGCGCACAACACAGTCAGGATTACGCGGCATGGTACATGCAAATTCCGGGCCTCAAGGTCGCGATGCCCTATTCGGCATCTGACGCCAAGGGTCTGATGAAATCTGCGATCCGCGATCCGAACCCGGTTGTGTTTCTCGAGAACGAGATCATGTACGGCAAATCCTTTGATGTGCCTGATGTCGAAGATTACACCGTGCCCTTCGGCAAGGCCCGCATCTGGCGCGAAGGCAGTGATGTCACCATCGTCAGCTTTGGTATCGGCATGACCTATGCCCTTGAAGCTGCCGAGAAATTGGCCGCCGAAGGCATCGACGCCGAGGTCATCGACCTGCGCACCCTGCGCCCCATGGATACAGCCAGCATCATCAAGTCAGTGATGAAAACCAATCGCTGCGTAACCGTCGAGGAAGGCTGGCCGCAGGGATCCGTTGGCAACTACATCAGTAGCGTGATCATGCAAGAGGCGTTTGATTACCTGGATGCCCCGGTGATCAACTGCACAGGCAAGGACGTCCCGATGCCCTATGCCGCGAACCTTGAAAAGCTGGCGTTGCTGACCACAGATGACGTGATCGCAGCGGTCAAAAAAGTCACTTACAAATAAGGAGCGGACGACATGCCCATAGAAATCCTCATGCCCGCCCTCAGCCCAACGATGGAAGAAGGCACGCTGGCTAAATGGCTGGTCAAAGAGGGCGACACCGTGTCCTCTGGCGATGTGATGTGCGAGATCGAAACCGACAAAGCCACGATGGAGTTCGAAGCCACTGACGAAGGTGTCATAGGCAAGATCTTGATCGCGGATGGTACTGAAGGCGTGAAAGTGAACACGCCGATTGCGGTGCTGCTTGAAGACGGCGAGAGCAAGGACGACATCGGTGCGGCTTCTGCCCCCGCCGCGGCAGCCCCGGCACCTGCCGCCCAAGAAGCATCAGCACCTGCTGCTGCACCAACAGCGCCCGCAGCGCCAAAATCAGGTGATGGCACGCGTATCTTTGCAACGCCTTTGGCACGCCGGATCGCAGCGGACAAAGGGCTTGATTTGGCCCAAGTCAAAGGGTCTGGCCCCCATGGCCGGATCGTCAAAGCTGATGTTGAAGGTCTGTCCAAATCCGACGCACCCAAAGCCGCGTCGACAGCGGCCCCAACAACAGCAGCGGCCAAACCCGCACTTGCCGCAGGGCCATCAGCCGACGCCGTCATGAAAATGTATGAGGGCCGCGAGTATGAGGAAATCACCCTCAATGGGATGCGCAAAACCATCGCGTCGCGCCTGACCGAGGCCAAGCAATCGATCCCGCATTTCTATCTACGTCGGGATATCCAGCTTGATGCGTTGATGGCGTTCCGGGCTGATCTGAACAAGCAGCTCGAAGCACGTGGCGTCAAACTGTCCGTCAATGACTTCATCATCAAAGCATGTGCCTTGGCGCTGCAAGCTGTACCTGATGCCAATGCAGTCTGGGCAGGCGATCGCATCCTCAAGCTCAAGCCTTCGGATGTAGCCGTAGCCGTGGCCATCGACGGTGGCCTCTTCACCCCTGTGCTGACAGATTCCGAGAATAAATCACTCTCGGTCCTCTCGGCCGAGATGAAAGACCTTGCCACCCGCGCGCGCGACCGCAAACTCGCACCGCATGAGTATCAGGGCGGCAGCTTTGCGATCTCCAACCTTGGCATGTTCGGCATCGACAATT
>NZ_JBFEKM010000101.1:0-15549 GCF_041552635.1 Sulfitobacter sp.
GCTGCCCATCCCGACGCCAAGCGCTTCGCACAGATCGTTGATCTCGGCGTTGGTGTTCAGCTTGCCCGAGGCCGCGCCCAGCACGTTCAAAATCTTGCCCTTCAGCGGCAACAGCGCTTGGTTCACACGGTTGCGCGCGCCTTTGCCTGATCCGCCAGCCGAATCCCCCTCCACGATGAACAATTCGGTGCCTTCGCGGGTCTTTGACGTACAATCCGTCAGCTTGCCGGGCAGGCGCAGTTTCTTGGTGGCGGTCTTGCGGGCGGTTTCTTTTTCCTGACGGCGGCGCAGGCGTTCTTCGGCGCGCAGGACAAGGAAATCAAGGATCGCGCCGGCAGATTTGGTGTCGGACGCCAGCCAGTTGTCAAAGTGATCGCGCACCGAATTTTCGACAAGGCGCTGCGCGTCCACGGTCGCAAGGCGGTCCTTGGTTTGGCCCACGAATTCCGGTTCCCGAATAAAGCACGACACCAGCGCGCAGCCCCCCGTTATCAGGTCGTCGCGGGTGATGGTGGTGGCCTTTTTGTTGCCGACCAATTCGCCGTAGGCTTTGACCCCCTTGAGGATCGCTGTCCAGAAACCTGCCTCGTGGGTGCCGCCTTCGGGGGTGGGGATGGTGTTACAATAAGACTGGATGAACCCGTCGCGCGAAGGCGTCCAGTTGATTGCCCATTCAACCTTGCCGGGGACGCCGAATTTTTCCTTGAAATCGACCATGCCGCCAAAGGGGCTTTCGGCGTAGGTGGTTGATCCCTTGAGCGTTTCGTTCAGGTAATCGGACAGACCGCCCGGAAAATGGAACGTCGCCTCTGCTGGGGTATCGCCGTCCTTTTGTGCTGTCTTCCAGCGGATTTCGACACCGGAAAACAGATACGCCTTGGACCGCGCCATCGCAAACAGCCGCGCGGGTTTCAGGGTCAGATTGCCAAAGATTTCCGCATCGGGGTGAAAGGTCACTGCCGTGCCGCGCCGGTTGGGGGCGGCACCGATTTTCTCAAGCTTGCCTTGGGGGATGCCACGCGAAAACTCCATCGCGAACAGCTCGCGGTTGCGGGCCACTTCGACCCGCAGGTGGTCGGACAGGGCGTTGACGACGGAGGAGCCGACGCCATGCAAGTCGCCCGATGTCTCATAGCTGTCGCCGGAAAATTTGCCGCCCGCGTTCAGGGTGCAAAAGATGATTTCCAGCGCCGATTTGCTGGGGTCCTTGGGGTGCGGATCAATCGGGATGCCACGCCCGTTGTCGCGCACGGTGACATGGCCGTTCTCGTGCAGTTCCAGCTCGATCCAGGTGGCATGGCCCGCGACGGCTTCGTCCATCGAGTTGTCGATGATTTCGGCGACCATGTGGTGCAGGGCGCGGTCGTCCTTGCCGCCGATATACATGCCGGGGCGCAGGCGGACGTGCTCCATATCCTCAAGAACCTGAATCGAGGACGCGTCATATTCTTTGCCACTGGGCTGCGCACCGGAAAGAAGATCGGACATGATGGGGCCTGCCTGTATGTTGCTTTTGTCAGGGTGCCACTATGCCAGAGCGTGGGGGGCGGGGGAAGGGTGGATGATGTCGCAAACCGGCGATTTCGTTCTGCAGGTCCCTGCTATCAGCATGTGGAATGCAAGATCAAAGATTGCCGCAATGACAGATATGACACCGCCCTTGGATATGCCCGTAACGACGCTGCGCGATGCGCCCGACTGGCGCTATATGCTGCAAGAATGTGACGAACTTTATCGCTATTTGCCCGCAGGCGGCAGTGACAAGATCAAGACCCACCAGCGCAAGGCGCGCGAGGCAATCGCCCGGCTGATCAAGCGCAACGCCGAAGTACGCCTGCAACCGCGTGCGACAAAGCCCGTGACGGCCCATCTGCGCCGCGCGCTGGACGAGGGGCGGCAAGGCGCGTTGGCCCCCGCAGTGCGGGCGCTGGACGCTGTGTCAGAACATCTAAGCTGGCAATATGGCTATGAAAAAGTACCAAAGGGATTGGCAAGCAGCTATGCCTATGCCGAAATCGCCGGGGCACAAGGGCCGGTGATCAGCGAAGACATCATTCTGGGTGTGGTCCTGTTTGCGCCCGGCTGCACCTATCCGGCCCATTCCCACAAGGGCATCACAGAAAGCTATGTGTGCCTGTCTGGTGCCGTGTCCGAGAACCATCAGGGCGTTTACGTGCCCGGATCAATGATCTTCAACCCGCCAGAGCATCTGCACCGCATCACCGTGGGTGACCGCGAACCGGCGCTGTTGGCCTATGCGTGGCTCGGAGAGCCTAGGGACCTGCACGAGCAAAAGATGGTGTTCACGCGGTCCAAGAAATAGCGCGCTACAGCCAGTTCAGGATCGCATCGGCAACTTCGCGGGGCTTTTGATGCATCAACCAGTGATCTGCGTCCGGAATTGTGACGCGGGTCAGGTCGGGGGCATACTCCTCGAGCCCTTGGGTCGAGGCGGGCATCAGGGCTGTATCCTCCATCCCCCAGACCAACAGATGCGGGCAGCGCACTTGCAGGCGGGCAGGGTCAAACACCAGTGCATCGTCGATTGCTTGGCCGGATTGGCCCAGTTTCAGGGGCGATGCGCGGTACCAGTTCACCATGCCGCGCAGGCCGGACGCGTCGCGCCATGCGGCTTTGTAGGCCGCCAGCGTGTCGCCTTGCAGCCATTCCATATCCATATGGGCCGAAAACAGCCCCATCAGCTTGTCGAAGTCATTGGCGGCCAAAATGTCTTCTGATCCTTCACGGCGCAGGAAATGGATATATTGCGAGGCATCGGTTTGTGGCCCGCCCTTGGCCAGTTCGCGCTGGAACGGGGCAGGGTGGACACCGTTGAGAATGATCAGTTTTGACACCAGCTCAGGCCGTCCGATGGCCAGCGCATAGGCGACCGACGCGCCCCAGTCATGGCCCAACAAAATCACCGGTTCGTCCCCGATCAACGTGGCCATATCCGACACCAGTAGCGCGGTTTTATACTGCTCAACCTCTGCCGGTCGCCAGCTTTGACCATAGCCGCGCTGGTCCGGCGCGATGCAATGGAACTGTTCCCCCAGCAGCGGTGCCAGATCGGCGAACGCACCGGAGTACTCCGGAAAACCATGCAGCATCAGTATTTTGGGCGCGTCTTGCTTGCCCCAGTGCTGTACAAAGAACGGCTTGCCATTCAGATCGACGGTTTCTGTCCAATGGTCGGTCATAGGGGTGTCCTTGTGATTAACAGATCAACGCGCAGGCAGGTGGTCAAGGGTCAGCCCAGCGTGGGTGCCGGGGCCAAAGCCGGGCCATGTAGCACCGTCCAGATAGGGCAAGAAATCTTCGCCGCGCAGATGCAAACCCATAAAGGCCGCAGCAAAATGCTGGGCGATGTTGTTCATGCGCAACGTGTCCCACACCGCATCGGCATAGTGATCAAATGGCGGCCATCCCAGCACATCGGACATGGCCCAGCTTTCGGCAGGGGCAGGAACGGGCGCTGCGGCATTGTGGCCGGCATTCGCAAAGCTCAGAAAATAGCGGTCGCTGGCGGTGCCTTCGAACACCTTGCGCATGGCGGCATAGTTCGACACATCATCGGCGGTTCCGGCGATCACCAGCATTGGTGTGTCCATCTGCGCCAACCCGGCTGCATCCCAAATGCCTTGCCCGTTGCCCCAAGGGCCGATGGGCATGATCGCCTTCAGGCGCGGATCGCGCAGGGCGTTGTGGGGCGCGGAGCCCGCCAGATGTTGCGCCAGTTTGCCGTCGTCGCCCGCACGCGGATGATCCAATGCCGACGGTGCAAGCCCCGCACCGCCAAAGATCAACGCGCCGTACCCGCCCATCGAATAGCCGATCAGTCCGACGTTGTCGCAATCGACCAGCACGCCCAGATCGCCGCCCAAAAGCGCCATGCCGTCAATCACCGCGCGTTGGTCCAGCGGGCGGTTGTTCAGCGTGATATCAAAGGCTTGTTGGTCATCGTAGGTGCTGCCCACATGGTCGGGGGCGGCCACAACGTACCCCTTGGCCGCAAGGCTTTCGGCCAGATGGCTTAGCAAGAACCGGTTGCCGGGATACCCGTGCGAGATCACAATCAGCGGGGCATTTCCGGCCACGTTTCCCCGCGCAGGCTGTGCATTACGGCAGGCGGACCCGTGCAGCATGGTCGGGGTCACCCCGTCGCGGATCAGCGTATGATAGACCGTGCCGGCGACTGTATCTTGATGGGCCGGATACCAGATTTCAGTGGTCAGAGATCGCCCCGGTGCGACGTCGAACGCATGAGTGGTCACGCCCACGGGGTGCGGCCCGCGCAAGGCCAGTTCCGGCGCGTCGGGGCGGATCAAGTCGATACGATTGTGCATAAAATCCCCCAAGCTATGATGCGCCAAGTGTGACGGGCGACAGTCATATGCGCAAGTGTGACGCCGCGACTAGATCAGCTGCGGCAGGTGGCGCTTGATAGCGTCGAACACATGGGCAATGCGCCGGATGCGCGCCTGATCTTCGTGCACCACCAACCAGCAGGGCATCATATGCCGGAAATCAGGTGCGACGCGCACCAGCCCCAAGCGCGCGGCCAGCTTGACCTGACAGACGCCGACGCCCAACCCCGCTTGTACGTGGGCAAGCTGTACCAAAGGATCATCGCTGCGCAATGCGATGGTTTTCGGAACGGCCATGCCCGCCGCTGCCATCGCAGGCAGGATGATGTTGTCGCGGTCATCTGCGACAAAGGGCATGTCTTCAACTCGCGGGCCGGGCAGGGGCAGTGAGGCCGCAGCAAACAACCCGACCTCCACATCGGCAAGCCGCTTGGCGATCAGCGCATTCTGGGTGGGCTGTGCAAAACGGATGCCGATATCTGCCGCCCGCCGCAGCAGGTTTTCGGTGCTGTCGCTCGCCAGAACTTCGAACTGCAGATCGGGCGCTGTTTTCGCAATCGCCACCAGCAGCTCGGGCAGGACATATCCCGCCACCACGCGGCTGGTGGTGATCCTGACAACCCCCGCCACCGCGTCCTTGGTTGCTGATGCGATCCGGTGCAATGCGGCGGCTTCCTCAAGCACTGCGGCGGCGGCGGGCAGCAGGTTTTGCGCCAGTTCGGTCGGGGACAGCCCATTCGCCGCCCGCGTGAAAAGCTGTGCGCCTAGCTCGGCCTCCAGGGCCTCGATGTGCCGTCTGACGGTGGGCTGCGCCAACCGCAGGGCGCGCGCCGCAGCAGACAGGCTGCCATGGGTCATGACCGCATGAAAGCTGGGGATCAGGTCAAGAGAGGAAAACGGGATGCTCATCAAATTATTATAGCTAGGTGTACGCATTTGGACAATTTATTTTAAGCATGGGCCGTGGCACTTCAAAGGCATGAGGCCAGCAAAAGGAGCCACACCATGTCGTCACGATCTGAAGATACCTCCCCGATCAGAGGAGTTCTGCGCGCCGAGGGGGCCGCCATCGCAGCCCTTGGTCTGTGGCTTTATGCCATGGGCGGGCACAGTTGGGGGCTGTTGGCGGTGCTGATTTTGGCCCCTGATCTGGCGATGACCGGCTATGCCCGTGGGCCCCGTGCCGGGGCGATCTGCTATAATCTAGCCCACAGCTATGTGACTGCCGCTGCGGTGTTGGTGGTTGGCCTGTGGACGGGGTCAGACACGGCGATGGCCTTGGGGTTGATCTGGGGCATTCACATTGGTGCAGACCGTGCCTTGGGCTATGGGTTGAAGTACCAAAGTGGTTTCAAGGATACACACTTGGAACGGGTATAGCGCCACTTCCCCTTGCGCTTTTTGCAGCGTAAGAACTGGCACATGAAATCTTCCATGACATATGCGGGCCATGCCCGGGCTATCACCGTAATGGGCTTGCCCCTGATTGGCGGTCATCTGGGGCAGGTGGCTATCGGGGTCACCGACACAGTGATGGTGGGCTGGTACAGCGTCGAAGGTCTGGCGGCGGTGACCCTTGCCAGCACCTATTTCTTTGTGTTGCTGATCTTTGGGTCTGGATTTGCCTGGGCCGTCATGCCCATGGTCGCCGCCTACGAGGCAGAGGGCGACGAGATCGGCCTGCGCCGCGCCACGCGCATGGGGCTTTGGCTGTCGCTGGGCTTTGCGCTGCTGGTGCTACCGCTGTTCATCTGGTCGCGCCCGGTGATGGGGTTGATGGGCCAGGACCCGGCGCTGGCGGATACGGTCGGGCAATATCTGGCGATTGCCGGATGGGGGATCGTTCCGGCCCTGCTGGTGATGGTGCTGAAAAGCTATCTTGCCGCGCTTGAGCGCACGCAGGTGGTGTTCTGGATCACCATTCTGGCAGGGATCGCCAACGTATTGGCAAATTACGCTTTCATCTTTGGCAATTGGGGCGCGCCCGAACTGGGGGTGCGCGGGGCTGCGATTGCGTCACTTGCGTCGCATTCTGTGTCGTTGATTGCAGTGATCGTCTATGTGTTGGTGGCCTTGCCGCAGCACCAGATATTCGTGCGACTGTGGCGGCCCGATTGGGAAATGCTGGCACGGGTGTTTCGCCTTGGGTTGCCCATCGGGTTCACCGGGCTCAGCGAGGTCGGGCTGTTTGCGGCCTCTGCCGTGATGATGGGCTGGTTGGGGACTGTGCCTTTGGCTGCGCACGGGATCGCGCTGCAATTGGCGTCGATGACTTTTATGGTGCATCTGGGGATCAGCAATGTTGCGACCATACGGGCGGGCAACGCTTACGGGCGGCGTGACCCTGCGCATCTGTCGCGCGGGGCGATTGCGTCGATGGGGATGTCGTTGATCTTTTCTGCGCTGACCATTGTGGTGTTTACGGTCTGGCCCGAACCGCTGATCGATATTTTCATGCAGGCATCCGAACCCGCGCGCGACCAGATTTTGGCCGTGGGGGTCGGGTTGCTGGCGATGGCAGCCCTATTTCAACTGGTCGACGGGGCGCAGGCCATCGCCCTTGGCCTGTTGCGTGGCGTACAAGATACCAAAGTCCCGATGATCTTGGCCGGTATCAGCTATTGGGTGATCGGAATCCCTGCGTCCTATCTGCTGGGGTTTGTGCTGGGGTTGGATGGCATCGGGGTCTGGCTGGGCCTTGTGATCGGCCTTGGCGTGGCGGCGTTGCTGTTGAACATGCGGTTCTGGGGCCCTGCAACCACCAAGCTTAACCTGTCAGGAACTGCCTAGTCCGCCTATTGGTCCGACGTCATGCGGTCGGCCTTCTTGCGCACCAAAGTGCTGCGCAGGTCATGCATCGCCAAAAGCAACGCATCGGTCACCGCCTCTAGCTGTTCATCGCTGGCTTTGGACTGCACCCAATGTGTCGTGAGGTTCAGGTAATCCACCGCGCGGTGGATATCGTCGATGTCGCGGTGGGCAAGCACCTGATGGCGCTCTTCCATCCACGCCTTGATCCGGGCCACGTCAGCGTCGGACAATACCCGATCCCCTTGGGGTTTGATCTCTCCGTTGCGGATGTTCACAACGGCGATCTGGTCCATCTCGATCCGGCGCTGGCGGTTTTCGGAATCAACGCGGAACACCGCCGCCCCGTTGTCACGGATGCGGAAGTAATATTCTGGCAATGCGCTCGACATTTGGTTGATCCTTGGACCTGGGGTTATTGATCAACGCAGGGTGTAGCAGCACGGGGCAAAGCATCAACCCCTTCATGTGCAACCCCGAACCGCATTTTATCCGGCCTTAGGACAAACCGGCGCAGAAATTCTGTATCCGCGTGCACGCTTCCTTGAGCGCCTCGTCCGAGGTGGCATAGCTGATCCGGAAGTTCGGGCTAAGGCCAAAGGCCGCCCCGAACACCACCGCCACGCCGGTCTCCTCAAGCAGCGCGGTCGCGAACACCTCGTCGTCGGTGATCTTGGTGCCCGCTGTCGATGTCTTGCCGATCAACCCCTTGATCGACGGATAGACATAAAACGCGCCTTCGGGTTTGGGGCAGATCATCCCGTCGATGTCGTTCAACATATCCACGACCAGATCACGGCGACGCGCGAAAGTCTTGTTGTTCTCGGGTATGAAATCCTGCGGACCGTTCAATGCCTCGACCGCTGCCCATTGGCTGATGGTGCAGGGGTTCGACGTCGATTGCGACTGAATTTTCCGCATCGCCCCGATCAGCTTTTCGGGTCCTGCCGCATAACCGATTCGCCAGCCGGTCATCGCATAGGCCTTGGACACACCGTTCATCGTCAAGGTGCGGTCATACAAGGCCGGTTCAACCTGCGCAGGGGTGCAGAATTTAAAATCATCATAGGCAAGGTGTTCGTACATGTCGTCGGTCAACACCCAGACATGCGGATGACGCATCAACACATCGGTCAGTGCCTTTACCTCGTCCCAGCTGTAACCGGCACCGGTGGGATTCGACGGCGAATTGAAAATGAACCACTTGGTTTTTGGTGTGATTGCGGCTTCCAGCGCCTCTGGCGTCAGCTTGAAATCATTCTCGAGCGTTGCTGGGGCAATCACCGGTTCGCCGCCAGCCAACAAAACCATGTCGGGATAGCTGACCCAGTAGGGGGCGGGAATCACAACTTCTTCGCCCGCGTTCAGCGTGGCCATCAGCGCATTATACAGCACCTGCTTGCCGCCCGTGCCGACGCTCACCTGGGCGAGAACATAGTCTAACCCGTTGTCGCGCTTGAATTTATCGCAAATCGCCTGCTTTAGCTCTGGAATGCCATCAACTGCGGTGTATTTGGTTTTACCGGCCTTGATGGCAGCAATCCCTGCGTCCTGAATATTCACGGGCGTGTCAAAATCCGGCTCGCCTGCACCAAGGCCGATAACGTCGCGCCCTGCTGCCTTAAGCTCGGACGCTTTTTGGGTGACGGCGATGGTGGGGGACGGTTTGACGCGTGCAAGAGTTTTGGACAGCAGTTCCATTTCAGCCTCAGTTTGATATGTGTACCTGACATTCATAGGGCTCACCCCCGCACCGTTCAAGCAACATCGGTGTCACACAGGAGAGATGAAATGACTGAAACAACTGATTGGTATGGACCGGACGTGGCCACATTCGGCGACCGTGTCGCGGCTGCGCGCGAAAACGCACAGATGACACAGGCCGCGCTGGCCAAGCGTCTGGGCGTCAAACATGCGACCCTACGCGCCTGGGAGGACGATCTGTCAGAACCGCGCGCAAACCGTCTGTCGATGTTGGCGGGTATTCTGGGCGTGTCGATGATGTGGTTGATCAATGGCGAAGGCGAAGGCCTTGATGCGCCTGATGCGGGGCAATCCAGTTCGGAAACCGCGATTGATGTCCTGACGGAATTACGTGAGTTGCGCGCTGATATGTTAAAAAGGGCTGAACAGCTCGGGCGGCTTGAAAAACGTTTGCGACTGGCCCTTCAAGGAGAATCCGATGAGTGAACTTCACGAACACAAGGTCAAAAGGCTGCACATGCGGTCCATGCGGCGCGGGATCAAGGAAATGGACCTAATTTTACCTTCTTATGCCGCAACGCGATTGGCCGTGATGGATGACGCGGCACTGTCGCTGTATGATCTGATGCTAAGCGAGAATGATCATGACTTATATCAATGGGTTACGGGCCAAAAATCTGCGCCGGACGAATACGCAACACTGATTGGTGATATTAAAACCCATCTTGAAGCGCATCCACTTTAGCGAAAAGGCCGAAAAAATTGCGCTGAGAAGCCCGGCATTATTTTCGTTTAACGATATATTTTATTTTTTTCCGCAGTTTCCGGTCATTGGTTATTGTCGGAGAAATATTTATGAGCGTTCAAGACCCCATCGTCCTGCCGGGCTCGCACAAGGGTTTCATGGTGGGCTACCTTGAGGCGTTGAGTCTGGTTGAACGGCTACACCGCCTGTTGCTTGACGTCATCAAGGATGAATTCGAACGTGTCGGCGCTTTGGAAATCAACGCGGTGCAGGCCCTGCTGCTTTTCAACATTGGCGATAACGAAGTTACCGCAGGCGAATTGAAAACACGTGGTTATTATCAAGGTAGCAATGTCAGCTACAACCTGAAAAAGCTGGTGGATATGGGCTATATGCACCACCAGCGCTGCGAAATCGACCGCCGATCGGTACGGGTAAAGCTGACCGAAAAGGGGCGCCATATCCGCAGTGTCGTGTCAGATCTGTTTGCGCGCCACGCGGTCGGGTTGGAACAAAAAGGCGTATTGGGTCCAGAAGGGATCGAAGATATCACCCATTCCTTGAAACGTATGGAGCGGTATTGGACAGATCAGATCCGCTATATTTATTGATCTGGAAACAGGATTGTGGACTGCTGAAATTATTATCCATGGAAGCAGTTTTGAACTGGATGCCTTTGAACTGGATAACTTTTTAACTGGACGGTGCGCAGATACAGCGTCAAACTTTTATCAACGGGGCGAATGCCGAATTTGCAGCGGCCATTGCGATAAAAGGATGACGCCATGCAACCCTTACATCTTGCATCTTTTTCATCGGAAAATACGGGTGGTAATCCAGCCGGAGTATATATCTCGGATGCCTATCCATCTGACGAAACCATGCGCAAGATCGCAGCCGATTTGGGCTATTCCGAAACGGCCTTTGCATGCCCGAAAGGTGACGCATGGCATGTCCGCTATTTTTCACCCGAAAGCGAAGTGCCGTTTTGTGGGCATGCAACAATTGCCCTTGGGGCCGCACTTGCCGAGCAGCAAGGGGACGGCGTTTTCAACCTGATTTTGCAGAACGCTAACATCACAGTGGAAGGCGGCAAGACGAACGGGGGCATGAACGCAGCCTTGCAATCGCCGCCAACACAAAGCGAAGCTGCGAAACCGCACCTGACCGATGCCGCGCTTGGGCTATTCGGCTTGACGCGGGACGATCTTGATCCGCGCCTCGCCCCCAGTTTTGCGCAGGCCGGGGCGACACATTTGATCCTTGCTCTGAAAACCCGCCAAGCTCTGGCTGCAATGGCCTATCCCTTGGATGCAGGGCGGGCGTTGATGCAGGCGCATAACCTTGTGACCATCGCATTGGTCTGGGTCGAAGATGACCAGCTTTTTCATGTCCGCAATGCATTCGCATCGGGCGGTGTGCTGGAAGACCCCGCAACCGGTGCCGCAGCGGCTGCTTTTGCCGGTTACCTGCGTGATATGGATTGGCCTCACGGCGGGGAAATCACCTTGATCCAAGGCGAAGACATGGGCGCAAGATCAATCATTCACGCGCAAATTCCACCACAGAGGGGCAGTTCCATCCGTGTGTCAGGCGAGGTTCGACAGCTTTAATCCAAAGACAGATCCGAGACTGCCAATACCTCAAGCTCGCGTAGCAATTTGCGTGTCATCGCCGCCTCATAGTCGTCAAACCCCAATGCGGTTTCAACAAACGCATCTTGTCCCGCGATCACCTCGGCGCGAAAATAGGATGACAGCTCTCCGATTTCAGCTTGGCGTGTGTCCCCCGAACTCGGGTTATCCGCCCCGATCACCAAGGCGTTGACGGTGATGCCCTTGGCCGCCATTGCGTCTTTGACATCGCGGGGGCGGGGGCCAAGATTGGATTTACCATCCCCCGAAATGTCCAAAGTGCGTTTCCAGCAGTCTGATTTCCCGTCCAGAAAGGATGCCCCCAGCGACACCGCGACGCCAATCGCCGTGCCGGGGGACGCGTCACGGCGCGTGGTCTGGCGCAATGTTTCGATAAAACCGTCAAGGGTCGCTGCGTCCTGCATCGACACCCAAGGTGCGATGACGGCCTGATCTGACGGGCCGCTCCATTCATAGACGATCACCGACACCGGCGCACCGGGAGAGGACAGCAGCGCACTGCGCACCGCGGCATTGTCGAATGCGGCGGCCAGGCCCTCAAGCTGCAGGCGGTATTCGCGGGCATCGACGGACCCCGACACATCCAGCCCCAAGGCCAACGCTTGCCTGCACGGTTCCGCCTGCGCGGTTCCGCCAAGCGCTAAGGCAAAGACCACCGTCCGGATCATCCCGCATTTTCCTGCTGAGGCAGCGCCCCGATCGCGGGGGGGGCCACTTCGCGTTCTAGCTTGATCTTCATGGCGCGCTCATAATCGTCGAACCCGTTGGCGATGACCATGAATGCACCCGGCCCGTGCAGAACCTCGCCTTGATAGAACGAAATCAGGCCCACTTCGGCTTCGAAATCAGCTGCATTCACAACCAACCCGTTGACGGTCACATCATCAAATGGAAATTCCGCATAGGCCAGCTGTGGCCCGAACCCTTCATTGTTTTGACCGTCGCCCGCCATATCCAGTTTCTTCGACAAGCATTGCGGTGCGCGTTCAAAAAGGTTGGCCCCATACCCCAAGGCATAGCCCATCGCCGTGGGGAAATCATTGTGGCTGCGGGTGCTGGCGGCTACAGTTTCGGCTGCGGTCAGCAACGCGGCCTGACTGTCGATCATTAGCCAATCAAGAACCATCTCCTGATTGTAGCGCCCCGACCATTCATAAACCGCCAATGCTACTGGCAGGTCGGATGCAAAAAACGCCTTGCGCACGCTGTCCGAAATCAACGCAGCGGCAAGGCCTTTGCGCTGCAGCGTATCTTCGGTGGCATCAACAGAACTGGACACGTCCATCGCCAAAACCAGCGCCAGTCGGCACCCCGCCGCCGAAGCAGCGAGGGGCAGGGACAGCAAACCAATCACAAGGGACGCGGTCCTGAGCATGGCTTTTACCAGTGGCCAGTGTTTTCCATGCTTGCCCAAGGTTCTACGGGGGCCAGCGCATCGCCTTCTTGCAGCAATTCGATCGATACATTGTCGGGCGACCGGACAAAAGCCATGTGACCGTCGCGCGGTGGGCGGTTGATTACGATGCCATTGTCTTGCAGCAGCTGGCAGGTTTCGTAAATGTTCTCAACGGTATAGGCGAGGTGCCCAAAATGGCGGCTGTCATCGGGCAGGGCATCGTCGCCGTCCCAGTTATAGGTCAGCTCAACATCGGCATGGCCGTCCGCCTGACCCGGAGGGCACATGAAAACCAGCGTGAAACGGCCGCCTTCGTTGTCGATCCGGCGGCGCTCTTGCAGGCCAAGCAGTTCATAGAATGCTTTGGATTTGTCCAGATCTTTGACGCGTACCATCGTATGGAGATATTTGATCGGCATTATTGTGTCCTTTCCTTATATGCTTTGCCAGAACCTAGCATGGCTGATCGCGGTTGCCAGCATCTTGCGCATCAAAGGTTCTAACCTGCCCATAAAGACCCGAACCCGCCTAAAAGGCCGATTTGATCCCAAGGCTCAGACCTACCCGGTTCACGTCGAACAGCCCGATATTGCTGTCCGTGGTCGACGCGCGCAATGTCGCCGAAGGGTTGAACCCGTAATAGTCGATCTGGGTAAAGGTCGCCGTGACGTCGGCAAAAATCCGGGTGTCCTGACGGCCATCGGCGCTGTGTCGGGACCGGTCATAATCCCGAATGGCCGCGCCAAGCCCGAATTGCAGGGCTGCCCCCATGACGGGTTCTTGCATCACATAGGCCCCGCGCAGCTCGACTTCGTTATATTCGGCCTCGGTATAGTCCGAGCGCGTTGCGGTCGCCCCAAGCGAAACAAACGCCAGATTTCCCGACGCCAATGATTGTGTCAGCCCAATGGACAGTTCTGCGCGATCGACATCCGCAGTGCGCTGGCCGATCTGTTTTTCCAGATCAACGGCGAATTGCAACTTTTGGCGGGCGGTTGTTGCCACGCTTTGCGACATCCCACCGCGCAAAAAGGACGCATAGCGCGCGCCGCCATACCAGCTTTGACCCAGTTCCAAACCGCCAAGAAATTCGCCTTTTTTGTCCAGATTGATCTGGTTGTAGCCATAGCCAAGGCTGACGGTGCCATAGGCAAAGTCACTGCCCAACGCCGCAGGTGCCGCGTCTTTGGCGCTGCTGGACAGCGAAAAACTGCGATAGGACAGGCCAAAGTTCAGGTCGTGGGCTTGTGTCGGGGTCTGTTTGATCCGGTAGCGCGTCGAGACGCCAAAGCCATATTCCAGCCCGGAAAGTGCTTGCGCCTCTCCTGACAGGGCATATTCCACAGGGCCGCCGAACAGGATTTCGCTGATCGCATAATTTAGCTCGGAGGACTCGCGGGCACTGCCATTGTTGATGTTCGTGTTAGGGGCAAGGGTGATGGAAAGCTGCGTGCGCAACGGGTTTCGTTGGCGCACAAAGTTGAAATGCTGTTCGGCCCGCTTGCGGGTTGCGGCGTTCGGGGCGTGCTCTGCTGCACGGCGCAGCCAGAGTTGCGCACGCGTTTTATGCCCCGCCGATGACAGGGTCTGCGCCATCATCAAGGCGCTGGAATATTTTTCGGACGGGGCGGCGGCCATCTTCCATGCCACCCGCGCCGCTGCGACAGCATCCTTGCTTTTGCCCAGATCGCGCAGGGCGCGCGCGCGGACAAGCTGCGCCTTGAAATCCCCCGCATCCCGCGCCAGCAACGCATCCGCGAAATCAAGAGCCCGCGCCGGATTGCCCGCGTTGACCGTTTGAATAGCCGCATTGCGCAGTTGGTCGGGGGACAAGGTCACTTCGGCTGTCGCGGTGACCGCATAGCTTGTTGCGGTGACCAAGGCCACCGCATGCAGAAAAGTAAGCCCGTTCAACGCCATGAGATTTATGGGGTTGCCGGGGCGGGACCGCGGTAAACGATAAAGCCGCTGGTTTCGCGCCCTGTTACGCCTATCTTTTCTGCGCTGTTTTCCATCACCAACACGCCGACGATTTCCTGCCCGTTTGTGCCGGACAAGATCGCATAATAGTTTCCGGCTTCGTAAGCGATGTAGTTGCCGGCATCGTCAGAAAAGCCACTGTTCAGATTGCCAATAATCTCGCCATTGGCATCCAGCGAATCTGGCCCGACTTCGAACTGAACGTTTGGAATGCTGCTGATCGACGCAGTATTCTGGGTGTTGATCTGGGTCAGGATCGCATTGGTGACGTCATTCCCGTCAATGTCAAAGATACGCCGGTTAGACAATGTCCCCACAACGCCATCGCCAACGCTGGCTGTGGTCGGGCTAAAATCGCCGAAATCGATCTGAACCTCCAGATCTCCGGTCGTGTACTCAAGCCCACCTTGACCGTCGAAATCGCGAATACCAGCGGTTTTGCCCCGGTAAATACCTTGCGCACCGGCCGCCGTTTCAAGCGTTACGCCATTCTGACGTTTGTAGATGAAACCGCCAAAACCGTAGGGGGAATAGGCACCGGTCCGCACGATCGCAAACTCTGTCTCGGGATCGCCATTGGCGTCAAGGTTCTTGCTCACGCCATAAATCGCCCGGTGACGGAACTGGTTGATCGGATCGCCACTTTGGCTATCGGGCACGACCTGAGGTGCTTCATAAACAGCATACGGCCCCAAACTGCTGACGTTTGTGCCGCGCGCATAAACATTGTCCCCATCAAAGGCGAGGCCGTCGATGGTGAAAGTATCATCCGCCGCATTATACTGGAAACTCGACGCTTGACCGTTGCCAGTGCTATCCTGCGTCTCGGACCGACGGATGCCGTCGTTTGGCGTTGGCGATGCCGTGCCTGCGGGCAAGCCGTCGCGTGACAAC
>NZ_JBFEKM010000102.1:0-15365 GCF_041552635.1 Sulfitobacter sp.
GCAGACCCGGCATAGCCGCCGTCCGCCCCCATCGCTTGCGCTGCCAAAATGCTATCGCCCCGCGCAATAGCACCGGACAGGAACAACGGCCCGTCAAACCATTCGCGGATTTCCTGAACCAACGCGAAAGGCGATTGTGCCCCCGCATGCCCCCCTGCCCCGGCCGCAACGGCGATCAGCCCATCCGCACCCTTTTCAATCGCCTTATGGGCAAAACGGTTATTGATGATGTCATGCAACACAACACCGCCGACGCTGTGCACAGCATCATTCAGCCACGTCTGCGCGCCAAGGGATGTAATCCAAAGCGGCACCTCGTGTTTGACGCAAATTTCGACATCGCGTTCTAGGCGGCTGTTTGAACGATGCACGATCTGGTTCACCGCATAGGGCGCTGCAGGATTGTCGGGGTTCGCTTGGTTGTGACGGTCCAGCTCTTCCTTGATGCGGGTCAACCACCGATCAAGCTCGATTGGTTCGCCTTCGGCCTCGCGGGCATTCAAGGCGGGAAAACTGCCAACGATCCCTGCTTTGCACTGGGCAATCACCAGATCGGGGTTCGAGATGATGAAAAGCGGGCTGCCAATCAGGGGAATACGAAGCGGGTCGAACAAGGCTGGCAATGTCATAGGGGTCTCCGAAGGATAAAGGGCTTTGCGCACAACGTCGCACTGCTGCATTGGATTGGGAATGACCAACGTTGCGTCGGACATTCCAATTTGCGTTTATCAGAGCCTAAACAGCCTCGATGATCGTGACATTCGCGATGCCGCCGCCTTCGCACATCGTTTGCAAGCCGTATTTTTTGCCATGCGCATGCAGGCTATGGACCAGCGTCGTCATCAACCGCGCACCGGATGCCCCCAGCGGGTGACCAAGGGCAATAGCCCCCCCGTTCACATTCAGCTTTTCAGGGTCCGCACCAGTATGCTTGAGCCACGCCATCGGGATCGGGGCGAAGGCCTCGTTTACTTCGAACAGATCGATATCGTCGATCTTCATGCCCGCACGTTTCAGCGCGTGATCCGTCGCAGGCAATGGTTCTTCCAGCATGATCACCGGGTCGCCTGCGGTTACCGTCAGGTTGACGATCCGCGCCTTGGGCGTGAGGTTGTATTTCTTTAACGCCGCTTCGGACACGATCAAGACGCCGGCCGCCCCGTCGCAAATCTGCGACGCATTCGCGGCTGAAATCATACCATCGGGCTGCAGCAGTTTGACGCTGGAAATAGTCTCTAGCGTGGCATCATCGCGAATACCTTCGTCGCGGGAGTGCGTGCCACCGTCGATATCAAGCGGGATGATCTCTGCATCAAACCGGCCTTCATTTCGGGCCGCAGTCGCGCGCTTGTGGCTCTCCAACGCATAAGCATCCAACGCCTCTCGATCAAAGCCGTATTTCTTGGCGATCATCTCGGCCCCGATGAACTGGCTGAAATTCTTGGTGCCGTAGCGTTCAACGATGCGGTCGCTGAACGGGCCCTCGCCCAGCTCTGCCTTGCCATAAAGGAAAACATTCGACCCCATCGGCACGCGGGTCATGCTTTCGACCCCCATGGCAACGACGACATCCTGTGTACCCGACATCACCGCCTGCGCGGCAAACTGCACCGCCTGCTGCGAGCTGCCACATTGGCGGTCGATCGTGACCGCAGGCACCGATTGTGGCAGCTTGGACGCCAGCACGCAGTTGCGTCCGAATGCAAAGGCCTGTTCGCCGCCTTGGGTAACACATCCGACGATCACATCGTCAATGATCGCGCCGTCAATGCCCGTACGATCCACCAGCGCGTTCAACACCTCGGCCCCCAGGTTTGCCGGGTGCCAGTCGCGCAGAACACCCCCGCGCCGGCCCCCGGCGGTGCGGGCCGTCTCTACAATATATGCTTCAGCCATTTTTCATCCCTCCCAAGGTTCGATCTATTTTGGTGCCATACGGATCGCGCCATCAAGACGGATCGTTTCGCCATTCAGCATCGGATTGTCGATGATTGCACCAACCATCTTGGCATATTCCGACGGATCGCCCAAACGGCTGGGAAACGGCACCTGCGCGCCCAGCGATTGCTGCGCCTCTTCCGGCAGGCTGGCCAGAAGCGGTGTCAGGAACAGCCCCGGCGCGATTGTCATGACGCGGATCCCATAGCGGGCCAATTCGCGCGCAATCGGCAGGGTCATCCCTACGATCCCACCTTTGGATGCGGCATAGGCCGCCTGCCCGATCTGCCCGTCAAACGCTGCGACAGACGCCGTGTTGATAATCACACCGCGTTCTTCACCAATGGGGTCTGCCTTGTGCAACGCTGCGGCAAATTTTGACAGGACGTTGAATGATCCCAGCAGGTTCACATTGATAACATTGGAAAAGCTGGCCAGTGGCAGTGCATCGCCTTCGCGGCTGACGACCTTGGCCGGTGGCCCGATGCCCGCGCAATTCACCAAGATGCGCGCCTTGCCATGCACCCCTTCGGCGTCTGCAATTGCAGCTGCGACAGCGTTTTCGTCGGTCACGTTAACCTTGAAGAATGCGCCGCCGATCTGTTTGGCTTTCGCCTCTCCCATCTCCTCGTTCATGTCAAAGATAGCAACCTTGGCACCTGCTTTCGCGAGCATATCAGCTGTCGCGCCACCAAGACCCGAAGCGCCCCCCGTTACGATTGCCGCTTGTCCCTGAAGTTCCATTCTTCTCTCCCAAAGTCATATCTAAAACTGTTCGCCGCGAATGTTGCGCGGCGTCAGGGGGATTTCAATCTAAATCCCGGCTTTGTGCAGAATAACGCCCCGGCAGTCGGCTTAGCCCGCGCGTTTCTGAGTGCAGGACCTACGAGGGGCACGGCACAGTTGCGAGTTCGATCTATGGATAGGTCGTGCAGCTCACGCCCAATGCCTGCAAACCATTTGATATTTATTCTTACTATCAAGGGGCATTTCCCGCACAACGCCGTACAAGAAACTCTAGAATGAATTTTTCAAGGTACCCAGCTCTGACCGCTGGGAAGCGGTATAAGATGCGCTACCGAAAAAAAGGGTCCTTACTGAGGCCCGACATGGCAGATACTCATTCTCATCCAAAAGTCGGCGATACTGCTCATGATCATCCAAGGCCAAGTTGGCGTTGGCGAAAAGACCCTACTCTGTCATATCAATATCACGATGATTTGGCAGACGGTCAGCTTTGCCGGGGAACGATATGCTGTTTTTTACACACCTACCGACGCTTTGGCCCATTTTGGCGCGGAATGGCTGGGCCGGGACAATGCAAAGGGTGCCGCTGTCCCCCACCATGATATTCCCGACCTTAATGTTCCCGGCCCCGACGTTGAAAAGATAACCCGCAGGTCGCGCAAATATGGGCTTCACAGTACCTTGAAAGCGCTGTTTTACCTTGCACCAAATAACGATCAGACAGCATTGAAAAATGCAGCAGCCGATTTTGCATCGCAGCAGACTTGCGTTGAAATTGATCCGCTCGAACTAAGGCATGAGAACGGGTTCCTAGCGCTTCGTCCCAAGGATGACCCTCATCGTCTAAAGGAGCTTGCGACTAGCAACCGCCAGAGCATTTGATCCGCTTCGCGCCCCGCTGGCCGACACAGATATTGCCTGCCACCGTCACGCGCGGCTTACCGTCCGCCAAGACCAACAAATGCTGGAATGGGGCTATCCATTCATAATTGATGACTTTCATTTCCACCTGACCTTGACTGGCGGCTTGTCAAAATCAGATGGTGCCGCAGTGATTGCCGCGTTGCAGCCACATGTGGACGCACTGGTACCAACGCCCGTCTCCATTGAGGCCATCACCCTGATGGTACAAGATAAAATAGGCCTGTTTCACCATATCAACCGATATTCCCTGATCTGTACAAGGGCCTGACGGGTTCACGAAAGGCTGCGCGCCTAGCATCGTCCTGCAAGATCAGGCCGTTACGTGCTCCTAGCGGACGCCGCTACTGCTGTATCGGGTTCAATGCCACGAAAAGAATCACGCTTGACCTACTTAACTACCGTTTTCTGCACCTCGTCGCGCTCCGAACATTCATTCATATGCATCATACCCATAGCCGTCCCCGATGTGTTGGCATTTGTTTAACACCACGCCCATCACATTTGTCTGGGTCGCCAGTTCACGTTCGCAAAGGTCAATTTCTTTCACCGTGGTCATTTCCGCCCCCGCGACCAGCAGGACACAATCAACATGCCCTGCAAACGACATCAGATCGTGGGTCAACAGCATTGGTGGCGTGTCAAAGATCATCACATCCGGCGCAAAAGTTTCGTCGACGGCGGCAAGGGCAAGCGGCAAATATCTGCCGCCAAAAACTTCGCCCGCATCCAAAGCTGGTTCCCTGTTTGCAGCTAACGCGAGGTTTGGCCCGATCCGCCGCGCGGTTGCCGCGAACTCCTGATCTCCACGCAGACATGCCCCCAAATTCATGCCGCCATCAATCCCCAGCATCCGCGCCAGCGACGGACGGCGCAGATCGCAATCCAGCAGAACTGTCCTTACCTCGGCCTGACGGCGCAGACTAAGTGCCAAATTCACTGCAACGGTGCTTTTTCCACAGCCCGCAGTCGGAGAGGTGATCGCCAGTCTGCGCCACCCGTTCTGTCGCATTTGCTGTAAAACTCTGGTCCGCATCATATCGAAGTGGTGCGCTTCGCCGCCCGAAAGGTGCCCGACGATCCGGTCTTTTTCCAGTGTCACAGAATCAAGATCGGTCGTCGCTAAACTGTGCCACGCATCTGCCACCGTGTTCAAATCCTGCACGGATCGCGCAATTTTCTGTCCCGCTTCAGGCACTACATGCACAGTGTTCTGATGCCTATCGGCTTGAACCGTTCCTACCATGTTTTGCCCTCTTTCCCGCCTGTTGCATCCGCGCCGATCACTATCCCGAACGGAGCAAATTTTACCTTTTCCGCCGCCTGAGTCTGGGCCGCCCAGAATGCAAGCGGCACCGCAATGACAACGGCCGCCGTGAGACCCACCAGATAGGCCCTGCGCCGAAAAATCTCGGCGCGGGTTTTCAGATAAGGCAGCGTCGCAAAGGGCGTAATCCCCAAGGCTGCTGTCAAATCCTCAGGTCGACGCATCGCGCGGTTCATGCCCTCGATCATCAGGATCAAGGCAAGCCCGAAGGCCCCACCGCCCAAAACACCCATGGTGATAAACTTCCGCCGGTTTGGCGCTACGGGTTCGTCTGGAACTGTAACCCCCTCGAAGACCGTCAGTTTTTGCCCTTGGCGCAATGCCTCGATCATCTCGCCGGTTTCGGCGCGGGCCATATTGGCGACCGTTTGATCGTATTGCACCCGTGTATTGGCCTGCGCACGCCTAAGGTTACCAAGTGTAACGGCATTGGCAGTCGTCGCGTCTATTGATCTGGATAGATCGGCTAAGCCTTCAAGAATGCTCTGCTTTTGCACCGATAAAAATTCTAACTCACGCGTCATCTCGGCTTGCTGCAATGCAAAATCGTCCATCGGTTCCAACGTTTCCGAAAAAGAACTTGCTTGCTCTTCCTCCCCCCCGATGCGCTGGCGCAACGCCGCGGCACGCGCAGTCAGAATACGCAACTTTGGGTTTTCCGGTGATAAAAGCGTCGATTGCGATGCAAGCTCTTCCTCCAGCTGGTCAAGCTGCTGTTGCTTTGGCGTTTGAAACTGCCCCGACCCTGCGGTCGCTTGCAATTCATGCCTGCGCTGCATTCTGGCACGGCGTTCCTGCAAGGCACCGATCTGGCGCTCCATCTGCAAAAGCCTTTCCTGCCCGGTGGCTTGCTGGCTCCTGCGAAAATCAAGGCTGTCAGGAAGCGATTGCTTGTTTTGCTCTGTGAAATTCAAAATAACAGCGTCTTGCGCAGCTAATTCAGCCCCCAACTGCGCAACTTTTTGGGTGAAAAAATCCAGTGTTTTCCCGGCACTTTTGGTGCGCATGTCGACGTCTTCACGCAAGATCAAATCAACGATTTCGAGTGTCACCTTTTCGGCCAGATCAGGCGACGGTGCCTCGAATCCGACTGTGGCAAGCGTCGGGGAACCACCCCCGCCGTCGATCGTCATTGTGATCCTGCCACGCATGTCATCAACGATGTCCTGAGGGGCAAGCTGTACCTCCCTGGGGTCATGGCGGTACACGTTCATTCTTGACGCCAGATCCAGCAATGTATCCCGCCTCAAGATACGCTGCCTGATCAGTTCAAGCTGCTCTGAACCCTGTGTTCTGACCGTGGATGCCGCCAATTCGTCGGGGATTTGCTCTGCCTCCATCAGCAGCCGCGCATGACCCCCATAAATCGGCGGTAAATAAAGGATCGCCCCAAGGCCGCCGAGGCCGCCGATGATCAAGAACAGCAAGAACCAATGAATACGCCGCGCGAAGCGTTGGAGATAAAACCGGAAATCCATCCTCAAGACCTCCCTTTGCCATGGCCGGCAAATGACTGCGTTTGGGAAGTGTCAGGCGTTGGGACACGGATCATGGCAGGGCCTTTTGAATGGTTAACCCCAATAGCAATGATCGAAAGCAACTCGGGGGAAACAGGTGCTAGGATTTGATGTCCTATCTGATCGCACGGTGCTTAACCGAGGGTTAATTTTGGAAAGGATCTCGCCCAAACACCTTAAAACCAAGCCGGTTCATAAAAGTCTCAGGACAAACACCATCTAATTTCTCTTGGGGCTGATCCTTTAATCCCTTGGTAACCCTATCGCTCTAGCACTTAGCTATTGGTTAACCCCACGGTTCTGCAAAAGAGAGATGGCACCTGATGAGTTTTCATTATTTCGACGCACCATCAACAGAACAGACGGTGTCGCGCGCCATTCCGGCGGTGAACCATCCTTCAATGACCCGCACGCGCCCCTTGGCCAAGACACCCTATAGGAATGGTGGCAAAAGGATTTTGGATTTAGGCTTATGCACCATGTCACTGCCTTTTGTGGTGCCCTTGATTGCGATTCTGGCGCTGCTGGTCGCGCTAACTGGGCACAGCCCGTTCTATACTCAGAATCGCGTGGGCCAGCACGGGCGGATATTCAAGATGTGGAAGCTGCGGTCGATGATTCACAACAGCGATCTTCTTCTCAAGGCGCATCTAGATGAAAATCCTTCCGCTCGGGAGGAATGGCAGCGCGCGCAAAAACTGAAAAGCGACCCGCGCATCACCGCGTTCGGATCCCTGTTGCGACGCACTTCGATGGATGAACTGCCCCAGATCTGGAACGTCCTACGCGGAGAAATGAGCCTTGTCGGGCCCCGACCGATGCTGATCAGTCAGGAACCGCTGTACCCCGGCCAAGATTACTATGACATGAGACCCGGCATTAGTGGCAACTGGCAAGTATCGGCGCGCAATGACTCTTCGTTCAAAGACCGCGCGCTTTTCGACGCGACATATAACGAAGCCATGTCGTTCCCCGAAGATATTCGGATCTTGAAAGATACCTTTGGCGTAGTATTACGCGCAAAGGGCCAGTGATCAGGCTACAAATTTGGAAAAACTAGATGCAAAACAGGATGATCATGACGCCGAGCTGACTGTTATTATCATCAGCTACAACACCGTCGGAATGACCCTCAAAGCGATCAAAACACTTTACGCCAACACCCATGACACACAGTTCGACTGTGTCGTTTTCGACAACGCCTCGACCGATGGATCAGCGCAGGCCATCGCCGCAGCTTTTCCAGACGTCAAACTGATCGCATCGGGCCAAAATCTGGGGTTTGCCTATGCGAATAACGTTGTCGCAGCGCATTGCACCACGCCTTATTTTTTGCTGCTCAACCCTGACACTGAAACACAAGCGGGTGCCGTTGATGCGCTGATGTCCTTTGCAAGAACTCAGCCTCGGGCAGGGATTTGGGGCGGGCGCACCGTGTTTGCTGATGGGTCGCTGAACATCGCATCCTGCTGGGCCGCGCCGTCCCTGCGCAGTCTGTTTTTCCGGGCTCTCGGGCTTAGTACACTTTTTCCCCGGTCAGCGTTCATCAATCCAGAAACCTATGGCCGCTGGCCCCGTGATACCCCGCGCGAAGTCGATATTGTTGTAGGGTGCTTTTTGCTGATCCGCCGCAGTCTTTGGGAAACCCTCAGCGGTTTTCAACCCAAATATTACATGTACGGCGAAGACTCGGACCTCTGCTTGCGGGCCCGCGCGATGGGATATCGCCCGATGATCACCCCTGAAGCGCAGATTGTGCATCACGTCGGGGCCTCTACGCCTCGGAATGTGGAAAAGGCCATTCTGGTTATGAAGGCCCGCATGTCGCTAATCCAAGACCATTGGCCGCGTTGGAAAGTCGGGTTGGGGCTTTGTCTGATGTGGGTTTGGTCTGCGCTGCGCTTTGCGGTCACCCGCCCGTTTGCGGCGTCATCGCATCCGCGGCGGCGCGCCAGTGCCGAACGGTGGCAAACACTTTGGAGCAGACGGCGGTCCTGGCTATCGGGCTATGATCAGGCGTAAGTCTGGATCAACCGCTTTGCCACAACCATGGGGGAAAACCGGTCAACATCATCCAGTTGCGCGGCCCCCATGCGTCCCAGATAGGACGAAGTAACAGAAAACGTCGAATGACGCGAGTAAATCAGATGATCGCAGCGCCCCAATTGCCACATATCGATCAAGGCGTTCTCGGCCTCGTGCAGTTTTGCAACCTCTGATGTGGGCCAATGCAGCCTGCTTCCATCAGCTGCCAGATATTTGGGGATATGGTGGATGTTGGGGAATTCCGCTTGCATCTGCACCTGCACCTCGGCGCTATCGGTCGCCAAGAAAATCTGCGCCTCCGGGGTCTGCGCCAGACGTCTGTGCAAACAGGCCCGGACACGGTGCAGCGGAATTTTCCGGTCTGTATAACGGATGTGCACACCAATAGTGGGTGCCCCCAACTTTGCGCCCAGGCCTTCGACCGCAGCCTGCACGCGGTCATTCGGCGTAAAATAACGCGCCAGATATTCCGAGATAACATCTGCCTCGGTCTTGCCGGCAAAGCGGGAATCGCGGCGCAGATTCCGCGCCACACGCCCGAATTTCGGCAGATAAGACCAGAAAATTGCGATGTCTTCGGGGGTGTCCAGCTTTGCCAGATCAGTACATAACCGCCGATAGCCTGTCGGACTTGAATGGCTGTCGGGGATAAATCTGTCAATCATCTGCTGGGGGGTTTGGTCCAAATGCCCCGTCCAGATCGCAGGCGAGACAGGCAGTGTCACGTCATCGAACGCCGCGCAGTCTTGCGGGATCGGCGTTTTGAACAACAGCGGATAGGCGTTTTCACCGATCGGTGCATAGCTACCGTCGCGCCAGTCAATCACCGGAACTCGCCCGGTCAGATCCGCAAATACAAGGCCGCAAACCGCAGACAGGATGCGGTTGCCCAATCCTCCCTTCCCTTTGATCAAAAGCATACGGGAAGACATGTAGGAATATGGCCCTTGATGATGAGAATTTAGCCGTCCGTTCAAGATCATAGACAAATATTAACAACTCATTAACCGTTGCGCCCCACAGTGGAATTCGCGAAAAACGCCAGTTCCGAAGGGGAAACCATGCATTGTCTGACCGCCCGCCTACCCGCACAAATCCGTGTCTTGGCCGCGCTGGTTCTGGGGCTTTTGGGGTCTCAGGCTGCTTTGGCCCAACCCTATAAAATTCAGGCCGGTGATATCCTCCGTATCGAAGTCTTGGAAGATCCCGCATTGAACCGGTCTGTTCTGGTCACGCCGGACGGGCGCATATCAGTGCCTATTGCGGGGACTTTGCGTGCGTCGGGCCAAGCAGTAGAAGCTGTGCAAAGCAGCCTGACCGACCGCCTTGCCAGCGGCTTTGCCAATCCGCCCAATGTCTTCGTTTCTGTCGAACGGCTGGCCATGCCCAAACCGCATATACCGCGCCAACCGCTGGCCCCCCGGACAATTTCCGTTTTCGTGATGGGCGAAGCCGCCAAACCCGGCATGCTGACACTACCGCCCCGCGCGACGGTGTTGCAGGCCTTTGCGATGATGGGCGGGTTCACCAAATTTGCGGCCCAAAAACGTATTCAACTGCGCAGAACCGACAAGAAAAGCGGCGTAGAGACAAACAAACCCTTGAATTACTTGAGTATCGAGGCAGGCTCGGCCCAAGGACGTATCATGCTAATGGACGGGGATGTCATTCTTGTTCCACAGCGGCGTCTGTTCGAGTAACCCGCGCTTCGGCGTACTGCCATGGGGCACAAGTGATGATCGGATTGTTCAAAGGCGTTTGTCTTGCATTTGCCTTGGGCTTTCCGGTGATCGCTCAGGCGCAATCTTACGAAACAGGCGGCATCCAGCTGACCTTTGGTACCAAAATCGGCCTGCAAACCCAAAGCAACGCAACCCTTAGTTCCGCCGATCCGGGACGAACCAGTACCGCAACCAGTGCTCTTTCTATTGGTGTACTGACCGAAACCCGCAGCCAGCGTTTTGCCATTGATTTAGGTCTACAGTTGCGCGGGGCCAATGCGCCGGCGGGGGCCACGCCATCGTCCGGATTTGTTGATCCTTTTGTTGCGGTTGAATACATGCGCGAAGTTGCCAGCGCGCGGCTGTCTTTTGCGGCAGCCTACCGTGAAACCGATTTGTCGCAAAACGCTGATCTGATTGGCCCCACAGGGAGTATCACCATCGCGACCGGTACAGCCACGCGGCGCTATGCGGATGCCGAAATGGAACTGGAATGGGGCCTTGATACGCCTGTCAGCTATGGCATTTTGGCCCGTGTCGAAAACACCACCTACCGCGACGGCGCGGCAACCGGAATTGGTGGCGGTGCACTGAATGACACAAAACGCCAGATGATCTCGGCATCTTTGCAAATGGACCTAAATCCTGTTGTCCGGCTTCGGAACACGCTAAGCTATCGTATGTTCAGTGAGAAAAATGTTCCGGGCCAGCGCCAGACATTGGATTTTGCCAGTGTCCTCAAGCTGGACAGGCCCTTGGGCGATCTGGATTTGACGCTTGGATACACCGACACCCCCGAAGGCCACCGCCTGCGCGCAGAGACCAATCGCGACTTTGAGATGCCCGTGGGACAGCTCCGGACCGGGCTTGGTGTGGCCCGCGGTGTGACCGGCGACACATATGTCACGGGTCAGGTGCAGTTCCGCCAAACCGTCCCGCGCGGAGGGTTTGAAGCGCGGATGAACCGCGTGCTGGCCAGCAGTGACCAGACCGACAAGGAACGGATCAACACCAGCGTAAACATCAAATACCGCACGGAAATATCCGCCCTTTCCGCTTTGATCTTCAAGGCCGATTGGGGACGTTCGAAGGATACAACGAGCAAACTGAGCACCACCACCAGTGCAATTGGCATCAGCTATACCCGCGACTTGACACGAAACCTGACATTTGAAGTTGGTCTACGCCATCGCCGGCAAAGCGATGATGTCACCGGGCAATCACGATCAAACGAATTATTTATCGGGCTCGGGCACGTTTTGGTGACGCGCTACTGACATTTTGATTTTGTTTGGCGAATATGCGGGCATAGGCAGCTAAAAGTTGCGGCTCGGAATGCGCCCAGGACAAATCATCAAGAACGCGTTTGCGCCCTGCCCCTCCCATCTGCTGCTGCATCGCGTAATTACCAATCAACATATTGATCTGGCAAGCAAAATCTTGAGGATCATTGTTTTGAGCATAGACGGCGGCATCCCCAGCCGACACCCGCCCTTCTGTTAGATCAAACTGAACAACAGGTTTTTCGAGGGTCATATATTCCATCACCTTGTTCATGGTTGAGATATCATTCATCGGATTTTTAGGATCAGGGGCCAAACCAATATCAATCGCGTTCAGCACCGCCAAAAGATCATCATCGTAAAGCGCGCCGGTAAATGTAAAATGAGCCTCCAGCTCCAAATCCTTGACGTGTTGGATCACCTCGTTGCGGGTTGGGCCGAACCCGATGATAATGAAATGCACGTCCCGCTGACCAAGTTTCCGGATCAGATGGTCAGCAGCCTCAACCAACAGGTCCATGCCTTCTTGTTGACCGATGACCCCGACATAGCCCAACACCGTCGCGGCCCCTTTGCGAAAGGTTCGATCCCCCACCGCAGGTAGAAAATGATCTATTTTTGGTGCTGACCTGACGACAAAGACGTCTTTGGACTGCATCTTTCCGCGCGTGATCGCGATGTCCCGAAAACTGCCATTGGTGGCCATCGAAACCGAAGCCGTGGCAAAGCTGAGCCGTTCCCAAACCCGCATCACGCTGTAAAGCAGCCCGCGTTTACCAAACTTTGCCTCGAAAAGTTCGGGGCAAACGTCGTGATGGTCGAACATATAGCGCACGCCGCGCGGACGATACCACAAGGCCAGCAAAAAGATCAAATCGGGCGGGTTACAGCCCTGTATCACGTCAAAGGGGTGCTTTTGCCAAATCTGGCGGGCAAGCCTGAACCAGTGACGCAGCGCAGAGCCGTATTCGCGTGCGTAAGCCATTGCACCTGAATGTGCCTCGGGCGGGGCAGGATGGCGATATATGTTAACGCCTTCGATCACCTCGAAAACGGTATCCCATCCCCGCCCCATCGGCGAGATCACCGACACGGTGTACCCCGCACGCACCAGTGTTGTCGCCTCAAGCCAGACACGGCGGTCCAAAGGTACGGGCAGGTTTTCAACGACGATCAGGATGTGGCGGTCAGAGAGTGTCGTCATATCAAACTTTGCTTCTGGAAAGGGCTGCGCCTTTACCGTGAGCCAATAGATATGAATTTTCCGTAAAACCGTTTCAAATTAAACGTATTCTAAGCCGTAATCACAATCTGTGACACATCGCTGTCCACCGCTTGTACAGCCATCAGCACACGCCCCAAGAGATGGGTTTGAACATAGGCCCCGTGAAAACGGCTTGGCGCATGAAGGGTCAATCGCCCCCCTGCCCGGCTCTCGCGCGTGAGATGATGCAGCCAACTGCCATAAGCCCCCGCGTCTTCGGCATGAAGCACCGCCTGCGCCAAAGACCATTCGGACCCGTCCGAAACCGGCAACGGTACCGCACCGCGCACAGGCAGCGGGACAACCCGCGACGGCTCGGGAGCACCCTGCATCCGCAGATCAAAATCAGGGCCCACATTCGGCCAGTGCTGGCGCGTCGCGTCAAGGATAACATCCAGATCAAGACCGTATTCCGTAACCCGCCCCCGCGCGCCTTGCCTTTTGACGATCAACCAACCGCAGCCGCGCAGCTTGGCCATCTCGCGCTTGACTGTGCGTTCATCTACACTCCAAAGCCGCGCGATTTCGCGTTGACCAACGGCAAGTTCATTGCGCGCCCAATTATAACGCGCGGTGACCAACGTGATAAGGCGCAGCACCAAACGGTGGTCATGCTTGTCGCCAGACAAGGCATGTGCGCCGAGCGCAGTGATAATATCGTACTTACGCGCAGACGCATCGAGCCCCACGGGTTTTGGTGAAAGCATACTGCCTCCGATCTGGCACCAATGATAAGGTGCTGCCTCAGTCAGGTGATCTCTTGATGGATCGATTGGGCAGTAGACAACGTCTTTTCCGCCTCTGCCCTGATTTGCGTCCGGAAACCCGATTCTGTCAAGGCTTGGTTTTACTTCGCCTCTGTTTCCGCCCAATTCAAATCTGAAAGAAAAGGTATCAATGGTATAGGGGGACATTCATGCCGTCCCCTATTCGGGCAGTTTTGTCCCCCTATATGTCGTGTGGTTCGCAGTGGTGGCCCCCTATATTGGGGCCGTTTCGCTAAATTCTGATCTGTGCCCACCGAATCACGGGAATAACCCTATTTTAAAAGGCTAATAAAGTTTGCCAGTTTAAGATTAAACCTCTTTCCAAAAGATGCAAATTCAGCGTAAATCCAAAGATACTAATAATTAGCGTTCCCTTTGGGTCTGTGGTCCCCGGCAGTCAGCCGCGCCCATGGGTTCCCCGCGGGGAACACACGCAGGAAAGGGCAGCTTATGTTTACCCATGCCGATCTGGCAAAGCTACAGTCTCAGTCGCTCAAGATGCAGGGGTTTATTCGCCAGCAGACCTATTCGCCCGAGATGGAGAAGACACTACGACGGTTCTCAAGCTGGGAGGTTGCTGAGTTGATCTTCAAGATTAACCCGTCGACCTTGCGTGGACGGCTAGCCGCTGATCCGTCCTTACCTGAAGGAGTGGTCGAAGAAGATGGGCGCCAGCGCTGGTACACGTTGGAAGAGATCAACGAATTGCGGCGCAAGCTGCGGATCAAGAACAAATCGCTCATGCCGCCCCGCCCAGCGGGAAAACGGGCGGTGCGTGCTGCGATTGCTAACTTTAAGGGCGGGGCCGGAAAATCCACTGTGGCGCTGCATTTCGCCCATGCCGCCGCCTTGGATGGGTACCGTGTTCTGGCGGTAGATTTCGACCCTCAAGCAACCCTGAGCCATTCGATGGGGCTGTCTGACGTGTCGGAAGAAGTTACCGTTTGGGGCATCATGGCCCGCGATCTGATCCGCGAGACTGAACGGATGAATGCGGTGCAGGGCGGTGCAGAAAGCGGGTCCACCCTGCCCCAACGCAAATTGCCCGCGTCGGTCACGGGCATGGGGCTTAGCGAACTGCGCGCCACCGATTTCATCAAGCCGACAAGTTGGCCGACGATTGATCTGATCCCGAGCTGTGCCAATGCGGCGTTTGTTGAATTTGCCAGCGCGCAATATCGGCACCTGAATCCAGAATGGTCGTTCTTTGCGGCCGTGTCGCGGTACCTCGATTCTATCCCTCCGGATGCTTATGATCTTGTGATTTTCGATTGCCCGCCCGCGATTGGCTATCAGTCGATGAATGCGGTCTTTGCGGCGGATGTGCTTTATATCCCGTCGGGCCCCGGCTATTGGGAATATGACAGCACGACCAGTTTTATCGGGCAGCTTTCTGAGGCTCTCGAGGATTTGGGCCGCTTTCGAGGTCGCCTGCCCTCGGGCACCGATCCTGTAAAGGCATTTGCAGATATTAAGTTTCTATTGACCCGGTTCGAGCCTAATAATGACTTGCACCGCGCGATGCAGTCAGCATTTCAGCAGGTCTTTAAATCACATATAGCCGAACATCCGATCGAGATGACCCGCGCGGTGGAGCAATCGGGCAGGTTCCTTTCTTCGATATACGAAATGGATTACCGCCAGATGACGCGTGAAACATGGCGGCGTGCGCGGGCATCGTTTGATCGGGCCTATGATGAATTCCGTGGCACGCTGGTTGAGGCGTGGGACAAGTTGGAGGATTGATAAATGGTCAAAAAACGCTCTGTCTTTGATATTAATTTCGAACTGGAAGAGGAGGACGAGGCGGGGTTCCCCGCGGGGAACCCCGCCC
>NZ_JBFEKM010000103.1:0-15239 GCF_041552635.1 Sulfitobacter sp.
CGCGGGCTTGCGCAAATGGACGCGGGGGATAAGGTGTCAAAAACCTGATGAAAGTGACCTGATGACTGCGCCCCGTCCCGGACCGACCGATGCCTATACGATGATTCTGGATGCCATTGATGTGGGTACATACCGACCCGGCAGCCGTCTGGTGGAAAGCGAATTGGCCGAACGGTTTGGTGTTTCACGGACCCCAATTCGCGAGGCATTGCAACGGCTTGAGACGCAGTCTTTGCTGGCGCGTGACGGGCGTAGCCTGATCGTGGCATCGCTGGACCACAACCAGATGGCGGAACTTTATGTGGTACGAGGAGAGCTGGAGGGGCTGGCCGCACGGTTGGCCGCCCGACACGCCACCGCCGAAGAAGTCCGCGTGCTGCGCGAGATGGTCGAGGATGATAATGCCCTGCGCAATAATCCGGGGGCCTTGGCGCGGGCAAACCGGCGTTTTCACAAACAGATTCATCTGGCATCGCATAACCGCTATCTGGTGCAGCAACTGGATCTGGTGCACCGATCGATGGCGCTGATGGCAACATCATCCTTGGCGGTCGAAGGGCGCGGGGCCATTGCCCAACAAGAGCATGATAATATCGTTCAGATGATCGAACAGCGTAACGAGGACGGCGCGGACGAGGCGCTGCGTACACATATCTCGGTCGCGTTCATGACCCGTCTGAAACAAGAGGCGGCGCGGCGCGAAGAAGACGGGTAACGCCGTCAGGCCTTCTTTGGTGATTTGCCTGATTTCGCCGTGACGCCGTGTTCGGTTTTGTCCCAGTAAAACGGTGACACCACGAATTCATACAAGGCTTTATAGGCCGCGAATGTCCCCAAGATGAAATACAGCGGCAAGGTAACGACCCAAGGCAACAGATGCCGGTGCTCGGCCCTTGAGGCTGCTTTGAACGCGATCGAGATGTTGAGGATTTCGGCAAAGACGAAAAAGTAGAACAGCCATGTCAGAACTTTGGTGCCCAATGTAATCTCGATCGGGTGGGAAAACCCCACAAGCGTCAGGCAAAACGACCATAGCAGCGGTGCGCAGATGAATTGGTTGAAGGTCGCAAGAAACAGGGTCTGTATTCCCAAGAACCGTGCGAAACCAACCTCTTGAAGCAGTTTGACAGGGTTGCGCATATGGACGCACCATGTGATCAGGAACCCTTTCAGCCAGCGCGAGCGTTGCTTGACCCAAGGCCAGGCTCGGAAATTTGCCTCCTCATAGGTGACTGTCGGCAAGAGATCGGTTTTGAAGCCGTGGCGCGCAAGGCGGACCCCCAAATCTGCATCTTCGGTCACGTTGTGGGCGTCCCAACCACACAAATCCTCAAGCACATCGCGGCGGAAAAATAAGGTGGTTCCGCCTAGGGGAATGATCAGCCCCAACCGCGCAATGCCGGGCAAAATCACACGCCACCATGACGCGTATTCGATTGTAAAGCAGCGTGAAATCCAATTGGTGCGGGCGTTATAATAGTCCAAAACCCCTTGAACACAGACGACATTCTGGGGCGCATGGGCGAAATGCTCAACAATGCGGTCGATTTGATCGACTTCCGGCGCGTCTTCGGCATCCCAAACCCCGATAATGCTGCCGTTGCAAAAATCGAGCGCATAATTCAACGCGCGCGGCTTGGTGCGCAGGCGGTTGGCTTGTGGCACTTCGATCACGTCAAACCACGATGGCAGCGTGGTGCGCGCGATGGTTTCGCGGGTCATGGCGTCACCTTCCTCAAGCACCAAGACGATCTGAAGCAGGGATTTGGGGTAGGTCAACCGGGTCAGACGGGCAATCAGGGCCGTTGCGATTTCTTTTTCATGCAACAGCGGCACCAGAACCGACACGCGGGGCAGTTGGAGTTTTTCCCGCGTCGCCAGCCCTGTCGCGATGCCCGTCATCCGGGCCGTAGCCGGGGGATCATCACACAAGAACAGCCGTGCGAAAAAGGCTAAACTGCGCAGGGAAACCGTTAGAATACTGGTGCACAGGGCCCAAAGAATGATGATGGTAAAGGTCCATGCGGGCTGCAAGATGATCAGCGTCGACAGAAGCGAAAGCACCCCGAACGCCCATGCCCGCCGGTCGCGCCGATCCACGCGCCATGTGCGACAGCTTTCGACCGGAGGAACGCGTGTTGCCGCGCGTTGCGCCAGCTCAGCGCCATAAACTTCAGTAATAGCTTGTTTTATCTGCCGCTCGTCCGCGATGACGGGCAGAAAGCTTATTCCGCTGGCGGCAAGGTCGTGATTGAATTGAACGAATTTGTCCGGCGTGCTGGTTGCAACCAGAACAATATTGCCAACCGACCGCCAAGGCACGATGCCAAGCCGCAAACAGTCCTGCGCCGAGATATGTTTGCCCATGGTCGGTTTGGGCGGATCAGCGACCAAATCAACCAATTGCAGTTGGTGCTGGATCGCAAGTGCTTGGGAAACCTGCGTCGGTGTGATCAACCCCTGGGCAACAAGTAATTCGCCCAAAGGCACATTTATCGTGCGCTGATGTTCAAGCGCCAGAACAAGATCAGCCTGATCAATCAGGTCTGCATTCACTAAAATCCGACCCAGCAGCACACGTTTACGGACCGGCGATGCCGGTTCGGGTGACGTATATTGTAGGCCTAGATCGCTCATCCCTCGAATCCTTAGCGCGCATTTCGCGATCAGGATGGGGGCGGGTCGTTAAGCGTCGGTTAACAAAATCTAAACCAGCAGAGACTTGTGGACTTTAGGCCGCGCGTTCTGCCATGGCCGCAGCAAAACGTTCGAACAAATAAAAGCTGTCTTGCGGACCCGGGCTTGCTTCTGGGTGGTGCTGCACGGACCAAACGGGCCGCCCTTCCATTCGGATGCCACAGTTGGACCCGTCAAACAGCGAACGATGGGTTTCAACAACACCTTTGGGCAGCGTCTGCGCATCAACCGCAAATCCGTGGTTCATCGAGGTGATTTCAACCTTGCCGGTGTCCACATCCTTGACGGGGTGGTTTGCGCCATGGTGGCCGTGGCTCATCTTGACGGTATTGCCACCCAAGGCGCGGGCCAGCATTTGGTGGCCAAGACAAATCCCGAAGACTGGCAATTGCGTGTTTTCAATGATGCTTTTGATCATCGGAACGGCATAGATGCCGGTCGCCGCCGGATCGCCGGGGCCGTTGGACAAGAATACCCCGTCGGGATTATGGGCCATTACATCTTCATATGTGGCCGATGCCGGCAGCACTGTCACATCGCACCCGACCGATGCCAAGCACCGCAGGATATTGCGTTTCGCGCCGTAATCGATGGCGACGACCTTATGAGGCGCGTTTTCCTGTGCGGCGTAACCTTCGGGCCATGCCCACCGCATTTCATTCCAGCGATAAGATTGGGCACAGGTGACCTCTTTTGCCAGATCCATACCCTCCAGCCCGGCAAATCCGCGCGCAGCGGCAACCAAAGCTTCGATGTCGAAGTTACCGTCAGGGTCATGCGCAAGGGCCGCGTGGGGCGCACCTTGTTGGCGGATAGCGCGGGTCAGCCGGCGCGTATCAACGCCGCCGATGGCGATACGTCCGCGGGCTGCTAGCCATTCGGACAAATTCTGTGTCGACCGCCAGTTGCTGGGATCTGTCGGCATCCATTTGACAACCATACCTGCCGCGACCGGATCACCGGTTTCGTCATCTTCGGGATTGGTGCCGGTGTTGCCGATATGGGGAAAAGTAAATGTCACAATCTGCCCTGCATAGGACGGGTCGGTCATAATTTCCTGATAGCCGGTCATGGCGGTGTTGAAACACAGCTCGGCGACGGTTTGCCCTGTGGCACCGAACCCCATGCCGTAAAAAAGCGATCCGTCCGCGAGTGCAAGGCAGGCGGTCGGGCGGGAATGTGCGGGCGCAGTCATGGGGGGCCTCCGGGCGGCAGATATATGGGGCTAAACGGGGGCAACCTAAAGCCGGCGCAGCACGGGGTCAAGAGTATGCGCAAAATGATATGTCGAGTGAATTCAGGGGGTTAGGGCGTTACATCGCCATTGCCTGTCGGATCGAAAGCAGTTAGGTTTGCCCGCTTAACATCAGACGGTTCAAAGGACGATGGCAATGGACTTGCGTAAACGCATCACAGACGCCCTGAAACAGGCAATGAAAGACAAGGCCGCGCAGCGCCTGTCGACCTTGCGCCTGATCAATGCGGCGATCAAAGACAAAGACATTGCCGCGCGCATGGACGACGGGGATAATGGTGTCGGTGATCCGGAAGTTCTGGCAATTCTCGGCAAGATGTCAAAGCAGCGGATGGAATCGGTGCGCGCTTACGAAGAAGGCGGGCGTATTGATCTGGCCGACCGTGAACGCGAAGAGATTCAGGTTATCGAAGAGTTCCTGCCGCGCCAGTTGTCCGAGGAAGAATCCGCCAAGGCCGTCGACGCGGCCATTGCCGAGGTCGGTGCGACGTCGATCCGCGATATGGGCAAGGTCATCGGATTGCTGAAAGGTAAATACACCGGCCAGATGGATTTCGGTGCCGTCGGTCCCAAGGTAAAAGACCGGCTAAGCTAAGCCTTACCGCAACAACGACCGGTTCAGCTCGTCGAAAAGTGCGATGCGCTCCTCTTCGCTGAGGAACTTGCCGATCTCCACTTCGCGGCCATGGCCGCGGAGCGTGACGTAATGTGGCACGGGCCCGTCTTTTTCGTATTTCGTCACAACCGCCCAATATCGGTTGCAATCCCATTCCTTGACGTCGCCCTTGGGCGAGGTGTGGATCAGATGCACCGTGTCGTCGGTGACTGTAAGCACCTCTTCAATCTGGCGGGCCTTATGGTTGCCTTGCAGTGCGAAATACATACCCCACACCGCCGCCAACATGAACGGCAGTAGCCCCCACAACAACGGTGTGCCCAATAGGGGCAGGGTGGGGATCAGGATCAGCGTAAAGGTGGTCAGGATGAATGCCGCGAACCCCTTGGGCGGCAAGGACTGGTGCGGCCAAAGGCGCAGTTCCTGCTTGGCTGCGGTGGGGGCAGTTTTCCATTCGTAGGGCATTGGGCTGGGCGTCCGGTTGGATTCTTTTTAGACCTCTAAGATAGCGCTGCTGTCGGGCCAGACAATGCGACAGATCGCGTCTGGCCTGACAGCCGTTTCCGTTTGTTGGCCCGAAATGGTTTATTCCAACTCTATCAACAAATCCTTGGCATCGATCTGGCCGCCGGGCGCTACATGCACCGCTTTGACCACGGCATCGCGATCCGCGTGAATGCCGGTTTCCATCTTCATTGCCTCGATGGTCAGCAGCAGATCGCCCGCCTTGACCTGTTGCCCTACGACCGCGCCGACTGATGCGACAACCCCCGGCATTGGCGCGCCGATGTGGTTGGTATTGCCAGTTTCGGCCTTGGGACGCTGGGCGGTTGTGGCTTTGACCAGACGGTTGGGCACACGCACGACACGGGGTTGACCGTTCAGTTCAAAGAACACTTTGACCTCGCCATCCTCGTTGGTTTCGCTCAGCGCTTGCAGGCGGATTTCCAGCGTTTTGCCCGGGTCGATTTCGCCGGTGATTTCTTCGCCCGGTTCCATGCCATAAAAGAACGTGCGTGTGGGCAGCACGCGCACGGGGCCATAGGTGCGATGGCGGCCCATGTAATCAAGGAACACCTTGGGGTACATCAGATAACCTGACAGATCGTCATCTTCGACCTTTGCGCCTTCAAGCTGGGCTTCCAGCTCTTTGCGTGTCGCCTCAAGGTCAGTCGGCGGCAGATGTGCACCGGGGCGGTCTGTGTTCGGCTTTTCACCCTTCAGGATCTTGCCAGAGATGCCTGCCGGGAACCCGCCCGGAGGTTGGCCCAGATTGCCGCGCATCATGTCGATAACCGAGTCAGGAAAGGACATTTCCGCATCCGGGTCTTCGACTTGGGCGCGGGTCAACCCTTGGGACACCATCATCAGGGCCATGTCGCCCACGACCTTGGAGGACGGCGTCACCTTGACGATATCGCCAAACATCTGGTTCACATCCGCATAGGTTTTCGCGACCTCGGGCCAGCGGTCATCCAGCCCCATCGACGCGGCCTGCGCCTTGAGGTTGGTGAACTGGCCGCCGGGCATTTCGTGCAGGTACACTTCGGATGACGGTGCCTGCATGCCGGTCTCGAAGGCCGCGTATTCGCCGCGCACTTCTTCCCAATAGTTCGAGATTTCGCGCACCGCGTCCATCGACAACCCTGTGTCGCGGTCGGTGTGTTTCAGTGCCTCGACAACCGACCCCAATGTCGCCTGCGATGTATTGCCCGACAGCGCGTCCATCGCGCAATCGACCGCATCAACGCCTGCCTCGGACGCGGCCATGATGGTGGCGATGGCAACGCCAGCCGTGTCATGGGTGTGGAAGTGGATCGGCAGGCCGACCTCGGATTTCAGCGCTTTGATCAGCACCTTGGCCGCGTTTGGTTTCAGCAATCCTGCCATGTCTTTCAGGCCCAGAACATGCGCGCCAGCGGCCTTAAGATCTTTGCCCATCGCCACGTAATACTTGAGATCGTATTTAGCGCGATCCGGGTCAAAGATATCGCCGGTATAGCAAATGGTGCCTTCGCAGATTTTGTTGTTCTCGATGACGGCGTCCATGGCCACGCGCATGTTTTCAACCCAGTTCAGGCTGTCGAACACACGGAACACATCGACACCTTCGGTCGCGGCGACGCGGACAAATTCCTGCACCACATTGTCGGGATAATTCGTGTAGCCGACGCCGTTCGACCCGCGCAGCAACATCTGCGTCATGACATTTGGGATGGCGGCGCGCAGGTCGCGCAGCCGCTGCCACGGGCATTCTTGCAAGAAGCGGTACGCCACATCGAATGTCGCACCGCCCCAGCATTCCATCGAGAAGAGCGTGGGCAGGTTGGCGGCATAGGCGGGGGCGACCTTGATCAGGTCATGGCTGCGCATGCGCGTGGCCAGCAACGACTGATGCCCGTCGCGCATGGTGGTGTCTGTGATCAGCAATTGGCGCTGCTGACCCATCCAGTCGGCCACAGCTTGCGGGCCTTTTTGTTCCAGCAAATTGCGGGTGCCCATTTGGGGTTCGGCCCTTGCAACAGGGGGCATAGGTGCGCGCACGGTCGCAGCTGGGCGTTCAAAGCCCTTGGTTTCAGGATGCCCGTTCACGGTGATGTCAGCGATATAGGTCAGCACCTTGGTCGCGCGGTCGCGCCGTTTCTTAAAGGTGAACAGCTCGGGCGTCTGGTCGATGAACTTGGTGTGGTAGGTATTGTCGAGGAACGTCGGGTGCTTCAGCAGGTTTTCCACAAAGGCGATGTTGGTCGACACGCCCCTGATCCGGAATTCGCGCAAGGCACGATCCATACGCGCGATGGCCTGTTCGGGTGTCTGCGCCTTGGCTGTAACCTTGACCAGCAGACTGTCGTAATAGCGCGTGATTACGCCGCCGGAATAGGCGGTGCCGCCGTCCAGACGGATGCCCATGCCTGTCGCCTCGCGGAACGCGGTGATGCGGCCATAATCGGGGATAAAGTTGTTCTGCGGGTCTTCGGTCGTGATGCGGGTTTGCAGGGCGTGTCCGTTCAGCTGCACATCGGCTTGGCTGGCTTTGCCGGTTGCTTCGGCGATGGTCTTGCCCTCGGCAATCAGGATTTGCGCCTGCACAATATCGATGCCGGTGACTTCCTCGGTGACGGTGTGTTCGACCTGAACGCGAGGGTTCACTTCGATGAAGTAGAATTTGTCGTCATCCATATCCATCAGGAACTCGACGGTGCCGGCGCATTCATAGTTCACATGAGCGCAGATTTTGCGGCCCAGCTCGCAAATCTCGGCGCGCTGATCTTCGGTCAGATAAGGCGCAGGTGCGCGTTCAACGACCTTTTGGTTACGTCGCTGGACCGAACAGTCGCGCTCGAACAGATGGTAAATCTCGCCGTGCTTGTCGCCCAGAATTTGCACCTCGACGTGGCGGGCTTTGATGATCATCTTTTCCAGATAACCCTCGCCATTGCCAAAGGCGGCTTCGGCCTCGCGACGGCCCTCGAGAACCTTTTCCTCAAGCTCTTTTTCAGAGTTGATCGCTCGCATGCCGCGCCCACCGCCGCCCCAAGACGCCTTGAGCATTAGGGGATATCCCACCTCGGCCGCCTGTTTGCGGACCAGATCCATGTCGGTGCCCAAAACTTTGGTGGCGGGAATAACCGGCACGCCTGCTTCGATCGCGACGTTGCGCGCGCTGGCCTTGTCGCCCAAGGCGCGCATGGTTTCAGCGCGGGGGCCGATAAAGGTGATACCGTTTTGTTCGCAAGCGTCCACAAAATCGGGGTTTTCTGACAGCAGGCCATAGCCTGGGTGAATCGCATCGGCACCCGAGGCTTTGGCAACGCGGATGATCTCGTCAATGCTAAGATAGGCCGCAACGGGTCCAAGCCCTGCGCCGATCCGATACGCCTCATCTGCCTTAAAGCGGTGCAGCCCCAGCTTGTCCTCTTCGGCAAAGACCGCGACTGTCTTTTTCCCCATCTCATTGGCCGCGCGCATGATGCGGATGGCGATTTCACCGCGGTTTGCGATCAGGATTTTTTTGAAGTCGGTCATTTAGCGTCTCACTATCAGTCAAAGTGGGGGCGATACTGCTTGCGTCGATATAACGCTGCGTCGCAGCATGGTGGGATTGTTTGTGCGGTGATGCAAGAAGAAGTTTTAACCCTCCGGAGGGGATATTTTTTCATTTTTAAATAACGCGTTAGCGTCCAAAGCCATCGCAGGAGGCAGGTCGCGCAGTGTTTTTGCGCCCAATTGGCCCATGTTGGCAGTGATATCCTTGGCGAGTACGTCGATCAGGTGGTCGACCCCTTTCGGGCCAAGTGCGGCAAGTGCGACGTGGAAGGCCCGCCCCAGCATGATGAAATCGGCACCAAGGGCAAGGGCGCGCAAAATATCGAGCCCGCCTTCGACACCGCTGTCAAAGAGAATGGGCAGGGTGGTTGCTGCGCGGATGCCGGGCAGCATGTCGATTGTGGCAGGGGCCGCATCGAATTGCCGACCTGCATGGTTCGAAACCCAAATTCCGTCTGCACCGATTTGTTCAAGTCGGGTGGCGTCTTGGGGGTGCAGCACGCCCTTGATCATGAACGGCCCGTCCCACGCGTCACGCAGCCATTTGACATAATCCCAGTCCGGCGATGTGCGCAGCAGATACCCGATATGGGCGGTGGAAGACAGGCCTTTGGAATGCGTGTCCTGATACTTGTCGAGCATCCGCATGTGCGGCATGCCCCTGCGCGCCATGCCCATTGCCCAAGTGGGCCTGAGTGCGACCTGCGCCATCAGGCGCGGGGTAAGGCGTGGCGGGCTGGTCAGACCCGAGCGCGTCTGACGTTCGCGGCGGCTGGCGACGGGAACGTCAACCGTCAGGATCAGGCCCTTGAAACCAGCGTTCTTGGCGCGGGAGAGCATGTCTGTGCGTATCTCGGGGTCGCGGGGCGGATAAAGCTGGAACCATGCGTTGTCGCCCAAATGGGGGGCGAGGTCCTCGGGGCTTTGGGCCGCAACGGTGGACAAGCTGTAGGGCAGGCCTGCGCGCGCGGCGGCGCGTGCCAGATGCCCCTCAGCGTCAGGCCAGATCAGGCCCGACATACCGATAGGCGCCATGCCGAAGGGCAGGGGGAAGTGTTGACCGAAAAGGTCTGTGGAAAGATCGGGCACAAATTCGCCGTGCAGGATTGAGGGCATAAATCCAATGCGGTCCAATGCTGCACGGTTCAGGCGTTTGGTTGCCTCACCCCCGGTCGCGCTATCGAGGTATTCCCAAACGGATTTCGGCAAGCGCTTTTTCGCGCGCTGGCGCAGGTCTGAAAGGGAGGGGTAACGTGTGTGCAAATCCATCCGTGTATTTGCTCAGCCACCTTTGGGATTGTCCAGCGTAGGCGTGTGCGATTCGCCAAAAAACCTAGATACAGTCAAGGCGCGCTTGCCGGTGCCAAGCTTCTTTATGGAGATACTCTCGTGGGGCGGGACCTTTCATTCTTTTCTGCCTCTGGAGAATTGGAACATTTTAAGAACGTCCCTTTCATTCAGGGGACGTGCGGGCTAGATTGGCTTCCATGAATGATTTCGACGAAATGGACGCCTTTGAGGGCGCATCTTTATCGGCGCGCGCTATGGCCGCGCGTCCGCAGCCGTATTTGGACGGGTTGAACCATGCGCAACGCGCCGCAGTGGAGCAAATGGACGGCCCGGTGTTGATGCTTGCGGGGGCAGGCACCGGCAAGACCAAAGCGTTGACCGCGCGGATCGTGCATTTGATGAACACCGGCCGTGCCCGCCCGAACGAGATTTTAGCGGTGACCTTCACCAACAAAGCTGCGCGCGAGATGAAGAACCGCGTCGGTGCGATGCTGGGGCAAAGCATCGAAGGCATGCCGTGGCTGGGCACATTTCACGCGATCTGCGTCAAACAGCTGCGCCGTCACGCAGAACTGGTGGGGCTGAAATCGAATTTTACGATCCTCGATACCGATGACCAGCTGCGGTTGCTCAAGCAGTTGATCAAAGCCGAAGGGATTGACGACAAACGTTGGCCTGCGCGCATGTTGGCAGGCATCATTGACGGCTGGAAGAACCGCGCGCTGACGCCTGAAAAGGTGCCAAGCGCGGACGCGGGACACTATAACCACCGCGGCACCGAGATTTACGCCCAATATCAGGCGCGGCTGAAAGACCTGAACGCCTGCGATTTCGGCGATCTGCTGTTGCATATGGTGACCATCTTTCAGACCCACGAAGACCTGCTGAAACAGTATCAGCGCTGGTTCAAATTCATCCTTGTGGACGAATACCAAGACACCAACGTTGCCCAATATCTATGGCTGCGGCTACTGGCGAGCGCACATAAAAACATCTGTTGTGTGGGCGATGATGACCAGTCGATCTATGGGTGGCGCGGGGCCGAAGTGGGCAATATCCTCAAGTTCGAAAGCGATTTTCCCGGTGCCCATGTGGTCCGGCTGGAACAGAACTATCGGTCCACCCCGCATATTCTGGCCGCCGCGTCGGGGGTGATTGCGGGCAACGAAGGGCGTTTGGGCAAGACGCTTTGGACCGAGGCACGGGATGGTGAAAAGGTCCGTCTGATTGGCCATTGGGATGGCGAAGAAGAGGCCCGCTGGATCGGAGACGAGATCGAATCGATGCAGCGCGGTACCCGCGATTTGCGGCAATATTCGCTGGATAATATGGCAATCCTTGTCCGCGCCTCGCACCAGATGCGGGCATTCGAGGATCGTTTTCTGACCATCGGTCTGCCCTACCGCGTGATTGGCGGACCGCGATTCTACGAGCGGCTCGAGATCAGGGACGCAATGGCCTATTTCCGCGTCGTGACATCGCCCGATGATGATCTGGCGTTCGAGCGGATTGTGAACACGCCCAAACGCGGTCTGGGTGACAAGGCGCAGCAGAATATCCAGAAGACGGCGCGTGAAAACGGTGTGAACCTTGTGGAAGGCGCGCGGATTTTACTGGCGAATGGCGGGATCGGTGGCAAGGGGGCCGCGCAGTTGCGGTTGTTGATCGACGGAATCGAACGCTGGGGCGAAATGGCGCGCGGGCCACGGCTGCGGGTTGAGATTGACGATAACAGCGTGATCGACGATGGCGCGCCGACTGCGCGCTATGAATATGGCCCGCCTGAATTGTCCCATGTGGAGCTTGCCCAGATTATTCTGGATGAAAGCGGCTATACTGGGTTCTGGCAGAACGATAAAACACCAGAGGCACCGGGGCGGCTTGAAAACCTCAAGGAATTGGTCAAGGCCTTGGAACAGTTCGAAAATTTGCAAGGGTTCCTTGAGCATGTCAGCCTGATTATGGACAACGAACAGCAAGGCGAGGGCGAAAAGGTGTCGATCATGACGCTACACGCCGCCAAGGGCTTGGAATTCCCGGCCGTCTTCCTCCCGGGCTGGGAGGACGGGCTGTTTCCGTCGCAGCGGTCCATGGATGAAAGCGGGTTGAAGGGCCTCGAGGAAGAGCGCCGTTTGGCCTATGTCGGCATCACGCGGGCCGAGGAAATTTGCACTATTTCGTTCGCTGCGAACAGACGTGTGTTCGGACAGTGGCAAAGCGCTATGCCGTCGCGGTTTATCGACGAATTGCCTGAGAAAAATGTTGATGTGCTGACCCCGCCGGGCCTGTATGGCGGTGGTTTCGGGGCTGCGATGCCAAAATCGAACCTGCATGAAAAAGCCGCCGAGGCCAATGTCTACAATTCCCCCGGATGGCGGCGTCTGCAATCGCGCAGCAATGACCGGGGCATGGGCCAACCATCCGAAGCGCGCAATGTCACCATCGACATGGCGGCTGTTAGCAGCTTTACGATGGGAGAACGCGTGTTCCACCAGAAATTCGGCTATGGGGATGTGATCGGCATCGAAGGCGACAAAGTTGAGGTCAGCTTTGAAAAGGCCGGGACCAAAAAGGTCGTATCACGTTTCTTAACCGGGTCGGATGACGTGCCGTTTTAGGGCATGGGCCCCGTATTTTAGTGCGTGTCCCTGCACCAACAGGCACCGCTATGCTGATTGATCTGTTGGAAAACGCTGCACCCACTGACGAAAACATCGAATTGCCAAGCACAATATTCTGGGGCCATGCGGATTCGAAGCCCGCTAATCAATGATTCCCGCGCCGGTGAACCCGCATTCCTCGGCCATCTTCAGGTACGACGCTGTAAAACCGTCAAGAAAAACGTACATGAAGACCTTACCATCAACGACCACATCGAACTGACCATTTTTACGCATTGCCCGCAGAACCCATTGGCTGTGTGGATGGTCAAAGGCGATTTCAGCATTGGCGAAACCTTCATTATCGACAAAGCCGACGACCACACTGTCCATCACATCCTCATCGTCGAAACGGATATAGACAGGTTGCCCGTCTTTCAGCACGGTCTGGTGATGTCGGACCGCATGTTCGCGGATCACAACGGTGGGAAAGTAATCCGGTGGGCCAGCATCGCCATTGCTCATGGAAATGACCGCGCTCGGCTCCCCGTCGCCCCCGGTCACCGCGCTGCAGGTGCGGCGCAGATCCTCGCCGGTATCAACTTCTTGCACGGTGACGCGCCAAGACCCGTATTCCCAATACCCATCGGCCCACGCCGATCCCGCCACCAAGGCCAATAGGCCACCTATGATCAGCCGCAAACAAACTACTCCTCAGACATGATATGTTCAGCCTGACAGTAACGTATTGACATAACCTTGCAACGCGGCCGGATTTGAATGCCGTCGGTCGTCTTAAATTCGATTGGTTTTGGGGACTACTGGAAGGGCGCGACAAAATTCCCTGCCATTTTACGACAATTCTGGCGGGCCAGCCTTTGGTCCCCCAATCGGATCTGGTGGTCGCGAGAAATATAAATGATGTCAGCCCCCTAAACAAAAGAACGGCGGCGCTTTGGGAGGAAAGCACCGCCGTCTTTTTCGACGTCTCCAATCCAATCGGGAGGAAAGGGGAAGGAGACGTTTATGAAGGCCTCGGGTCTCAGGGAGGAGGAGGAAACCTTTGGCCTTCTACAGACACACAACAGGGAGGGTGCGTGTGCCCGATCTCAATTCATTTAGGCTGCGTTGCGGCCTGTTTCCAGAGCGATGCCGCGGATTTGTGACCGGCCGATGCCAAGGTCGTTCAATTCGCGTGTCGACAGCTTGCTGAGTTCGTTGAATGTCGCGCGGTAGACGCGGCGCTGTGTGCGGCGTGTCGCGATTGTCGACAGCAAAGCATTAAAGCGGTCTGCGATGGACGGGGCGTTGGTTACGTTTACATATGCCATTTCAGCACCTCATTTGATTTCGTCTTTGTTCGTCTTCGTTCGTGTTGTGATCAATATGTAGGAAGATGCTGCAGTTGCACAATAGACGTATCGGCAATGCTGCTATGCAGCAAATGCATGGGCCAAGTTGACGTAACGTCCTGAAAAAATTTGACAAAAAAATGGCGATGACACCAGGGAGGAGGAGGGTGCCATCGCCTAAAACAGAAACATCCGGGAGGAGGATGGATGCGTCTGGTCTTTATTGTGGAGACCAACTTGTGATCTCCTGAAACCTTTCTGACCTATTTGCTGCGACTGCACAATTACTTACTTTTGCAATGCTGCTATGCAGCGAAAACATATGAGGAATGGCTAATAATTGAGCGCAAACGCCGCCTCTTGACTGATCTATGGGCAAAGTTTTGACCTCCCCTTGTGGTTTTCGCCAAAACTGCCATGTCAAAGCGCAAATTAAGAAGGAATACAGCATGCCGATCACCAAAGCAGACGTCCAAGCCGCCCTTGATCGGGTGCTGTTGCCCGACGGGAAATCCATTCTTGCCCATGATTTGATTCGTGCACTAACAATTGACGGCGATACGGTGCGCTTTGTGATCGAAGCGCCCAATGCCCAGGTTGCTGCACAAATGGCCCCGTTGCGCGACGCAGCTGAAAAGGTAGTCAAAGCGTTGGACGGCGTAACCACTGCGACTGTTGCACTGACGGCGCATGGCCCTGCACCCAAACCTGCGGCACCCAGCCTTAAGATCGGCGGGCACCCCAAGCCACAAGACGGCCCGACCAAGCCCAAAGGTGTGCAGCGCATTCTGGCCATCGGGTCAGGCAAGGGCGGTGTGGGCAAATCCACGGTCAGTTCGAACCTTGCGGTTGCGCTGGCGCGGGCAGGGCGCAAGGTGGGGCTGTTGGATGCCGATATCTATGGCCCAAGCCAGCCGCGCATGATGGGGGTCAATAAACGGCCCGCATCCCCTGACGGCAAAACGATCATCCCGCTGCATGCTCATGGCGTCACACTGATGTCGATCGGCTTCATGATGGAAGAAGGCAAAGCCGTCGTCTGGCGCGGTCCAATGTTGATGGGCGCGCTACAGCAGATGCTGGGGCAGGTGGAATGGGGCGAACTGGACGTGCTGCTGGTTGATCTGCCACCCGGCACTGGCGACGTACAGTTGACACTATGTACCAAGTCGGAATTGTCGGGCGCGATTGTGGTTTCCACGCCGCAAGACGTGGCGTTGATAGATGCGCGCAAAGCAATTGACATGTTCAACACGCTGAAAACGCCTGTGCTGGGATTGATCGAAAACATGTCGATGTTCGTCTGTCCCGATTGTGGATCAGAGCACGAGATTTTCGGCCATGGTGGCGTCGCGTCCGAAGCCGAGAAGATCGGCGTACCC
>NZ_JBFEKM010000104.1:0-15151 GCF_041552635.1 Sulfitobacter sp.
GAAATTCGCTGCTTGAGTTCCGTTTGCGATCTTTGGCAAGGTGGGTCAAAATTGACCGAAAGAGACCCAGATGCAAAATTGGCCTGCGAAAATCACTGACTTGCTGTCCTATGAGACCCATTTTGGCAGGAGTGATATCAAGTGCTTCTCTGACCGGCCCTCTGATCTGAATGTGATGGTAAAGCAGTCTGTCGCGCGAAACCGGCAAGGCGAAGCCCTTGTGTGTGATGAGGTGCGGCTGACCTATGGCGCACTTGACGCACAGGTCGATGCCGTTGCTTTGGGGTTGATGGCGCATGGTGTCCGCACAGGAAGCAGAGTTGCGATACTGCTGGGTAATTGCCCTGAATTCCTGATCGTTCTGCTGGCAAGTCTGCGCCTTGGTGCCATTGCCGTGCCGATCAATGTGCGCGAACAGACGCCTGAACTGACCCATATTCTGAACGATTGCGGCGCAACTGTTTTGGTCCATGACGTCGATGTCGCCGACAGATTGCCGCCGCAACCCGATCTGCCACAGCTAGAACATCGCTTCTGCGTTGGTGGTCCTGTGGCGGCATCAAAGGATTACGACAGCCTTTTGACGCCCTCCGGGGAATTGAACGCCCCCACAGTGAGCGAAGAAGATACTGCCGTCATATTATATACGTCTGGGACGACCGGACAGCCCAAAGGGGCCATGCTGACGCATCTGAATATCATACATTCTGCCATGCATTTCGAGATGTGCATGGAACTGGGGCAGGGCGAGCGGTCCCTGCTGGCGGTGCCCGCGTCGCATGTCACCGGGCTGGTCGCCACGTTGTTCACCATGCTGCGCACAGCCGGATGCAGCGTGATCATGCGCAGCTTTAAGGCCGACGCGTTTTTGGACCTCGCTGCCCGGGAAAAGGTCACGCAGACGCTGATGGTTCCGGCGATGTATAACTTGTTCCTGCTGCGCTGCGCAGTCGAAGATTATGACCTGTCAAGCTGGCGCATCGGGGGGTACGGCGGCGCGCCGATGGCCCAGTCCACCATTCAAGAGCTGTCGGAAAAACTGCCCGGTTTGCTGCTGGTCAATGCTTACGGCGCAACCGAACTGACGTCACCTGCGACGATCTTGCCGCTGGGAATGGGGACCAAGCGATCTGACAGTATCGGCATCACTGTGCCCTGCGGCGAAATACGTATCGTTGACCCCAACGGCAATGACGTCGAAACCGGCGAACATGGCGAACTGTGGATCAAAGGGCCAATGGTTGTTCCGGGATATTGGAACAACCCCGAGAAAACCAAAAGCGAATTTCAGGATGGGTTTTGGAAAAGCGGCGATGTCGGGTCGCGCGATGCCCAAGGCTTCATCAGCCTGCACGACCGTCGCAAGGATATGATCATTCGCGGCGGTTATAACATTTACTCGGCCGAGGTGGAAAACGCCCTGACAGCGCACCCTTCGGTGATCGAATGCGCGGCTATCGGGCGGCCTGATCCTGTGCTGGGTGAAAAGCTGCACATGTTCGTGCATTCGACCGATGCAACCCTTGATGATGCGGCCGTCAAAGCGTTCGTTCAGGCACATCTGGCAGACTATAAAACCCCTGATTTCGTGACGCTGACCGACACGCCGCTGCCGCGCAACGCCAACGGCAAGATCGTGAAAGCCATTCTGCGTAACCAGCTATAGCGTTTAAACCGTCATTCCATTGACCACGGCCTTGGCAAGGGTCTGTGCGATCATATCACGGTCTGCATCGGTCTGTTCGGGCCGGACCCGGTACCAGTCTACCAACCCATTAAGGGCACCCATGATGGCGCGGCTCGCGATCTCGATGTTGGGAACGCGCAAAACGCCTTGCGCAACACCCGCGCGCAATACGTCACGGTACAGGTCTTCGTAGTCGTTGCGCAGCCCAATCAATTCAGTCAACACCGCGCGTTCATCTTCAGTGGTCGAGCCCCGCAGATAGATTTCGACACCAAGCCGGATACTGCGCTGATAGGGTAGGGTGTCCATCATCACACGGGCATGGGCGGTGGCCATCGCCTCGAGCTTTTTATCGCAGGCGACTGACAGCGCCAACACCGGCGCAACGGCATCAAAGCAATATTGCATCGCCTGACGGTGGACTGCGAAATATATCGCGTTCTTGGACCGAAAGTGGTGATAGACACGGCCCTTGGTGGCATCCAGCACATCGGCGATGTCATCCATCGTCGCTTTATCCAAGCCCTTGTGCATAAAGCATTGGGCCGCAGCGTCGATGATTTGTTGGCGGCTATCGCCCTTTTGCGTCTGCGTGTCTGAACGTTCCGCCTGCATATTATCGACCATTCCGTTCAAGCCCTCCATACCAGCAGCGCTGTTTCATCACTGCCCCTGCGCTGTCAGCATGTCATGCGTGAACATATCACTTTCAGATCAGCATTATGCACAAGAATGCATGATCCTCTTGTCAGCGCAACTACCTCAACGACAGCTATTGACACCTGAGCGCCGTGTCACGACAGTAAACATACTACTCAGAATGTTGCCGAGTCAAAGCACGGATCGCCAAAAGGTAACTGTGCCCCGAAATCGCGCGGCCCCTTGGGTAAAATAGAAATTGATTGCCCCGACAGGCATCTTGCCGTGTCGCTTGGGCTGGACATATGTTTGGGAGGACACACATGACCTATAAGAATTCTGTCGCACTTGCCGCAACGCTGGCCGCTGTCGCAATTGCCGGACAGGCCACAGCGAAAGAACGCCTTAACTTTGCGTATGGCTACCCCAACAACTCGGCCATCGGCCTCGCTGTTGATGACTATGCCGAAGCAGTGGCGGAACGGTCCGGCGGCGAAATCGACGTGACAGGCTTTGCTATGTCGCTGCTTAGCCTACCCGAGACATCGCCCGGCGTGCGGGATGGTCTGGCCGACGTCGGCTTTGTGCTGCCGCCATATTACCCTGCGGAGTATTCGACCAACCTTTTCCTGCACGAGATGAACCTGCTGATCAATCTGGTGGAAAACCCTACCGGCAAAGAGCCATTGGCGTTTTCGGGCGCGATGCTGGAATATTCGTTCAACAAATGCCCGGAGTGTTTGGAAGAGAACAAGGCACAGAACCAAGTCTATACCGGCGGTGGCGTGACCCCGCTTTATAACTTGCTGTGCAAAGACGTCAAAGTCACCTCGGTCGAAGACCTCAAGGGGCTACGTCTGCGGGCGGGCGGTGCCGGCTTTGTCCGCTTTGCCGAAGCGTTTGGTGCCCAAGGGGTTCGTCTGCCAGTGTCGGAAGCCTACGAAGCGCTGGATCAAGGCATCATCGACTGTGCCATGCTTTCCGCCCCCGAACTGACCAACTATAACCTGCACGAAGTCGTCACCGACATCACGCTGGCCGTTCCGGGCGGTGCTTTTGCCGGTGTGTCATCCGCGAACGTCAACGCAGACCGCTGGAAGGCGATGAACGACGAAAGCCGCGCAGCGCTGCTATGGGGCGGAAGCCACATGTCCGCGGATGTGACCTGGAATTTCTACACCGATGACAGCGCCGCCATCGAACACGCACGCAACAATGGCATCAACATCCACGAGGCCGATCCGGAATTGCTGGCTGCCGTGCAAGATTTTGCCCGTGCCGACCTAAAGACAGTTTCGGCATTGTTCAAAGACACCTACGGCGTGGCGCGGTCCGAAGAAATCGCAGCCGATTTTGGACCATTGCTGGCAAAATGGAACGACCTGGTGAAAGACGTCGACAGCAGTGACGCCTTGCAGCAGTTGTTCTGGGACGAAGTGATCTCAAAGGTTGATCCGGCCACTTACGCTCAGTAAGCCCGAAATCATCTGATCAACGGGGTACTGCGCGGAACGCGTGGTGCCCCGCGCTCCTTTTCTCAATACGGATACTTCGATGAAACTTATCGCGTCAGTGATCTCCGCGCTGATCACGGGGACGGCATCGCTTGCTGGCATCATGGTGCTGATGCTGGTCGCCCACGTCACCATTGATGTGGTCATGCGCTTTGCCTTCCAGACCCCGCTGAATTCAACCATTCTTTATGTCTCGGCCTTCTATATGGTCGGGATTGCCTTTCTCCCGCTTGCTGCGGTCGAGCAAAAGGATAGCCACATCGCAGTCGAACTGCTGGCCGAAAGGTTTCCGGCGAAAATACAAAGCATCCTTGCCGGTTTCGCGCTGTTACTGACATGCATCGTGACCGCCACGGTCGCCATCCGCACCGGAGACGAGGCGCTGGCCAAATATCTGGGCGGATCCTTTTCCATCGAGGCAGGCGGAAAAGTTGCGACATGGCCGACCTATTTGCCGCTTCCCATCGGTTTTGGCCTGATGTCCATCGTGGCAGGCTGGAAATTCATTTGCATGATCACGGGCCGCGCGCACGGGCTTGATGCGCTGCGGGTCGAAGACCCCTATTTGTCCGACGGAGATGCGCAATGACCGAACTTCAGATCGCGGGCATCTTCATTGCCATTCTGCTGGTGATGATCCTGATGCGCATCCCCATCGGTATTTCCCTGATCGCCGTGTCGTTTGGCGGGTTGTGGTCGATGTTCAACTGGAACATCGCGTGGGGCAGCTTGGGGATTGTGCCCTATAGCTTTGCCAACTCATGGGTGCTCAGCTCGATCCCGGCGTTTTTGTTCATGGGCTTTATTTGCTATCATACACGCCTGACGCAGGGGTTATTCAATGCGGCGCAAATCTGGCTTTCGGGTTTGCCGGGCGGGCTTGCGATTGCATCGGTCTTTGGCTGCGCAGGGTTTGCTGCTGTGACGGGATCATCGGTCGCGTGCTCTGCTGCGATGGGCAAAATCGCCGTGCCTGAAATGACGCGCCACCGCTATAGCGCAGAACTGGCAACCGGCACAGTGGCCGCAGCAGGAACGATCGGTGCGCTGATCCCGCCTTCGATTTTGATGATCCTGTATGGCATTATTTCGCGCCAATCCGTCAGCGCGCTGTTTCTCGGCGGTCTGGTGGTGGGAATTATCACCCTGTTTGCCTATATTTTGTTGATCATCGTCCGTGTAAAGATGAACCCCGATCTTGCCCCCCCTGTAAAAACAAGCGCCACCCGCGCGGAAAAAATCCGGGCTTTGGGCCAGACATGGCCGGTGCTGCTGATTGTAATCGGGGTATTTGCGGGGCTTTTTGGCGGGGCCTTTACCCCGACAGAAGCGGGTGCAATCGGGGCAATGCTCTCTACACTTGTCGCACTGCTGTACCGTACGCTTACCTTCAAGGCATTGCGCATGGCCATCACCGAGACACTTACAACAACGGCAGCCCTGCTGATCATCGCCGTTGGTGCCAGTCTTCTGACCCGCTTTCTAGCCTTGTCCGGCATCGGTGATGCGCTGTCGGATGCGATCCTTGGCTTTGGGGCCTCGCCGCTGCTGATCATGGTCGGCATCGTCTGCGTCTACCTGGTGCTTGGCATGATGTTGGAACCTGTCGGTGCCATGCTGCTTACCTTGCCAATCGTGCTGCCAATCGTGGATGAAACCGGTTACAGCCTGCTGTGGTTCGGCGTCGTGTTGGTCAAGCTGTTGGAAATCGGGATGATCACCCCGCCGATGGGCATGAATGTTTTCGTCATAAAAGGCGTTGTCGGAAATCTCGCCTCGTTGTCCACCATCTTTAAGGGTGTGTTCTGGTTTGTTGTCGTTGACCTGATCATTGTCGCAGCGCTGATCGCATTCCCCGACATCGTTCTATTCCTTCCTCAATGGGTTGGACGATAAGGACCAAAAGAACCACGCAATAACACTGGCGCATTCCACCTTAAGGTAGGAATGCGCCAGCGAAACAGGCGATGAAACCGCCGACAGCCAGCAGCGTCCGGCGCAGCCACCCTGCGCGCCCGATCAGTGCATAAGACAGGCACGACAGACCAATGCCAACCATGACAAATGCGATCAATGCACCGGTCGTGTTGGTTGCAATGCGGATCATGTCGGGGTTAGCGATCATGGCCAACGGGATAATATAAAGCCCGACACCAAGTGCCATAGCTGTCAGCGCAACCTTGAGCCAGTTTTCACCGATCATCCCCGCAGCAATAAACACCGCCCCACAAACAGGCGGGGTGATTGTGGACAGCAATGCGAACCAGAACACGAACAGATGTGCTTGCAATGGCTCCAGCCCAAGCTGCGTCAGCGCAGGTCCCGCAACCGAAACGCAAATGACATATGCGGCTGTGGTGGGGACCTCCATGCCAAGCAACAGGCAAGCCAGCGCGGTCAGAAGCAACGCGGGCCACAAGGTGCCGCCGGATCCGGAAAGTATGACAGAGGTGATCTTGATCCCCAGCCCTGTAATGCCAAGAACGCCGATGATGATCGACGCGCAGATGATGATGGCAGCGATCATCGCAACCTGTTGGCCAATTGCCCGCAGGGCATCGCCAAGGCGCGCAACACCCTGACGGAGCCCCATGCGGGGCGTGGCATCAAAAAACAGCACGGCAACGCCTGCGAATATGGCAATCACCGCTGCATATTGCGGCGTAAAACCGGCGATAAACATCGCAAACAACAGGACCGAAAATGGCACAAGAAAGAATATCGACGTGATCGCAACCACCCGCGTGCTGGGGCGCTGGTCTTCGGGCACCGCTTGCAGCTCAAAGCGCTGCGCATAGGCGTTGATGCCCATCCAGACCGTAAGAAAATAAAGGATCGCGGGCAACGATGCCGCCAACATGATTTGAGTGTAGGGCACCCCGGTCAGCTCAACCATCACAAAGGCACCGGCACCCATCAACGGCGGCATGATTTGCCCCCCAGACGAGGCCACAGCCTCAACAGCGGCGGCAAGGCGCTTGGGATAGCCCAGCTTGGTCATTGCGGGCAGCGTTATCGCACCCGTCGATGCAACATTTGCCGAAGCTGACCCCGAAATCGACCCGAATAGCGCGGATGACAAGACTGACACCTTCGCCGCCCCACCTGTCAGGCGCCCCGCAGCGGCAGCGGCCACGTTCATAAACCCTTGTCCTGCTTCGCCCGCGTTCAGCACCGCGCCAAAGATCACAAAGATCGCAACGACACCCACAGACACCCCCGTAAGGCTGCCCCAAAGCCCGCCTTCGGCGATGACCAGCGTGCCAAGAAAACTGCGCAACGGGGTGCCGGCATGGCCAAATTCGCCGGGTATGTTCTGGCCGTATAACCCGTACAGCAAGGCGCAAAGCGCCACGAGGGGCAAGGGCCAGCCAATCATGCGGCGCGCGCCCTCCATCGCGATAAGCAAAAGGGTGATGGCCAGCACGACCTGAAACTGGTCCTCTAGAAATCCGTATTGATTGCGCAGCATTTGCTGGTTCAGGGCGATCCAGACACACCCCGCGACGCCAATCGCGGTAATGGACGCACCCGACCACCATTCAAGGGGCGTTTTGGCAGAATACAGAAACACCCACGGCAAAATGAGCGCCATATGCAAGGGGCGTGCGACAAGGTTAGGCACCAATCCATAAAAGATCAGCCCGATGTGAAATACTGCTGTGATCGCGCCAAGCACGATCCACACGCGGCTTGCGCCGGAGAAAAATGATGTCATGGGATCAAAGCGCCTTGTCCCTTTTACGCAAAGGGACAAGGCAAGTCTTTTACATATGCGCGTCGTTCAACGGAACACCAATTTCCTTGTAATACCGGATCGCACCCGGGTGGATTTGGGTCGTGATATTCTCAAGCATCCCAGCCGAAACAGCGGCCCACCACGGTGCATCTGCGGCCATCGCCTCGCGGGTTTCCCAGAATGTTTTGGTCAACATATAGGCCGTGTCATCGTCCATTTTGGTGGTGGTATAGGAAACCACGGGCAGGGACGTCGTTGTAATGTCTTCTGTCTGGCCTGTGTAGGTTCCCGCAGGGATTGTCAGGCGCGTGCGCTTGGATGCCGCAATCTGGTCGTCATCAAGCGAAATAATAGTAACGCCGGTTGATGCCGCCGCTTCGATCACATTGGGTGCAGGGAAAGAACCAGCCGTTACAAAACCGTCGATCTGCCCGTTTTTCAACGCATTCACGGCATTCGACAGTTCAGAGTCAGCGAGCGTCACTTTGCCCTCGAGGCCGAAAAGCTTGAGGTATTTTTCACCCTCGGTTGCCCCGAAAGAACCGCTGCCCAGCAGGATCGTCTTGCCTTCCATCTGCGCAAAGCTGGTCACGCCGCTGTCTTGCGACATCACAAAATGCATGGTGAGCGACGGGATCGGAAACAGCGCGCGGATGTCTGCGAAGGCTGGGTCGCCCTTGCCCTCGAACATGGCTTTGCCGCCTTGGGCCAGTCCGACCAATGCTGGCGGCGTGGTGAACACATAATCAGCACCGCGCGCACGGACCTCCATCACGTTTTGCACGGAACCTTGGCTTTCCTCGACGGTCACCGCGATATCACCATCGGTCCCTGTCTTCATGGCTTCGGCGATCTGCACAGCCATCTGGAAATACGAAGAGCCCGCCTTGGCAGACTTGAACGTGATGCGCGTTTCGGCCGAAGCACTGGTGGTCAGCATCACTGCCGCGACCGCAGCAGCGCCAACAGATTTCATAAATGTCATTGGTTTTCACTCCCTCATCCTGCCGTGAAAGATCATGGTTTAGCAGCGGAAAGGCAAGCCGTGCATTATAGGTTCACGAAACTTCCTACAGATCGCGTCTTGGGTCAGTTTTTCCCAAGCCCCCGATCATCGTAGAAGACGAACCAGCGAAAACACGCCGCCGCATTTTAAGGCCTTCGGAACCTTGTCAGCAGCACCCGCGTTAATATGGCAAGACATCGGGGCCAATACGGGTCTCCCTTGATGTTTCGCTAAAGGGGCTTGCGCCTTTAGACTTTCACATACAGGAGCGACCGATATGCCCACAAAAAGTATTTTGCTTGCAACCGCCTTTTCAATCGCGGCGATCAGTTCTGGCAATGCAGCAACCAAAATCACACCTTCTTTCTCAACCTTGGGCGGCGCGCATTTCGCCGCCGGCAATTTTGATGCGGACATTATTCGCGTCAAAAATGACAAGGAAAAAGGTGGCGGCCATAAAAACGCTGGCAAAGGCCACAACAAGAAGAACAAAAACGGTAAGCCAGATAATAAGAAGGCTGATCAAAAGGCTGAAAAGAAGCCCGGCAAGGCGTTGAAAGCGAACGAAAACAGAGGGCAAAAAGCGGCCAAAACGCAGCAGAAGGCCGATAAGAACAACGATAAATTCCGCGAAAGAGTAAAGTGGTCGAAAGAAGATCGCCTGATCGCGTCTAGGCAGATTTTGTCGGTTCAGCCCCCACAGGGTCGGGACATGGTGACCCTGCTTTCGGCGCTGCCTTTGGCGCTGCTGGGCCAAGATGTGATCTTTCAGGACATAAATGACGATCGCCTGCTGACCTATCGCAACTGCCCCCCCGGCCTTGCCAAAAAGGATCCACCCTGCGTTCCCCCCGGTCTGGTGAAAGACGGCGTTACCTACAATGAATGGGTATCTTATGACGATAACCAGCTGGACCGCATTTATCTGGACCGCCGCGACCGCTATTTGCGCGATCAGAACGTTCAGATACGCAATATCGACCAGATCGACGATTCCGGGTTCTTGTTGACGTCGGATCAAGTGGCCCAGCTCTATAACCTTGCACCCGCCCCCCGAGGAAACCGCTACGCGCTGATTGACGGGATGCCTGTGCTTCTTGAGGACCGGAACTATTCGGCATTGGCACAGATCAACGACATGGCACGGGTTCCGATTCTGGACAATGGTATCCAAGTCGCCCCTACGGCTGCGCTAACGCAGGCCGAATTGATGCGGGCCTATCGCCTGCCAAAACTGGCTCCGGGGTACAGCTATACCGTTATGAACGGAGAGGTCCTTGCCCTTGAAGACGATGCATTCGAGACCCTTCAACTGATCAGAATGGCGCGGGCTGTATTCTAATTCTTCGAGCCGCGGCAAGATCGGGGAACTGGTGTACAACCAGTTCCCCTCAACTGTTACGACCTAGCTTTCCAAGCAACCGAAATGGCTCAAATGGGCCCTCGGTCGCACTGTTATACCAAGGCACGGCGCTTAGCGCCCGCCAGTTTAGCCGCATCCAACACGACCTTATTGCAAAGGGATGCTGCGCTGTTCAGGGCGTTTGTCCACCGGCACCATAAGATGGACGTAAGGGGTGCCTGACCACATCACATAGGGGCCGTCGGTATTGATCGTTGTGGGGATACCGTCGAAAACAGACGGGTCGGGCGTGATCAGCATCATGTGCGGCCCTTCGACGATCCATTCGTTATCGGCTGTCGGCAAGGTGGCGGCAGGGTCGATGTTACTGGCCCCTCCGTCTGGTGAATCGCCGGCCAGCATATAGGCGATGGCCAAACGTTCGGCGGTAAAGGGCGTGCCCCCCATCCACGCCGCCATCCAACGGCGCCATTCGGAATCCATGCACATCGGGCCAGCGATCCCGTCAGGTGCCGGAAAACAGGTGTAATCGCTGGGGCCTTCACGCAGGATATTGCCAGCCAGATCAGACACCGTCGCCGTTTTGAGAATACTTGGCGGGGCTGCGCGCAGGGCGTCGGCGATCATGGCATCTGGCGACGATTGGGCGATGGCAGAACCGGAAAAAGCAGTGCAAATGACCGCGGCGGTGACTGCCAAGTGCAGACTATTCAAGCGCGTGCGCCCACGTGTTTGCCGGTGTGAAATGGGATGTTGTGGGGATGGCGAATTATACGAAACCATATCGAAGCTCCTCTAGGTTTTGGTCGCCTGTCCGAAAAGGTCTGGCGAAACTCCCCCAAAGGTGCGGTGTTGTGATCGCGTTCGATAGTCAGGAAACTGAATCAGCCCAAAAGTATAACCGCCTCAGTGCACCAATTTTGCCTGCGCACTAAACGGGCTAAGGCCAAGCCAGGTTTGCATTGTGCGCGCAATCGCCGGATCACCATCAAGCTGGATCTTGTCACCCGCATCAGAAACCCGCATTAGGCCCATCCAGATTGACGTCATCGTCCGCAAATCCGTCGTCACCCAAAGATCAACGTCATAGCCCGGATCAGAGGAACAAAGGTCAACCGCAGCAGTGGGATCCACGACCAACCACCAATTCTGCCGCGCTTTTGCCAGTTCGGGGTATCTGAAGTTCACGACTGTTCGGTGCGACGGCAAAGGGGACGGATCAAGATTGCGACGCATATCCCACATCAGCAAAGACGGGTCGAGGTTCTTCAACGTCGCTTGGGTTTCGATCCACTTCTGCCCCCACAGGCCGAATGCTTCGACCACAGTTTGAAGGTCACGGCCCGCTTCTGTCAGGCAGTATTCATGCACCGCCGGCTCGTTCGCGACGGGCATACGCTTGACAATGCCTGCGGCTTCAAGCTCCCCAAGCCGTTGGGACAGCAGGCTTGGCGACATACGCGGAACACCCCGTCTAAGGTCGTTGAACCGCGTTGAACCCGCCACCATTTCGCGCACCAGAACCAAGGTCCAGCGGGTACAGAGCATTTCGGCAGCCATCGCCACGGGGCAAAACTGTCCATAACTTCCAAGTGTCATAACGATTCTCCTTTATGGAAAAACCAACTTTGCATGAAGACAATGTACCACGTTTCGCTTCAAACCTTCGGGAAAAGGCAGGTTCAGTTTCAGGACTAGTGCGTTTACGGCCCGCAGCGCAGCCTGAAAGCAGCATCAAATCTTTTGGGAGAAACTGTTATGACCGAGACATTCAAAGCCTTGAACGGCGGAACCATCGAAATCCCCCGAGGTAAACTCGCGGACCTAAAAGAAGCCCTCAGTGGTGAACTGATCGGTAAGGGGGACAGTTCCTATGATGATGCGCGCACATTGTGGAACGGTATGATTGACCGCCACCCCAGCCAGATCGTGCGGGCGCTCAATGCAAATGATATCCAGCTCACGGTGAACTTTGCCCGCGAAAACGACCTCTTGCTTGCGATCAAAAGCGGCGGCCACCAGATTGCGGGCCATGCGGTTGCCGACGGTGCCGTTCTGCTGGATCTATCGCAAATGAAAGACATTAAAGTCGATGCCGACAAGGCAACTGCGACCGTCCAGCCCGGCTGCCTTCTGTCCGACGTGGATCAGGCAACCCAGGCTCATGGCCTTGCCGTGCCTTTGGGCATCAATTCGACCACCGGGGTGGCCGGGTTGACCCTGGGGGGCGGTTTTGGCTGGATCACCGGCAAGCACGGCCTGACCATCGATAATCTGCTGTCAGCAGACGTGGTCTGTGCGGATGGTGTTTTGCGGGTCGCCGATAGCACCCAGAACAGCGATCTGTATTGGGCCATTCGCGGCGGTGGCGGTAACTTTGGTGTGGTTTCTTCGTTCGAATTTGCACTGCACCCGATCGGCCCCGAGGTCCTGTCGGGACTGATCGTGCATCCTTTGGCCGACGCACGTAGCCTGCTGCAAAGCTATCGCGATATTTGCGCCCGCGCACCCGATGAACTCACTATTTGGACGGTCATGAGACAAGCACCGCCGCTGCCTTTTATCCCGGAAGAATGGCATGGCAAAGAAGTACTTATCTTTGCAGCTTGCTACGCGGGCGATATGAAAGAAGGTGAAAAAGCGCTAGAAGAATTACGCGATCTTGGGCAGCCAATAGCCGACGTGATCGGCCCGCACCCCTATGCGGGATGGCAACAAGCCTTCGATCCGCTTTTGACGGCAGGTGCGCGTAACTATTGGAAAAGTAATGACTTTCTGAAGCTGTCCGACGATGTCATCGATATTTCGCTTGCCGCGGTTTGCGCTCTGCCTCATCCGCAATCCGAAATCTTTATCGCCCATCTTGGGGGTGCCATGACACGCGTTAACGCCGAAGCCACACCGTTTCCGCAACGCCAGCGGCATTTCGTCATGAACGTCCATACCCGGTGGTCAGATCCAGCGCAGGACAAAAAATGTATCAGTTGGGCGCGGGATCTTGCTGATCGAACAGCACCTGCGTCTGCTGGGAGCGTATATGTCAATTTCATGCCATCAGACGACGGTCGCATGGCAGAGGCCTATGGGTCCAACATCGAAAAACTTCGCCAGATCAAAGCCACATACGACCCCAAGAACCAATTCCGGCTGAACCACAACATATAAGGTCGGGTGACGCCGCCGTTGGGTCAAGTTTGAATGATCATCGCACTTCATGCGCAAGCGCTCTTGACTATGTCAGGGGCGCTAAAAATTTGCGCCAGGCTATGCGCAGTTATTTTCGCTTTCACCGGCCACAATTAACATCAGTGAAAGATATCCGCCTTAATGAGTTTTCATTCGGCCCTGCAAAACAACTGATGTTCAGGGATCCACCTATACGGAAGAGCGTCCTGTGAAAACTAAAAGAGCATTCAACCTCGGCAGTATCGCGATCAAGTTCAGCGCAATCTTGCTCGTTATGGCGTCCCTGACAGCGTTGGCGATCTGGGTCGGAAAGTCCGTTTTTCAGGACTTTTCCAATTCGCTAAGCACGCTCGAGGCTGAATATGTTCCCAATCTGAAGCAAAGTTCGGCAATGATCGAAACGGCCGGAACGCTTGGTGAAAGCCTGTCGTCCATATTGGTTGCAGAAAGTGGCGATGAGATGTCGTCGAAAGCCGCAACTGCAGACCAACTGTTAAGCCAGCTGAGTGACACAGCATCCGGCTTGAGCGGTGATGATGAACAGATGCTGCTAGAAGCAATATCCTCGGCCTCGGCCAGTATCAAACTGCTCGTCGATACCCGTGCACAAGAAATTATCAACGACGAATTGACGTTGTCGGGGTCCGATGTTCTGAACGCTGCTGCAGTCACGGCACATCTGGCCCTCACGGAACTTGGCCGGTCCGTATTGCAGCAAGTTTCCATGTCTCCGGCTGATACCACTGTCACATCCATTGCTTCTAAGCTCGAGGAAGTGAGTAACATTTCCGATCTGGACGGCACAATTGGCGGCTTACTCTCCGTGATTTTGACGGGCAGTTCTGCGGATGATATGGCGGGGTTGCAAACCGCGATCGTTGGGTCAGCGGAACTGGTCGCCCAGATTCAGTCATTTTCAGCAAAACTGAAGCTAGACGCAAAAGTCATCGCAGCCATCCAAACCATGATTGAACAGGCCGACCCATCCACGGGTGTCCTTGCTGCGCGCAAGATCGTGATCGACGCGCGCGAAGTAGCCGGCTCCGCGGCCAAAGCCGCCGCAGACGAAGTCGCGCTGATCACTGATGCCGCTCGCGGCCTTGGTCGAAGATCAGTTTCGGCAATAGATGATGCAAGCGGCCGTTTAGACCAATACGCAGAGGCCGGAAATTCCCGGATGACCACGATCGCATGGGCAAGCGCACCACTTGCTATTCTATCTATTTTGGGTGCGCTAATTTTGATCGTGCGCCCCCTTATTGCTGTCACCAAGGTGACAGAGCGTTTGGCGAACGGCGATATGGCCCCGGTCACGGGTTTTCAAAAAACAGGCGGGGAAATCGGCCGCATGGCGCAAGCCCTGACCATATTCAGAGACGGCATGATCTCCCAAAAACGTCTTGAAAAAGAAGACCGTGAGCGCGAAGCCGCTGCCCAAGAGAAAGCCGCCCGGCAAGAGCACGAAACACGCGCGCGTGACGAAATGGAACGCGTACGCCTTGCTGAAATCGAAGCAAAGGAGCGAGATCGCGAGGACAAGATAGCAAAAGAGCGTGCGGTGCATCAGGCGCAAGTCGAAGCGGAAAGAAAAGCGCGATCGGATGAACAAGCCATGGTTGTTGAAACGTTAGGAAAATCTTTGAAGCGATTGTCGGACGGCGATCTGACGAGCGATATCAATGCTCCCTTTCCAAAAGAGTACGAAAGAATCAGACAGGACTTCAACGCTGCAATCCATTCGCTGCGCGAGACGATAGGTGCCGTTACACTTAACGCCGTCTCAATTCGCAATGAAACGTCATACATCAGCAGTGCAGCAGATGATCTTGCTCGGCGCACCGAAAAACAGGCCGCGACACTAGAACAAACTGCCGCCGCCATGGATGAGCTGAACAGCTCCGTACGATCTGCGGCAGAGGGTGCCACCCAAGCCAGTGAGATGTCTCAGCAAGCAAAGCGGAACGCGGAAGACGGCGGCGAAGTAGCCCGCTCGGCGGCGCGTGCGATGGACGGCATA
>NZ_JBFEKM010000105.1:0-15101 GCF_041552635.1 Sulfitobacter sp.
GAGCAGGTTCTGGCGGTCACATTGGGCGATGATTTCGTGCTGCCCGCCGCCGCCAGCATCTGCGCCTGCACTGATATGACCCATGAGGATGTGCGCCGCATGATCAAATCGCAGCGGCTGACCTCGATGCCTGCCGTCTGGCAGGAATGCGGGTGGAAAACCTCGTGCGGATGCCATGTGTGCCGCCCTGCCCTGAACTTCTATCTGCTGGCAGACTGGCCGCTGGACTATGCCGATGATCCGCAGTCGCGTTTCATCAACGAGCGCAAGCACGCCAACATTCAGAAAGACGGTACGTTTAGCGTGGTACCGCGCATGTGGGGCGGGATCACCACACCAGACGAACTGCGCGCGATCGCGGATGCAGCCGATAAATACATGGTGCCCACAGTCAAGGTCACAGGCGGCCAGCGGATCGACCTGCTGGGCGTCAAAGGCGAAGACCTGCCCGCGATCTGGAAGGATCTCAACGATGCGGGCATGGTGTCGGGCTATGCCTACTCCAAGGGGCTGCGCACGGTCAAAACCTGCGTGGGCACGGATCATTGCCGCTTTGGCACACAGGATTCTACTGGCCTTGGCATCAAGCTGGAAAAAACGCTGCACGGCTCTTGGACACCCCATAAGCTCAAGCTTGGCGTGTCGGGATGCCCGCGCAACTGTGCCGAGGCGACCTGCAAGGATATCGGTGTAATCTGTGTCGACAGTGGCTATCAGATCAGCATCGGCGGTGCCGCTGGCATGGACGTCAAAGAGACCGAATTGCTGGTACAGGTGGCGTCTGAGGCAGAGGCGATAGACGTGATCAAGGCTATGACGCAACTCTACCGCGAGAACGCCAAATACCTTGACCGCATTTACAAATGGATGGCCAAGGTGGGTCTGGACTGGATCAAGACGCGTGTCGTGACCGATCTGGCAGAACGCGCCGCCTTGGTGGAACGGTTCGAGCTGAGCCAGAGTATTTACCGCCATGATCCTTGGGCGGCCCATGTCAATGACAAGGCCGAAAGCTACCAGCCCCTTGCGCGGCTTGATCTGGAGGCAGCGGAATGAGCGCCTGGATTGATATTGCGGCCCTTGACGACATCCCCCAGCGTGGAGCGCGTTTGGTCAAAACGGCCCAAGGCTGTGTGGCCGTGTTCCGCACCGCCACCGATGCGGTCTATGCCCTCGACAACAGCTGCCCACACAAAGGCGGGCCTTTGGCCGAAGGGATCGTGCATGGCACCTCCGTCACCTGCCCGCTGCACAATTGGGTGTTCTCGCTTGAGACGGGCCAGGCCCAAGGCCCGGATGAGGGTCAGGTGGCCACCTATCCCGCGCGCGTCGTAGACGGGCGGATCGAATTGGAGGCGGCCTTCCTCGCGGCACGTACCGCCGCATGAACCTGACGCGGACAACCTGCCCCTATTGCGGCGTTGGTTGTGGCGTTTTGGCAGGGCCCAACGGCACGATCAAAGGCGATCCCGATCATCCGGCAAACTTTGGGCGACTGTGCTCGAAGGGGGCCGCACTGGGCGAGACAATTGATCTGGAGGGACGATTGCTTGCGCCACAGATTGCGGGCATGGAGGTAGACTGGGATAGCGCATTGGAGCGTGTCGCACAGGCGTTCTCTGACGCGGTCCGCGATCACGGGCCTGACAGCGTTGCGTTTTATGCCTCTGGTCAGCTGCTGACCGAAGACTATTACGTGGCCAACAAGCTGATGAAAGGGTTCATCGGCTCGGCCAATATCGACACTAATTCGCGGCTGTGCATGGCATCATCGGTGGCGGGTCACAAGCGCGCTTTCGGGACGGATACTGTGCCCGGTACCTATGCCGATCTGGAGGAAGCGGACCTGATTGTATTGGTCGGCTCAAACCTCGCGTGGTGTCATCCGGTGCTCTACCAGCGCATCGTAGCAGCGAAAGAGGCGCGGCCAAACATGCGCGTGGTCAACATTGATCCGCGTCGCACGGCAACTTGTGATCTGGCGGATACGCATTTGCGCGTGGCACCTGACGGGGATGTGGCGCTGTTCAACGGGTTGCTGGTCTATCTGGCCGACCATGACCACCTCGATATGGACTATGTCACCGCCCATGTGGGCGGATGCAGTCCCGCACTGGCGCAGGCGCGTGCCACCGATGCTTTGCAATCCGGCATCAGCACCGAAGATCTGGACCGTTTTTACAAGCTTTGGGCGCAGACCAAAAAGGTCGTGACCGTCTATTCGCAAGGCGTGAACCAATCCGCCAGCGGCACCGATAAAGTGGGCGCGATCCTGAATTGTCATATGGCCACAGGGCGCATCGGCAAGGTGGGCACCGGGCCGTTTTCCGTCACGGGCCAGCCCAACGCCATGGGGGGGCGCGAAGTTGGCGGGCTGGCGAATATGCTGGCCAATCATCTCGACATCGAGAATTCCGAACACCGCGACACGGTGCAAGCCTTTTGGAACAGCCCCACCATCTGTGACCAAGCGGGTCTCAAGGCCGTTGATCTGTTCGAAGCCTGTGCGCGCGGCAAGATCAAGGCGCTTTGGGTGATGTCCACCAACCCTGCCGTCTCGATGCCCGATGCGGGATATGTGGCGAAGGCCATAGCAAACGTGCCATTCGTCGCCGTCTCCGACATCATGGCGCGGACGGATACCGGGGATCTGGCCGATGTACTGCTTCCCGCGGCAGGCTGGGGCGAGAAGGACGGCACGGTCACCAATTCCGAACGCCGCATTTCGCGCCAGCGGGCGTTTTTGCCAATGCCGGGTCAGGCACGCCCGGACTGGCGCATCATCAGCGATGTGGCCACGCGTATGGGGTTTGGTGAGGCGTTCGACTATGACACCTCCGCCGATGTCTTTGCCGAATATATCGCACTGGACGCGGCCGCGCGCCCCTTTGACCGCGATCTGGACCTGAGCATCTTTGCCGATGTCGATTACGCCAGACTGATCCCCACGCAATGGCCGCGCAACGATGCACGGTTTTTCGCGGACGGCAAATTCTACCACACGGATGGCAAGGCGCGGATGCTGCCGATCACGGCGCCGACGTTGGAGCACAACGGCCTGACGCTCAATACAGGGCGCAACCGTGACCAGTGGCATACGATGACGCGCACGGGGAAATCCCCGAAACTGGGCGCGCATCTGGCGGAGCCTTATCTGGAAATCCATCCAGACGATGCGGCGGATGTCGGCACATACCACGGCGATCTGGTGGCGGTCGAAACGGCTCAGGGCAGCGCCATCCTGCGCAGCCTTGTCACCAACCGCGTTGCGCGCGGACAGCTTTTTGCACCGATGCACTGGACCCGCCAGACCGCGCACGGGGCTGTGGTGAATGCGTTGATGACCTCTGTCACAGATCCTTTTTCCGGCCAGCCCGCGCTCAAACGCGGCAGGGGCGTGAGCGTCTCTCCCTTTGTGGCCAAGTGGTATGGCTTCATGGCTTGCGCGCAGAAGCCACGGGCCACGACGCCCTATGCCGCGATTGCACGCACGGCTACGGGGTGGCAGGTCGAGATGGCAGCACTTGAATCGCCGCCCGACTGGACCGAGGCCGCCCGCAGCATCGCACATCTGCCAGAGGCGGAGGCGGCAGTCTATGAGGACAGCTCAGACGGCACCCTGCGCGTGGCGTTGAGCACTCATGGCATGATCCAAGCACTGTTCTTTGTCGCAAATAGCCCCGTGGCGCTGTCGCGCAGTGCGGCCATCGCGCATATCGGGAAATACACGCCGCCGCTGGAGGCCTTGGCGGGGCGCATGGGCAACAACCAGCCCGACCCCGGCGCAATCGTGTGTGCCTGTCTGAACGTGGGTCAGAACACGCTGGTCAATGCAATCGGTGCGGGGGCATTTTCCGTGGCGGCCTTGGGTGAGGTGACCTGCGCGGGGACCAACTGCGGCTCTTGCAAGCCTGAGCTTGCACGGCTGGTGGCGCAGCACAGCCTGCCGGTGGCGGCAGAATGACCCTCGCCCCTTTTGTCAGGATCGTCGCACAGGGCAAGGGGCGCGCCCGAGCCATGACCCTGGATGAGGCGCAAGATGCGATGAGCGTGATCCTGCAGGGAAAGGCTGCGCCTGAGGCGGTGGGCGCGTTGCTGATGGTGCTGCGTTTGCGCGGGGAAGATCCGCAGGAGATCGCCGGTTTCACCGCCGCCCTGCGCGCGCATACAACGGGGCAACTGCCGGCTGCTGATCTGGATTGGCCCAGCTACGCCGCGGGGCGTAGTCGGGGCGCGCCGCTTTATCTGCTGGCGGCACGGCTGGTGGCACAGACGGGTGTGCGCATTTCGATGCACGGCCACAATGCCTATCAAAACGTGGCAATACGGCCCGATGATCTCCGTGCGCTTGCGGGACCTCAGGTGCGGTATGACCCGCTGGCCGAGTTGTGCCCCGAGGCCTTTTCCCTGTTGGACCTGCGCAAAGACCTGGGCTTGCGGTCATGCTTTAACACGGTGTTGCGCATGTGGAATCCAGCGCAGGCACCCGCCACGGTGCAGGGCGTGTTCCATCCCTCCTATCGCAGCCTGCAGGCGCAGGCCGCCGAGATATTGGGCCAGAAAACCCTGAGCATCATCAAGGGCGGCGGCGGCGAGTTCGAGCGCCATCCCTCCAAGGACATCATCTGTTTCGGCCTGCGCAAAGGTCAGCACATCCAGGAAAAAGCCCCCGCGATCCTGTCCCAGACCCGCCGCTTGCATGAAGAGGGCACGAGGATCGACCCGATGGCGCTTTGGCAAGGGACGCTGCGCGATCCGTTTGCCGAAGCCACCGTGACCGGCACCGCCGCATTGGCGCTCTGGACGCTTGATCCGAACTTAACCCTCAACGCCGCGCAGGCCCAAGCGAACGCGCTTTGGCTGGACCGCACCATAGATTAAGGAATTTACGCATGAAGACTTTTCCGATGTTCCTGCAGATGGCGGGCCGCCGTGTTGTGATTGTGGGCGGCGGCGAACAAGCGGCGCAAAAGACGCGGCTGATGCTCAAAACCGAAGCCACGATCACCGTGATCAGCGATGCGCTGGATGATGAGTTGGCTGCACTTGCCGCCGTTGGCCGGATCACCCAACAGCGCGGTGCGATAATCGCGCAAGACTTCGGGGATAGCGCATTGGTGTTTGTCGCCACAGGCTGCCCCGGTGCGGATGGTGCGCTGCATGCGCTCGCCAAAACGGCAGGGGCGACCGTGAACGTAGTGGACCAGCCCGCGCTGTGTGATGTGATCACCCCCTCGATCGTGGACCGCGATCCGGTTGTTGTCGCGATCGGAACAGAAGGCACAGCGCCCGTTCTGGCCCGCCAGATCAAGACGCAAGTGGAGCAGATGCTGGAGCCCGAACTGGGCGCGCTGGCGTCCCTTGCGGGACGGTTGCGCGCCAGCGCGGCACAGCACCTTGGCCCGCGCGCACGGCGCGATTTGTGGCGGTGGGTGTTTGGTGATGCACCCCGCCGTGCTCATGCGCGCGGGGCGCAGCGTGAAACAGCACACATGATAAAAAAGGCCATTGCCACAGGTGATTTCGGACAAGAAACCGGCGGGAGTGTTGCATTGGTCGGGGCTGGTCCAGGGGCAAAGGACCTCATCACCCTGCGCGGCGTGCAGCGCCTGCAAGAGGCCGATGTGATCTACTATGATCGTTTGGTGGACCCCGAAATTCTGGAACTGGCGCGGCGGGATGCAGAGCGGATCTATGTGGGCAAACGGCCCGGCTGCCACAGCTGGCCGCAGGAGAAAATCACGCAAACAATCGTTGCCGCCGCCAAGGGCGGAGCGCGGGTTGTACGCCTCAAATGCGGCGATCCGGGCATTTTTGCCCGTGGCCTTGAGGAAATTGAGGCCCTGCGTGCGGCAGATATTCCCGTTGAAATCGTACCCGGTGTTACTGCGGCGAGCGGTGTGGCGGCAGCCAGTGGCCAGACCCTAACGGAGCGGGACGAGATCGACACGTTAGTGCTCACCACGGGGCATGTCTCGGAGGGATGTGCGGTGCCAGAGGTCCTGCGCACCCTCACGCCGGGAACGTGCGTGGCCCTTTATATGGCCGTTCGCGCGGCACCGCAGATCAGCGCATATTTGTCCACACGTCACGCGCCCCACGCCATTGACGTCACTATCGTTGCACATGCGCAAACGGATGCCCAGATTGTGACGAGCTGCGATATCGCGTCGCTTCCTGCAACACTAGTGGCGCATGGCATCACGGATACTGCGACTCTCCTACTCAAATTACGAAGGAGCGTTCGACATTGTCAGCAGGCGCAAAAAACCGCAGTCAGGCCACCGATCAGGAATTCTGACAGCTCTGCTCCCGGCAATTCGTCAAGCCAGTTGCGCAACTCGCCCAGCATGCCCACGCCAACGTCTTTTGGAATGATGCGATAATCCAGCACCCATTTGCGGGCTTCGGGGATGTCGCGTTTCGGCCAACATCGCACCGGTATCGAGGACTTCCACCCCCTCGCCCCGCATCAGATCGGAAGAAACATCATGATCCTTGCGCGCCTGTTTGACCCATATCACATCATTGAACAGCAGATCTTCGCAATTTGAGGGCACCAGTCTGCGGTACGCAAGGCCCGGCCTGCAAGCGATCTCACGGCCGATCTCTTGGTTCATTTCACGGTCGTACTGGCCGGCTGGGATGATCCATGTCAGCGCCGCCACGAATATGATCAACAGAAACAGGATGGTGTAGGCGGTTGGAAACCGGGATTGCAGACCCGGATTTTGTCCCGCATCGTCGGTTGTTGAAACGCTCATCGTGATAACTCCCATCTGCCTGTTTCTCTTAGGCAAGTGCTTCCCGATGGTCTCTGCCCTGCATTAATCTGCGTTACTCGTCCGTTTCGACGGTTTTCGGAAAGGCCCCTTGACCTCGGTCAATGCCTCAAGACTGCTCCTTGCTATCCTTAGCAAATAACAAGGCACAAAAGGACAGGCATCGCGGTGACTGACACGCAAATTGGCCATATTATTGCAATTGAAGGTGGCATTGCAGACGTGCGCTTTGACGATGGGTTGCCCACGATTGCCACGCGTCTTGTGACTCTGACCGACCCCGAGATTTCTATCGAGGTCGCGAGTTTGCCCGCGTCTGACATCGCACGGGGCCTAGTGCTGAACCCCTCACCCGCGTTGCGGTTGGGCTTGGCTGTACGCGATACCGGTCGCCCTATCGAAGTGCCGGTTGGTGATGTGGTTCTGGGTCGGATGTTCAATGTATTTGGCGACACAATCGACGGAAAAGGCCCCTTGGGCGATGTACAGCGCCGACCGATCCTGCATGATCCCGTCCCGCTGTCAAAACGCCGGGTCGAAGGGGCGATCTTTGAGACCGGGATCAAGGCCATTGACCTGCTCAGCCCGCTTGAACGGGGCGGCAAGGCCGGGCTTTTTGGCGGTGCCGGTGTCGGCAAAACCGTTCTGATCACCGAAATGATCCACAACATGGTTGCTGAATATGATGGCGTCAGCCTGTTTTGCGGGATCGGCGAAAGATGCCGCGAAGCTGAAGAATTATACCGAGAAATGGGCGAAGCGGGCGTTTTGGAAAACACCGTCATGATGTTCGGTCAGATGAACGAAAGCCCCGGCGTTCGCTTTCGCGTCGGTCACGCCGCATTGACGATGGCAGAGTTTTTCCGCGATGACCGGGGGCGCAACGTGCTGGTGCTGATCGACAATATTTTCCGTTTCGTACAAGCGGGATCCGAGGTCTCAGGGCTGTTGGGACGCATTCCAAGCCGCGTCGGGTATCAGCCCACACTCGGGACCGAACTGGCCGATCTCGAAGAGCGCATTTGCTCGACCGACCGGGGCGCGATGACCTCTATCCAGGCGGTTTACGTGCCTGCTGACGATTTTACGGATCCGGCAGCAACGCATGTGTTTTCGCACCTGTCCGCCTCGATCGTGCTGTCGCGCAAGAAGGCCTCCGAAGGGCTGTATCCGGCAATAGACCCGCTGCAATCCTTTTCCAAGATGCTGACCCCCGGCACAGTCAGCACACAGCATTACCGTGTTGCCCGCGACGTGCGCAACACGCTGGCCGAATATGACGACCTCAAGGACATCATCGCCATGCTGGGCCTTGAAGAATTGTCGCAAAAGGACCGTGCAACCGTCCGTCAGGCGCGCCAGCTTGAACGTTTTCTGACCCAGCCGTTCTTTTCCACGCAGGCGATGACCGGCAACACCGGTCGGTTCGTTTCACTCAAACAAACGCTGGATAGCTGCGAGCGTATTCTCGGGGGGGAATTCGAGGGGCGGGACGAAGGAGACTTTTACATGATCGGGTCGGTTGACGAGCTTGAGCAGGCGAAGGGTGAGGATGCGGCTTAGGGTGATCACTCCGGCGGCGGTGTGCGTTGATAGCAATGTCAGCCGCATTGTCGCCGAAGCGCCGAACGGGTTTTTTGGCATGTTGCCAAACCACATCGACTTTGTGACACAGCTGGTACCCGGCATTCTGGTTTTTGAACCTGAAGGCAGCGGCACGGACCGGTTTGTCGCGATCAACTCCGGCACACTGGTAAAGTGCGGCGAAGACGTGCGCGTCGCGGTTCGCGGTGCCATGGAGGGCGACGATTTGGGCGTCCTGCAGGGCCGTGTCGTAACCGAATTCAGGCAACAAGATGAAGACGAACGTGATGCCCGCGCTGCGCTGACACGGTTGGAGGCGACAATGATCCGCCGGTTCCGCGATCTGGAAAAGGCGGATCGATGACAGACAAAGAGCCAAATGAGACCGAAATCATCTCGCGCAAGGCCAAGCGCATGGCCGAGGCCCGCAAGCACCGCAGGCAAAGTGCGTGGTACGGTCTGGGCATGTTTGGTCTTGTCGGCTGGGCGATTGCAGTCCCTGTGATCGCGGGAATCGCCTTGGGGGTCTGGATTGATGAACGGTGGCCGGGCGAGACCTCGTGGACACTGGTTCTGCTTTTGGCGGGCGTCACGCTGGGGTGCCTGAACGCGTGGTACTGGGTGCAGCGGGAGGGGCGTGATGACTGAGACAGCACCGCATTACGGCACCCTCATGCTTTTGCTCGGAGTGTTAACGGTATTCTCCGTCCCGATCCGTGTCGTTTTGCGGCGATATGCGATACCGGCAAGCGTCGCCTTTATCGGTCTTGGCATCCTGCTTTCAGCCACTGATCAAAGCATGGATTTGCTGACACCGCGCTTGTCCGACGAAATCGAGGTCTTCGCCCAGATTGGCATTGTCGCGCTGTTGTTCCGCGTCGGTATGGAAAGCGATCTGGATGCGCTTGTCGGGCAGCTGCGCCGTGCCGTGATGATCTGGGTGCCTGATATCATGATTGCCGCAGCGCTGGTGTTTATGTTGATCTGGTTCTGGCCCGGCCTCGGGCTCGTCCCTGCAATAATTTCCGCAGTCGCGGCCAGCGCAACAAGCATAGGCGTTTCCGTCAGTGTCTGGGAGGAAGCGGGCAAAATCGACACCCCACAAGGCGCGCTGTTGCTTGATGTCGCCGAGCTTGATGACCTGTCGGCGGTCCTATTGCTGGGCATGGCCTTTGTTGTCATTCCGCAGCTTCAGAACGGGTTTGATGCGACGGATCGGAGCGCAATTGCCGTTGCAGGCGCTCTACAACTTCTCAAGATCCTGATTTTCTGTGCGGTGTGCTATGCATTTTCACGCTTTCTGGAACAAAGGCTGTCCGAAGTCTTCGCCCGTCTCGACAAATCCCTCGGTCCGTTTCTATTTGCCGCTGGCACCGTCTTTCTGATCGCCGCTTTGGCAGATGCTTTTGGCTTTTCGATGGCGATCGGGGCGCTTTTTGCGGGCCTCGCATTCAGCCGCGATCCCCAGGAACGGCGCATCGACCAGGCGTTTGGCTACATCCTTGCGATTTTCGGGCCTTTCTTTTTCATGTCCATCGGCCTGTCGGTAACGACCAGTGGACTGGGTGTCGCCTTGCCTCTTGCGTTTGCATTGCTTGCGGCGCTGATCGCGGGAAAGCTGCTGGGTGCGGGGTTTTCCGCAGCCCTGCTGTCCGGTCGGCAGGCCGGGGTCCTTCTGGGGGCGAGCATGATCCCACGGGCGGAAATCTACCTGATCGTGATGCTGGGCGGCCTCGCCTTGGGTGACTGGGCGATGCCACAGATTCTTTATAACGCAGCCGTGCTGGCAAGCATTGGCACCTGTCTGGTGGGGCCAATTCTCGTCAGCAAACTGCTGTCAGCAAATCAGACAAAGGAACAACGCACATGACCAGCGATATTGGCATTATTCTGGTGGCGGTCTTGGCTGGCATCGCCCTTGGCGGCCTATACTTGAGGCTTCTGTGGGCCTCGGTACGATTGCTGCCTTTGCGCCGAGGGGCCGCAATGTTCCTTGCACTGGCTCTCGCGCGCGCAGCGCTGGTGATATCCGCGCTCGCCGGTGCGCTCTTTCTCAACTTGCCGCCAATAGGGATTGCCGCTGCCCTTGCGGGGTTCATCGCTATCCGGCTTGTGGCCACGCGCATGGCTGATCCAAGTGCCGGAGTGGTGCCATGGAAATAAGCCCCGACAGCTGGATATTGTACGAGTGGAGCGGCTGGCAACTGAACGCGACTGTTGTCTTCACCTGGGTGGTTATGGCGCTCTTGGTGCTGGTGTCTTGGATGATCACCGCGCGCCTCAGCGAGGGGGAAACCGTCTCACGCTGGCAGGTTCTGCTAGAAGTGATCATTGCCACGATCCAAGACCAAATCGACGAGGTTGGTGCCGAAGACCCAAGTCGGTACCTTCCCTTTATCGGCACCTTGTTTCTGTTTATCGCCACCGCCAACATCCTTAGTATCGTGCCCGGCTACCAGCCGCCGACTGGCTCTTTGTCGACCACCGCCGCCCTTGCTATTTGCGTTCTGATCGCGGTGCCGCTTTTTTCGATCTCGCGGCGCGGGTTTGGTGGCTATCTCAAGACCTACATCCAGCCCAGTCCGCTCATGCTGCCGTTTAACATCGTCAGCGAAATGTCCCGCACTATTGCACTGGCCGTCCGGCTCTATGGCAACGTGATGAGCGGCACAGTGATCGTTGGCATCCTGATCAGCGTGGCCCCGTTCTTTTTCCCGGTGGTCATGCAGCTTCTCGGCCTGCTTACCGGTCTGATCCAAGCCTATATCTTCGCCATTCTGGCGATAGTCTACATTGCGTCTGCAAGCCGGTCTGGAAGTCAGCCAGCGGCAGAATGCACTCATCTAAACAACCAAGGAGACTGAAAATGGACCCCGCAACCGTGATTGCCGCCGTCTCGATCCTGACCGCAGGCCTGACCATCGCCATCGGCTCGATCGGCCCGGCGCTGGCCGAAGGGCGTGCCGCGTCGCAGGCACTTCAGGCGCTTGCGCAACAACCCGACGCGTCGAACACAATTACCCGGACGCTCTTTGTCAGTCTGGCGATGATCGAATCCACAGCCATCTATTGCTTTGTCGTCTCAATGATCCTGATCTTTGCCAATCCGTTTACCGATATGGTTCAACAAGCCGCCGGAGGGTGACATCGTGCAGATCGACTGGATCACAGTTGCCGCGCAGATCGCGAATTTCCTTGTTCTGGTCTGGCTGTTGCAGCGGTTTCTCTACCGGCCCATCACCCGCGCGATGGCCCGACGCGAAGAAGAAATCAAGAAGCGGCTGGCAGAAGCTAAAGAGGCCCGAAAGGACGCGGAGGATGAAGCCGAAACACTACGTGGCAAGCAAACGGACCTTGAAGGCGAAAAAGATCAGATACTGGATAATGCGCGGCAGGAGGCGCAGTCCCTGCGCGAGCGGTTGGAGGATGATATTCGAGAAGACATGGAAGCCCGCCGCGAAATCTGGCGCACCCACCTTGAAGAAGAGCGCGCAGGTTTTGCAAGCACGCTGCAACGCCGGGCCGGGCATCAGGTGATCGCAATCACCGAACAAATGCTGCATGAATACGCCCGCGCAGATCTGGCTGGCGAGTTGGCCACGGGTTTCATAGCACGTCTGGAGGATCTCGAAGATGATCGGCGTGACAAGCTTGCAAAAGCCGCATCGCGTTTACACGAGCCGGCGATTGTTGAAGCCAGCGTAACGTTAAAGCCAAGCACACGCGGGCAAATTACCCGCGCAGTGCATGACGTACTCAAAACTGAAATCGACGTAGAATACCGACAGGATCAGGATCTGGTGCTGGGTGTCCGTCTTACCGTAGGCGAACAGACATTGGAATGGTCCGCCGCGCTGCATCTCAAACGGCTGGATGGCGCGCTCGATGAGGCGATTGACAGTATGGCACCAAAACGGTCCCCCAAATCTGACGCGCAAAGCGGATAGCCATGAGCCTGTTCGATACCTTGTCCGAGACGTTGTTCGATCCACTGGAGCGGGCACGCGAAAATGTTGATGCACGATTGGAAATGGCCGAGATCGCCCGCATCCTATCAGTTGGAAACGGTGTGGCCCAGGTTGCTGGTTTTACCGATCTGCATGCCGATGAACTGGTATCCTTCCCTCATGGTATCATGGGCATCGCCTCGAACCTGCGGCAGGACCGCATCGGCGTGATCGTGCTGGGCGATACCGACAGACTGCGTCCGGGCGACAAACTGCGCCGCACCGGTCGCGTCGTCGACGTGCCTGTCGGCGCGGCACTGCTGGGGCGCGTCGTAGACGGTTTGGGTCGACCGATAGACGGAAACGGCCCGCTCGATACAGACGAACGCCAACCCGTAGAGCGCCCTGCCCCGCCCATCATGCACCGCGCGCCGGTCGATGTCCCGCTCCAGACCGGGATCAAGGCCATCGACGCCGCGATTCCCATCGGGCGCGGTCAGCGGGAGCTGATCCTAGGCGATCGTCAAACTGGCAAAACGGCGATTGCCGTTGATGCGATCCTCAACCAACGAGACACAGGCGTTTTGTCGATCTACTGCGCTATTGGTCAGCGCGCCTCGGCAGTTGCGCGCGTCATTCAAGACCTGCGCAAAGGTGGTGCCTTGGAACGTACGATCATCGTTGTGGCCGGGGGCAACGACGCGCCGGGACTGCAATTCGTGGCACCCTATGCGGCCACCACGATGGCCGAGCATTTCATGGCACAAGGCCGTGATGTACTGATCGTCTACGATGATCTGACGCGTCATGCGCGTGCCTACCGCGAATTGTCACTGCTTCTGCGTCGCCCGCCGGGCCGCGAGGCCTATCCCGGCGACATCTTTTATATACACTCCCGTCTGCTGGAACGCGCGACGCACCTGCGCGACGAACATGGCGGCGGCTCCCTTACCGCCCTCCCCGTGGTCGAGACGCAGGCGCAGAACATCTCGGCCTATATCCCGACCAACCTGATCTCGATCACCGATGGCCAGGTGTATCTGTCACCAGAACTCTTCGAGAAAGGGCAATTGCCTGCAATCGACATCGGCACATCGGTCAGCCGCGTAGGCGGCAAGGTGCAACTCCCGGCATTCCGCGCCGTCGCCGGAAACCTGCGCCTGATGTATTCCCAGTTTGAGGAACTTGAGAGTTTCGCCCGCTTTGGCACACAACTGGACGACGAAACCAGGATCAAGCTGACCCGCGGCCAGCGGGTACGCGAGATTTTGAAGCAACGCGAACATCAGCACCTGAATGTGCCCGAACAGGTCGCGGCCCTGCTGGCCGCAACCGAGGGGCTGCTCGACGACATCGCCCCTGATGACGTCGCCGCAGCCGAAGAGACGGTGCAAAATGCAGTGCAGAAGTTCGAGCCCGATCTGTGCGAGCGGATTGGGGCTGGCGCAGATCTGAGCCAAGACGACCGCGATGCGCTGATCGCCACGATGCGAAGGGCGTTGCACGCCAAGGAGGACGAAAAAGACAATGGAGACGCTTGAGAGCCTGTCCGAAGCACTGGATACGACGAAAGACATCCAGTCGATCGTGCGGACGATGAAATCGCTTTCGGCGGTCAGCATCCGGCAGTACGAACGCGCAGAGGAAGCGCTTGCAGACTATGCGCGGACGATTGATCTGGGTCTTGCAGCGGTGCTTGGCGAAAGTCGCGCCCTAGGTTCTTCGTCAGCCAACGGGCGTACCGACAAGAATGGACGCGAGGCCCTGATCGTCATCGGATCGGATCGCGGACTTTGCGGGCGCTATAACGAAGTCATCAGTCGCTTTGCCAATGATCATCTCTCCGGTCGCGATGCCGTGCTCGGCGTTCTGGGGGTGCGGGCTGCGGCCCGATTAGAGGCAGGAGGGCATAGCTCAGATGCGCTGTTCACGGTGCCGGGGTCGGTGGACGGTATCACCGGGGTCGTTCAATCCGTGATCATCGCGATTGACGGATGGACCGCCGGTCATGGCGTCTCGCACGTTCGTGTGGTCCATAATCGTCGTATTGGACACAACACAGCACAGCCGGTCATGCGTCAATTGCTTCCGATCCCCGACGATGAACTTGAACAAGCCGAACAGACCCCTTGGCCCGCCCGAGGACGCCCGATCTTCCGAATACAGCGTGACGTATTGTTGTCATGGCTTGTCCGGGAACGTCTTTTCTTGCTGTTGTACCGCGCTTTGGCCGAAGGTCTGGCAAGTGAGCACGCCACCCGGTTGGCCGCCATGCAAAACGCTGAACGCAACATTGAAGAGCGCCGTGAAGACCTGTCGGGAGCCGTCCGGCAGAAGCGCCAAGAAAGTATCACCCGAGAGCTTCTGGATGTGGTCGCCGGGTACGAAGCGGCTGGCCCCCGCGAATAACATGATCGGTCTTCTCGAAACAGCCCGCTCCAAGCAGCCCGGCGGAATCGCGTGCCAGAATGGCCCCCTCGTCGATGGGGATCATCAACAAGGACGCCGCGCTTTTTTCGCTCCAGATCACCGTGTTGCTCCGGGCGTTCGCTAACGCATTGAACGTGATGCCAAGCCAACCAAGTTCAGCCGCAAGTCTTTCCCGGATCGCGGGCGCATGGGTGCCCATTCCGCCCGCCAGAACGATGCCATCGACGCCGCCAAGTGCCGCAGCCATAGGCCCTACGGATGGACCTCTAAACCTACGGACAAGACCGATCAGCAGATTCGGAAGCAAAACGCTCTAGTCATTAAGATAGTCATGCCACAGCTTACGGTCCAACCCATC
>NZ_JBFEKM010000106.1:0-14843 GCF_041552635.1 Sulfitobacter sp.
ACCTTTGCGGATACGATCAGGCAAAAAAGCGATTGAGGGAATATTTCGCCAAGCGCCGCCATGACATGCATCCTTTCATACCGGAAACATGCGAACTTCTGGCTGGAACCTCACGGGGCGTTCGCGACTACCCCAACGCGCATCAGGTGACACAAGCGCCAAGCTCCCGTCAAGCATCCTCCTTGATTTTCCAAATGGTAAAAAATCCTCGCCGAAGGCAAAGAATCTCTTCTGGAACGCCACCAGAAACATGTCTTCTAATAAGGGGGTAAAAGTGCAGGTTTCTGTTGCCAGGTACCTGCGAACCCCGCCTTAGGTCGCTAAACGTAAGGACTTAAGTTTCAATAGTTCCGGTCGCTTACGCGGCCATCGCCATTGGAGCACGATTGTCATTTGCAATTGTACATTTTACGCCGATAACGGTGGCAGTCAGCCGAGATAAAGCTACATCTTTAGACGTTCGTCGATCCTGTTTCGACCCCATGATCCGCAAATGACGGAATATTGGTGGAGTCGCCGGGTACCGCCCCCGGGTCCGAACCGCTTATTACATGCGCGTTTATACCCATAGTCCCTAAGGACAGGTGTAACATAGGAAGCTCTGCGTGGTTTGCAAGGACCTTTGAGCGGAAACATCCCCATGACCGCGATAAATCCCGTGCAGGCGCTTAACGCTCCTTTTGGGGGGCACCGCGCTGAGCAAAGATCCGTCGGGCAAGGCTTTGGGTTTCAGCCTCAAGGGCCGTCAGACCGGCGCTTGCTGCTGGGCCATCACCACCCTCGATGGCGTCAGTAATCGTTCGATGCAACGCGATGATCGCTTCGCGTGATCTGGCGCTGAAGGTGATCATGTTCATCAGCGGCTGCATCGCTTCGACCGCGCCTGCCAGATGATACGACAGCACGGGATTTCCAGCGCCCTCTACCAACGCACGGTGAAAGGCCACGTCCGAGGCGCAAAAGGCCTCATCTGTCAACTCCGGCTCACCTTGACGTTCAATCTCGTCGCGCATCACGTTGATATGATGTTCTTTTCTGCGCTCGGCAGACAGGGGTGCGCAGGCACGTTCCAAGGCATAGCGTGCCTCGCAGGCGGTCCCGAAGCTCACGTCGTTCATCGACAAAAGCAAGGTCGACGTTGTGATCTGCTGGGCTTGTGCGGCCTCAAAGCTGATGCGGTTGACGAATGCACCGCCTGTGGCCCCGCGCTGCGTGCGGATCAACGATTGTGCCGCCAGCCGTTTCAACGCTTCGCGGACCGTCGCGCGGGACACATCGAATTTCACAGCCAGCTCGGCCTCGGAGGGCAGGCGTTCGTCCACGATCAATGCACCGCTGACGATGGCATCGCGGATATTCGCAGCAATCTGGGCCGACAGATCGACAGAGGGAACGCGGTTGGGTTTCATATGTCTTACATTTAATATTTGGAAAAAGCTTAAATGTCTGACATTACTTTTTCAAGCACCGAGTCGCGCACATCAGGGAGGATCGCGTCACATGGCACCCGTCATCAGTTCTGCGCTTTGGCTTGGTTTTTTCGGTCTGATCTTTGCGGCGTGGGTGATGATGTATGTGATGAGCACCGGCATGGGGCTTGATCTGCTGGGCCGTCCCGATGCCATGGGCCAGATGATGCGCGGCATGGACCCGCGCATGGACACGTATATGCCGATGGCCAGTTTCGGCCCCTTGGCGGTGATGTGGGCCGCGATGATGGCCGCAATGATGTTGCCCACAATGATTCCGACCTTGCGCAGTTACGAAGACCTGATGATCAGCGCTAATGGCACGCGGGCAGGGTGGTTTGGCGTGCTGTTGAGCCTTGGCACGTTTTGCGTGGCCTGTTGCTGGGGCTTTGTGGCGCTTGGCTTTTCGGGTGGCGTGATGAATTTGGCTTGGATTGGGCTGGCTACGCTGTTTTTGGTACTCGAAAGACTGCCTCAGATCGTGCATAAAGTGACAGAACCAATGGGTGTTTTGCTGATCCTTGGCGCATGCGTTGTGGCAGGCTTGCCCTTGTATTCAGGAGGATAAGATGGCGATCAACAAAAGAGCCGACGCAGATCGTTTGCCGATCAGCCAGCGCATCGACCTGCGGATACCGAACCTCAAACGCCGCGAAGCGACGACCACCAACTGGCAGATCAAGGGCGAATTGTTCCTCAACTGCTCGTGCGAGATCTTCTGCCCCTGCGTGGTCAGCCTTGGCGCGCATCCGCCCGCCGAAGGGCATTGTCACGCGTGGATGGCCATTGTCATCGACGAAGGCGATTACGAAGGCGAGGACCTGTCGGGCCTGAACGTCGGGCTGTTGATCGATATCCCCGGCCGCATGGGCGAAGGCAACTGGAAGGTCGCGGCCTATGTCGACGAGAACACCAGCGGCAAAGCCTATCACGGTCTGTTGCCAATTTTCTCGGGCGCTGCGGGGCTGTTTACCATGCTGGTGTCGGAAATCATCGGGGCCGAACGTGCGCCGGTAAAGATCATTCGGGACGGCAACAAACAGTCGATCCAGATTGGCCGCAAGATCGCCGAAGAGATCGAGATGATTGCAGGTAAATCGCCGGATCATCCGGTGATGATCTCGAATTCAAAATACTGGATGGGGCCGGATATCATCGCTACGCGGGGTCTGAAATCGAAGGTGCGCGACTATGGTCGGGTTTGGGAGTTTGGCGGCAAATCGGCCGAGATCTGCCCAATTGAATGGCAGGGGCCCAACGCATGATAAATGTCGGCTATGTTCGGACAATGGCGCGCTACAACAGCTGGCAGAATGACCAACTGATGTCGCTGTTGCTGGACATGCCCGATGCCGAGCTGGGCAAGGATCGCGGCGCATTCTTCGGGTCGATCCTTGGGACGGCAAACCATTTGCTATGCGCTGATATGCTGTGGCTGTCGCGGTTTGATCCGTCGACGGAGCCGCCCTTTGAAGCGTTTGCCAAATGGCCCAGACTGCACAAGGATGCACGCGCATGGGCGGCGGACCGACACCGTGTGGATGGCAAAATCAGGTATTGGGCAGACGCGATACGCGAACTGGATCTGCTGGGCGATCTGCACTGTGTCCCGGCAAGCGGCGGGGCTGCCTATACCTTGCCAATGGGGATCGCCATCCTGCAGTTGTTCAACCATCAAACCCACCATCGGGGGCAAATCCACGCCATGATGACTGCGGCGGGGCAAAAGGCCCCGGTGAGTGATATCGCTTACATGCCCGAAACTGTATGAATAGTACATGGGAAGAGTATGCGCGGTGCCGAGGGGTTGGGGACCGAGAGGCCAGCCCCTCGGGCTCCCCGAAGTTTATTTAGCAAAATGAAGAGGTGCCAGTCGGCACCCGGATAGGAGAGACTATGTTTAATGCGTTGATGGTGACCAAGGATGAAGAGAGCGGCAAGACCGCTGCTGCGGTGACGCAGATCGATCTGGATCAATTGCCTGCGGGCGATGTGACGGTTGCGGTCGAATATTCGACAGTGAACTATAAGGATGGCTTGTGCATTGGGCCGGGGGGCGGTTTGGTGCGCAAGTACCCGCATATTCCCGGCATCGATTTTGCAGGCACGGTCGAGGCGTCGGATGATGATCGCTACAAGCCCGGCGACAAGGTCGTTTTGACCGGCTGGCGCGTTGGCGAGGCGCATTGGGGCGGGTATTCGCAAAAGGCACGGGTCAAGGCAGACTGGCTGGTGCCGCTGCCAGAGGGGCTGGATACGCGTCAGGCGATGGCTGTTGGCACGGCGGGTTTCACGGCAATGCTGGCTGTGATGGCGCTCGAGGATCACGGGCTGAAGGTGGGTCATGGACCTGTGTTGGTCACGGGTGCCGCGGGCGGTGTCGGGTCGGTGGCGGTCGCCATTCTGGCCGCGTTGGGGCACGAGGTTGCCGGTGTGACGGGGCGGCCCGAGACCGCTGACTATCTCAAATCGCTTGGGGCCAGCCAGATCGTGGCGCGCGAAGAGATCAATGAAACCGTCAAGCGTCCGCTTGAAGGGGAAACCTGGGCAGGCTGCATTGATGCCGTCGGCGGCGAGATGCTGGCGCGGGTTTTGGGCCAGATGAAATACGGCGCTTCGGTTTCTGCTGTTGGTCTGGCGGGCGGTGCCGGTCTGCCTGCGACGGTCATCCCGTTCTTGTTGCGCGGCGTGAACCTGTTGGGGATCGATTCAGTGATGCAGCCCTATGACAACCGGTTGCGTGCCTGGGAACGTGTGGCAAAGGACCTGCCGATGGCCAAGCTTGAGGACATGGTCGTGCCTGCGACCCTCAAGGATTTACCGCAGCTTGGAAAAGACATCCTGAAAGGCCAAGTGCGTGGCCGCGTGGTTGTTGATGTAAACGCCTGATACGGTGGCTGCGCTTTAAAACCTGAAACCGGCGTGATGAGAGTTGCGCCGGTTTTCGCCACTTGACGTCCGCGTCAACTGGTCCGACGGTCAGGTTGATTTTCAAAGGATCTGATAATGCACCTAGATATTGATTTTGTCCGCGACCAATTCCCCGCCTTTGCCGAACCCAGTTTGCGCGGCCAAGCGTTTTTCGAGAACGCTGGCGGTTCTTATACCTGCGGGGCTGTCATTGATCGGCTGACCCGGTTCTATACCCAGCGAAAGGTGCAACCCTATGCGCCGTATCCTGCCAGCCAGCTAGGCGGTGCCGAGATGGACGCGGCGCGCAGGCGCATGGCCGCGATACTTGGCGTAGACGCTGACGAGCTGTCATTCGGGCCATCGACCACACAAAACACCTATGTTCTGGCGCAGGCCTTTGGCCAGAAACTGAAACCGGGCGATGCGATCATTGTCACCAACCAAGATCACGAAGCCAATACAGGGCCGTGGCGGCGGCTGATCGAGCGCGATATTGACGTACGCGAATGGCGCATTGATTCCGCGTCAGGGCGGCTTGAGATCGCCGCGCTAGAAGATTTGTTGGACGATAAGGTGCGGCTGGTGTGTTTTCCGCATTGCTCGAACGTTGTTGGTGAAATCAATCCTGTGGCCAAGATCACGGCGCTGGCTCATGCTGCGGGTGCATTTGTCTGTGTTGACGGGGTGTCATATGCGCCGCATGGATTTCCGGATGTGGGGGCCTTGGGACCGGACATCTATCTGTTTTCAGCCTATAAAACCTATGGACCGCATCAAGGCTTGATGGTTTTGCGGCGGCATTTGGCGGAATCTCTGCCCAATCAGGGGCATCATTTCAACGGGTGCACCCTGTACAAACGGTTCACCCCTGCCGGTCCCGATCATGCGCAAGTGGCCGCCTGTGCGGGGATGGCTGATTACGTCGACGCGCTTTATGCGCATCACCTCAAAGACGATGCGAAACCGGCAGCGCGCGGCAAAGCTGTGCATGATCTGATGCGCGCCCACGAGGTATCGCTGCTGCAACCGCTGCTGGATGCGCTGAGCGCGCGAAATTCAGTGCGGCTGCTCGGGCCGTCGACAGCACATAACCGCGCGCCCACTGTCGCCGTCGCGCTGAACCGCCCGGCAGAACCGGTTGCAGCGCAATTGGCCCGGCGCGGCATCATGGCAGGCGGCGGTGATTTCTATGCTGGTCGAGCGCTGAAAGGAATGGGCATTGACCCCAATGACGGCGTATTACGGCTAAGTTTTACGCATTACACCACCAAGGCCGAGGTCGATCAGCTTCTTAATGCGTTGGACGACGTACTTTAGCCCTTGAAGTCAATGCCGTAGCGCTACATCCAGCCGGATCCTAACGAGAAGTGAACAGTGCCAGAGACATCTGCGATCCTTATGTGGTTCCGTCGTGACCTACGGCTGACCGATCATGCTGCGCTAAGCGCGGCTGCGCAAACAGGCCGACCGGTGATTCCGGTGTACATCTATGATGATGCCGTGGCAGGGCTGGCGGCAGCCCCTAAATGGCGGCTGGGCCTTGACATCGGCGCGTTTGACGATGCTTTGCATGAAAAATCGAGCCGCCTGATCCTGCGCAAAGGGGCTGCCCTTGAGGTATTGCAAGAGCTGATCAAAGAGACAGGCGCAGGGGCGGTCTACTGGTCGCGCCTGTATGATCCGAACAGCACCGCGCGGGATGCCGATATCAAGGAGGCGCTGAAAGAGGCGGGCATTGATGCACGGTCCTTTGGCGGGCACCTGATGTTTGAACCATGGACCGTCGAAACAAAGGCTGGCGGGTACTACAAAGTGTATACGCCATTCTGGAATGCGGTGAAAAATACCGGCGTCGATGCGCCGCTGCCAGCGCCTTCGCCCCTTGAGGCACCAAAGGCATGGCCGCGCAGCGATGATCTGGCGGGTTGGAATTTGAGCGCTGCGATGAACCGTGGTGCAGATATTGTACGCCCCTTTGTGCAGTTGGGTGAAAAGACCGCGCAATCGCGTTTGGGTGCGTTCATGGCGCATGGTGTTGCCGACTATAAGGCCAACCGAGATTTGCCGGGGGTGGATGGCACGTCAAACCTGTCGGAAAACCTTGCCCTTGGGGAAATTAGCCCGCACCAGTGTTGGCACGCGGGCCAACGCGCCCTTCATGATGGCAAACCGGGGGCCGAGACGTTTCTGAAGGAGCTGGTTTGGCGCGAGTTCGCATACCATCTGATGCATCACACGCCGCGTATCCTGACGGGCAACTGGCGCGAAGACTGGGACGCCTTTCCGTGGAACGAAGACGAACGCCGTGCCGAGGTGAAAGCGTGGAAGCAGGGTCGCACTGGTGAACCGTTTGTAGACGCTGCCATGCGCGAACTTTACGTGACGGGGCGGATGCACAACCGGGGCCGCATGATTGTGGCCAGCTATCTGACCAAACACCTGATGTGCCATTGGCGCATTGGCCAGAAATGGTTCGAAGACTGTCTGATAGACTGGGATCCCGCCAGCAACGCCATGGGGTGGCAGTGGGCGGCAGGATCTGGTCCCGATGCGACGCCCTATTTTCGGGTGTTCAATCCGGCGACGCAACTTGATAAATTCGATAAAAACCGCGACTATACCAGCCGGTGGATCGCCGAAGGGCGCGCGAACCAGCACGCGGATGCCTTGCGCTTTTTTGACGCGATCCCGCAGCGCTGGAACCTGTCGGCAAGTGACGATTATCCCGATAGAATAGTTGCACTGGATGCAGGCCGCGAACGGGCGCTGGAAAACTACAAGAACCGAAACTTTTAACCTTTGTGACACGTGGCTACACACCATAACGTTCATATTCGCGACAAAAATTCGCGCACAGGAGTCCGCATGATTTTGACCACAACCGAAGGCCAAAAAGGCCTGCCCAGATATTTTGCGCGGGTGTTTGCGACGGCCCAGGCAATGGAAAACGGGCAGGTCGACTTTGTACTGCCCGACGGGCGGCGCTTTCGGGCGACGGGTAAAAACCCTGTCCCCGTGGCCGAATTGAATATTCACAACGACGACCTGTTTGCGCGTCTGATCCGCGAAGGCGATCTGGGCTTTAGCGACGCCTATCTTGACGAATGGTGGAGCACACCTGACCTGCAAGCCTTTATGGATGTGGCCCACGCAAACGAGGATATATACGATTCATTCCCCGGCATGGGGTTGATCCGCAAATATGAATCGCTGCGTTTCTGGCTGCAAAGCAACAGCAAGAAACAAGCACTTAAAAATATCAGCTATCACTATGATTTGGGGAATGATTTCTACAAATTGTGGTTGGATGATACGATGACCTACTCAAGTGCCCTGTTCGAGGACGGCGCACAGCAATCGCTGGAATCTGCACAAACGGCGAAATATGCGTCGATGGTCGATCAGATGGGCGTTGTTGCCGGCGATCACGTGCTTGAAATCGGTTGTGGTTGGGGTGGCTTTGCCGAATATGCCGCAAAAGAACGCGGGCTAAAGGTAACATGCCTGACCATCAGCAAAGAGCAGTTTAACTACGCCAAGGAACGCATTGAAAAAGCGGGACTTTCCGATATGGTGACGTTCAAGCTGCAAGATTACCGTGATGAAACGGGCGTCTATGACGGCATCGCCAGCATCGAGATGTTCGAAGCCGTGGGCGAAAAGTATTGGCCTTCCTATTTCAATACCGTACGCGACCGCCTCAAGCCCGGCAAATCGGCGACGTTGCAGATCATAACAGTGCCAGACCGGCGCTGGAAGGTTTACAAGCGCGGCGTTGATTTCATTCAGAAATACATCTTTCCCGGTGGCATGCTGGCCAGCCCTGCTGTCTTGCGCGAACAGGTCGAAAAGGCCGGTCTTGCGGTCGTCAAATCGATTGAATTCGGCGAAAGCTATGACCTGACGTTGCGCCGCTGGCACGAGACTTTCAATGAAAAGTGGGAAGAGATCGCCGCGATGGGTTTTGACGAACGGTTCAAGAGAATGTGGAATTTCTATCTAACCTCCTGTGCCTCAACCTTTGACAGTGGCAATTGCGATGTGACACAGATTACGGTGACGCGTCCCGCTTAAGGGGCGACATCTGATCCAAGGAGCGTCTTGATGCCGACCGGTGCAAAGTTGATCGCTGCCATTTGTCTGGCGGTTCTTGCTTTTGTGTTGTCGCAGATGATTATTCCGCTGCTGCCTGAAACCATCCAGCTTGGGTATTTTGTGCCGGTCAACATGGCGATTGGTGCGCTTACGGGCTGGGGGGTGATGGGCCCGCGGGCTGGGGGCGGCATCAAGATGGGGATCAGCAACGGGCTGACGGGCGCGATTGTGCTGGTCTTATGGGGGGTGTTCACGCAAGCCGTGCTTGAAATGCTGAAACATTCCCTGCGCAAAAAATATGATGGTCTAGGCGAGGCATTTATTGCCGTGATCGAATTTGGCAGTGAATATATCCTGATCATGGCCACCGTACCGATTGCACTCACGATTGTCGTTGGGGGTGCCATCAGCGGCATCATCACCAATCGCGCCAAAAAGAATTGGCCTTGAATTCATGACATCCCTGTTTTTCTACGGAACGCTGCGGCATGTCCCGCTGCTTGAGATCGTCCTTGGCCGTCCGGCGGGTGATATTGATGTGGTGCCGGACCTGTTGCCCGACCATGCGGTTCTTGTCGTTACCGAAGGGCCTTTTCCGTGCATCGTTCCCCAGCCCGGTGGCTTGGCTGAAGGTGTGCTTGTCAAAGGGCTTAGCCCCCAAGACATTGAACGACTTGATTTCTACGAAGGCAGCTTTGCATATGATCTGCGCGATGTGACGCTGCAAAGCGGGGAAGTGGCGCAGGTCTATTTCCCGCAAGAGGGGCTTTGGACCACCAAAGGCCCATGGTCCTTGCCGCAGTGGCAGGCAGATTGGGCAGCGCTAAGCTGTTTTGCCGCGCAAGAGGTCATGGATTATCTGGGTAAATATTCGGTTGATCAGGTGGCCGGGATGTTCCCGATGATCCGGATGCGCGCCGCCGCGATGGTGAATGCGGCGCAGTCGCAGCAGGGGCAGGGGACCTTGCACGGCAAAGTGGACATCGACCGCATTGACCGCGTTTACACGAATTACTTTGCGTTGAATGAATATCACCTTAGCCATCAACGCTTTGACGGCGCGATGTCCGATACGCTGGTACGTGCGGTATTTCTGGCCTCGGATGCGGCATTGGTGTTGCCCTATGATCCGTTGCGCGACCGGGTGCTTCTGGTGGAACAGATGCGCATGGGGCCGGTGGCGCGCGGGGATCGTGCACTTTGGCAGTTTGAACCCATCGCCGGGCGGGTCGATCCGGGCGAAACGCCGGAACAGACGGCCCACCGCGAAAGCAAAGAAGAAGCCAACATCGACCTACAAGCACTTGAAAAGGTGGCCGAAGTTTATGCATCCCCGGGATGTTCAACCGAATTTTTCTACATCTATGTCGGGATAGCCGATTTGCCGGACAAGGTCACTGGCGTCGGCGGCCTTGACACCGAAGACGAAGACATCCGGTCACACCTGCTGTCGTTTGAGGCGCTGATGGATATGGTTGATACGCTGCAAGCCGCCAATTCCCCCTTGGTAATTGCCGCCTATTGGCTTGCACGACACCGCGACCGCTTGAGATTGCGCGCGCCGCTCGCTACACCATAGGGAACTTGATTTAGGAGCACCCCATGCACGTCGCATCTGATCTGGCGCAGGCCATCGGTAACACACCTCTTATCCGTCTGCGCAAGGCGAGCGAGGAAACCGGCTGCGATATTTATGGCAAAGCCGAATTCATGAACCCCGGCCAGTCGGTCAAGGACCGTGCGGCGCTGTTCATCATCCGCGACGCGATTGCCAAGGGCACGTTGAAACCCGGCGGCACCATCGTCGAAGGCACGGCGGGCAATACTGGCATCGGGCTGGCGTTGGTCGGTGCGTCGATGGGGTTCAAGACCGTCATCGTCATTCCCGAGACCCAAAGCCAAGAGAAGAAAGACATGCTGCGCCTTGCAGGGGCGGAACTGGTGCAGGTGCCTGCCGCACCGTACCGCAACCCCAACAACTTTGTGCGCTATTCCGAACGCCTCGCGAACGAGCTTGCGCGCACAACCAATGAAGGCGTGATCTGGGCCAACCAGTTTGACAATGTTGCCAACCGTCAGGCCCATATCGAAACCACCGGCCCCGAAATTTGGGAACAAACCGATGGCAAGGTCGACGGATTCTGCTGTGCCGTAGGGTCGGGTGGGACGCTTGCCGGGATCGGCATGGCGCTGCAACCCAAGGGCGTGAAAATCGCCTTGGCGGACCCCGATGGCGCGGCCTTGCACAGCTATTACACCACCGGAGAGCTTGTTGCCGAAGGCGGTTCCATTGCCGAAGGCATCGGGCAGGTGCGGATCACCAAGAACCTCGAAGGGTTCACGCCCGATTTCAGCTATAATATCCCTGATGCCGAAGCGCTGCCGATTGTCTTTGATCTGCTGCAACACGAAGGTCTGTGCCTTGGCGCGTCGTCTGGCGTGAACGTGGCCGGTGCGATCCACTTGGCCCGTGAAATGGGTCCGGGTCATACCATCGTGACCATCTTGTGCGATTTCGGCACGCGCTATCAGTCCAAGTTGTTCAACCCCGATTTCCTGCGCGAAAAAGGTCTGCCAACGCCAAGTTGGCTGGAACGCGCACCGATGTCGATCCCAGGCGTGTTCGAGGACCAATGATCCGTCAGTTCAGGGCCGTATGTGCCGGGCTGTTTCTGGCTCTGTTTTTGGCCGCGCCGTTGGTCGCCCAAGGCGATGCCACCCCAAACGTTGAGGTGTGGGAAAACGTCGCCACCCGCGCCGAGGCTGTGGTGGACGAAGGTACCGGTACCGACGAGGTTTTGGAAAACCTGCGCAAGCGGATCGCGGATTTCCGCTCCGAATTCGACGCGGCGCGGGGTGTAAATGCCGAACGTATCGCGACGCTGCGCCAGCAGATTACTGCCCTGACCCCGGCCCCCGAAGGCGAAAATGCCGACCCCGAAGCACCGGAGGTCGCCAAGACCCGCGAAGATCTGACCCAACAGTTGAATGCTTTGCTGGCACCGGTACAGATTGCTGAACGGGATTATGCCCGTGCTGACGGGTTGATCCGCGAGATCGATCAGATCATCCGCGATCGGCAAACCGAAAAACTGCTCAGCTCCACGCCGTCGCCGTTAAATCCGGTTCACTGGGCCCCTGCATTTCGCGAGCTGGACCAATCCTTTGCCGCCATCTGGATCGACCGGGGCGCGGTTGGTAACCAACAGCAGATGGACGAGCTGCGTTCAAATCTGCCATTGGTTGTTTTCACGACGATACTGGGACTGTTGCTGCTGTTTCGCGGGCGTCGCTGGGCGTTGATGATCGTCAACAGCCTGCGCCGCCACAAGGCGCGCGGATTGGGGATCTGGCGCTTTATTGTGTCGCTTTTGCGGATTTTTCTACCCCTGGGCGGTGTATTCTTGCTGGTGATTGCAGCGCGCAAGACCGGCTATCTGGGCGTACGCAGTACCGAAGTCATTGGTCTGCTGCCGTTGATCGGGGTCTTGACTTTAGGCTTTCGCTGGGTGTCCGAACGGGTCTTTTCGCGTGACGACGAAGAGGCCTTGTTGTTGCTGCCAGAAGATCAGCGCCGCAAAGCGCGTTTCTATGTCAGCGGCATCACTTTGGTGATGATCGTATCGATTGTCACCTCGAAGGTCCTTTCATTCGACACACCATCGGCAGCGACCCGCGCTGTGGTCGGATTCCCTTTTGCGTTTCTGATCAGCGTGGCGCTGTTCCGCATCGGTCAGATTTTGCGCAGCTATACCGATGCCCAAGACGACGCCGAAGATCCCGATCTGCCGACGCGCAGTTCGACCCATGCGCGGTTTGTGCGCAGTCTGGGGCTGGGTGCAATCGCTGTGGCGCTGCTCTCTCCGGTGCTGTTCGCCTTTGGCTATCAAGACCTCGCTGATGCTATTTTGGGGCCATATGTCACCACGCTGGTCATTTTGGGTCTGGTCATGGCGTTGCAGCGGTTTTCGGCAGATGTTTACGGTGCCATCACGGGGCAGGGGATTGCGGCGCGCGATGCGCTGATGCCGGTGTTCTTTGGTCTGGTCCTGTTACTTTGTGCGATGCCAGCCCTTGCGTTGATCTGGGGGGCACGGGTTGCCGATCTGACCGAAATCTGGACCGCCTTTGCGCGCGGTTTTGCCGTCGGCGACACCCGTATTTCGCCCACAAACCTGCTGACCTTTGCGATCATTTTTGCAATCGGCTATCTGATCACGCGTCTGTTGCAAGGCACATTGCGCAGCAATGTCTTGCCAAAAACCCAGATCGATATCGGCGGACAAAATGCGTTGCTGTCAGGGTTGGGCTATGTCGGGATTTTTCTGGCGGCACTGGCTGCAATCACCGGGGCCGGCATTGATCTAAGTTCGCTGGCGATTGTCGCGGGGGCGCTGTCGGTTGGTATCGGTTTCGGCCTTCAGAACATCGTCAGCAACTTTGTCTCGGGCATCATTTTGCTGATTGAACGCCCGATATCCGAAGGGGACTGGATCGAAGTCGGCGGCAAATCAGGCTATGTGCGCGACATCTCGGTCCGTTCAACCCGGATCGAAACCTTTGACCGCACGGATGTGATCGTGCCCAACGCTGATCTGGTCAGCGGGACGGTCACCAACTTTACCCGCGGCAATACCGTGGGCCGCGTGTTGGTGCCTGTCGGCGTGGCCTATGGCACAGATACCAAAAAGGTCGACGCGATCCTGCGCGAGATTGCCGAAGCCCAGCCCATGGTGCTGGCAAATCCCGCGCCCAACGTGTTGTTTCTGAATTTCGGGGCAGATGCGCTTGAATTCGAAATCCGTGCATTCTTGCGAGATGTGAATTGGATGATGAACGTGAAAAGTGACATCAACCATGCCATCGCTGCGCGTTTCGCCGAAGAAAACATCGAAGTACCCTTTGCGCAGCGCGACATCTGGCTTCGCAATCCCGAAGCGCTGCGACCGGGGCCTGTTGTATCGCCACCAACCACAGAAACCACAGATAACCTGACTGTTGAAAAGATGGATAACCTGACCCCGGAGCATACTGAAAACGACGTGCCCGAAGGGACGGAATCGACCGCATGACCCGGCAGCTTTACCTCGAGGACACCTATCTGCGCGACGCACCCGCACGGGTCACCGGCATCACCGAAGAAGGTGGAATTGTGCTGGACGGGTCTATTTTTTATCCAACCGGTGGTGGGCAACCGGGCGATAGCGGCTGGCTGACCTGGGATGGTCAGCGCATGCCGATTGCCACAACGGTAAAGGGGCAGGGCGATGATATTGTTCTGGTGCCCGCCGAACCGTTGTCTTTACCCACGATCGGCACCCACCTCACGCAAAGTCTCGACTGGGACCGTCGTCACCGCCATATGCGCGTCCACACGATGCTGCATCTGCTTTCGGTCGTGGTGCCTTTTGGCGTGACGGGGGGGCAGATATCGGCGCGGCAGGGCCGGCTTGATTTCGACATGCCCGAAGCGCCCGACGATCGCGATGGCATCGAGGCCGCGTTGAATAATTTCGTCACGGCTGATTTGCTGGTCAGCGACCGTTGGATCACCCAAGCCGAACTTGCCGCCTCCCCGGAAATGATCAAAACCATGGCCGTCAAGCCGCCCAAGACGGTCGAACGCGTGCGTTTGGTCCAGATCGGGGATCAGTCCAGCTGGATCGACCTGCAACCTTGTGGCGGTACCCATATCGCACGCACGGGTGAAATAGGGGCCTTGCGCCTTGGTAAGATTGAGAAAAAGGGCAGAGATAACCGTCGGATCTATGTACATCTCGACAGCTAGGCAGCTTGTTGAAATTCACGCGTTTTACCCCTTGCACCCGGACCGCTGCTCACGCTAAACACCCGCTTACGGACAGGTGGCCGAGTGGTCGAAGGCGCACGCCTGGAAAGTGTGTAGGCGGGAGACCGTCTCCAGGGTTCGAATCCCTGTCTGTCCGCCATTATATCATATTATATTGATAAGTTGTTGAAATAAGGCGAAATATTTTTTCGCCTGTATTTTGTTTTGTATAGCAAAATGTATAGCTCTTTTGGGACTCACAGTGATCGAGCGGGTGTGGTGCATAGATACCGCACTGTATGGAATGCTGAATGTCATTTATCGACCGACTTTTTCGCAAACACGAATCCAAAGTCCTGATCCTGACCGACACCAAAGAAGCGGTTACCGATACTCTGCGACCCTGCTGTCCCATTTGTTGTGCAGAAAATGGGGGCGGATCGTCGCACTGGGCGCACCACTAAGCCTAAACTTCATCGGGCTGGCGCTTGGATCGGCGGCGATTATGACAGCGCTGCAATGGGTAGGTCGACCGGGCTACGTCGACACGATGACAGCCTATGGGATCATCACGCGGG